>NZ_JBEXXQ010000001.1:0-305340 GCF_040630525.1 Streptomyces sp. NPDC005799
CGTGGTTTGGCCAAAAAGATAAAAGAATCAAGGGGTTGGCCTGTTTTACCAGGTCAACCCCTTGATCATTCAGGGTGAGTGACGGGACTCGAACCCGCGACATCCTGGACCACAACCAGGTGCTCTACCAGCTGAGCTACACCCACCACGACCAGCGGTTGAGATCTGTGGTTTCCCCGACCGGCCGAGAAAAAGTGTACAGGGTCCGAAGGGGTGCTCGCGCACGGCTTTCGCAGGGGCCCTCCCTGGGCCCCGGGGACGCTACTGAGCAGGCAGGACGTGCTTCGCCGCGATCGTCCTCGCGGTGTCCGAGTCGGGGCCGGGCTGGGGTACGAAGATCGCCTCGCGGTAGTAGCGGAGCTCGGCGATCGACTCGCGGATGTCGGCGAGGGCGCGGTGGTTGCCGTTCTTCTCGGGGCTGTTGAAGTAGGCCCGCGGGTACCAGCGCCGGGCGAGTTCCTTGATGGAGCTGACGTCGACGATGCGGTAGTGGAGGTAGTCCTCGAGGGTGGGCATGTCGCGGAGGAGGAAACCGCGGTCGGTGCCGACCGAGTTGCCGCACAGGGGCGCCTTGCCCGGCTCCTTGACGTGTTCGCGGACATAGGTGAGGACCTGGTCCTCCGCGTCCGCCAGGGTCGTGCCGCCGGGGAGCTCGGCGAGCAGCCCGGACGCGGTGTGCATCTGACGCACCACCTCCGGCATCGTCTCCAGCGCCTGGTCCGGCGGCCGGATGACGATGTCGACTCCCTCGCCGAGTACGTTCAGCTCGGAGTCGGTGACGAGGGCGGCCACCTCGATGAGAGCGTCGTCGGACAGCGAGAGGCCGGTCATCTCGCAGTCGATCCACACCATGCGATCGTTCATGCGACCACCCTAAAGCGGGCGCTCGCTTTTGGGATGCCCGGTGCCGGGGTCGGCGTACCGGGGGAGAGGTACAGGGGGTGGGGCGCAGGGCCCCCGAACGCCGGGCGGGCTGGAATCCGCCCGGCGTTTCGAGTCAGGCTCCGCTGCGCTGGCCCGGCACGCTCGCCCGGCCGGTGACGTACATCTCGCGGCCGTTGTCCACCGACGCCGTCGCGGCGGTCGAGAGGGTCGCTCCCGAACCCACCGCGCTCGCCGCCGCGCGGCGGCTCTGCAGCGGGACCGGGCCCTCCGGGTGGAGGCTCGGACCCGGGGCCGCGGGACCCGGCGTCGGTTCCACGTCCGTAGGCTTGTCGCCCTGCGGGCGGCGGGCCCGGTACGCGGCGCGGTAGGCCGCCGGCGACGAGCCCAGCTGACGGCGGAAGTGGCCGCGCAGGGCCACCGGCGAGCGGAAGCCGCAGCGGCCCGCGACCTCGTCGACCGAGTAGTCGGAGGTCTCCAGGAGACGCTGGGCCTGGAGCACTCGTTGCGTGATCAGCCACTGGAGCGGGGCCGAACCCGTCAGCGAGCGGAAGCGGCGGTCGAAGGTGCGACGGCTCATGTACGCGCGTGCCGCCAGCGTCTCGACGTCGAACTGCTCGTGCAGGTGCTCCAGCGCCCAGGCGACGACCTCGGCGAGCGGGTCGGCGCCGATCTCCTCTGGTAAAGAGCGGTCCAGGTAGCGCTCCTGGCCTCCCGTCCGGCGCGGCGGGACGACGAGACGGCGGGCCAGGGCGCCGGCCGCCTCGTTGCCGTGGTCGGTGCGCACGATGTGGAGGCAGAGGTCGATTCCGGCCGCCGTACCGGCGGACGTCAGTACGTCTCCGTCGTCGACGAAGAGTTCCCTCGGATCCACATGCACCGACGGATAGCGCTTGGCCAGCGTCGGTGCGTACATCCAGTGCGTCGTCGCGGGACGGCCGTCCAGCAGGCCCGCCGCGGCCAGGACGAAGGCGCCGGTGCACAGCCCGACGATGCGGGCGCCTTCCTCGTGCGCCCGACGCAGTGCGTCGAGCGCCTCCTCCGGCGGCGGGGAGGTGATCGAACGCCAGGCCGGCACGACGACCGTCCCGGCGCGTGAGATCGCCTCCAGGCCATGTGGCGCGGTGAGTTCCAGGCCCCCTGTGGTCCGCAGCGGGCCTTCCTCGCCGGCCGCCACCAACAAGCGGTAGCGCGGCACGCCGGCGTCCTGGCGGTCAATCCCGAACACCGACAGCGGAATGGAACTCTCGAAGATGGGGCCGCCGCTGAACAGCAGCACCGCGACGATCTCCTTGCGGCGTCGCCCGGAAAGCTTCCGGGCCGCGGCTTCCGGCGCGGCAGTGGAGTCGTGGCTCATACTGCTAAGCCCCCCTCGGTGGTCGCGGCTCCTCGGTTGTGTCGCTCCTGCACGTTTCCCCTCGGTCCTGCACGAGTCCCCCGCCGTAAGACGTCAAGATCGAATCTACTGTGTCCCGTGGTGCCGGGGTGACCCAGTTCGGGAACCGGCACATTGTCGACATGGCAACTTGGCGTGAAGCATTCGATCACGAAGCGTTGCACTCGTGGGCCGTGCAGGGAAGTGCGCCTTGTCGCAGTGGCCAATCCACATAGGGTGCGCGGGGGCCCGTACCCCCTGTATGTGCAGGTCGAACGGGGGTTGGGGGGTGGTGCCGGGTGGCGACAAGCGGTCGTGTGAAGTTGGCTGAAAAGCGCCGGGCGCGTGCGCGGAAACCGGTCAGCCGACCGGTGTATTTCCACCAGTGTGACGAGCGCCTCTGTGCGCCCCCGTTCCGATCCGGTGCCGACGGCCGCGACGGGGCGCCCGCTCGTCGGTGAGCAGGCGTGCCGCGCCCCGCTCCGACTGGCGCAGCAGCAGCCGGCACGCGGCGGTGACGGCGGCGAGACCGAGGGCGGTGCCCGCGGCACCGGCGAGCGAGGTGCCGTACCAGAGGAGGACCACGGGGACCAGGACGCAGGAGAAGACCGCCCAGCGGACGACATCGGTCGCGGTGTCCTGGGGCGGGTCGGCCGCGCGGGGAGGGTCGGGGGTGCGGTGCGGTGCGGACATGCGTGCTCCCTGGGACGTGGATTACGGGGTTCAACGCGTGTTCGACCGGTCGGTCACTGTACGCCTGCCCCGGTCGGCCGCCGAGTAGGTGAATCCTGTGCGAACCGCCTGTACAGCGCAGCAACCATTGCGTTACGGGCGTCCCCTCGTGCATGCTCCCTGGAACCCCCACGGACCGTGGGCGGGAACTGGGCTAAGGAGGCGTGGCGCCGTACCCTTGGGGGTATGGGGCGGGAAAGATGATTCCCGGACACAGCTCCGCCGCACACTGTCGTCCCTCCCATAAAGGATCAAAACGCCGAGACAGCCATGGCCGGTCACGAATTCTTCGAACCCAGGGACCGCAAGCGGCCCGTCGCCGACCCCACGGCGGCCGAGCCCCTGGCGGCGGAAGAGCCACGCCATTCCTGCGATCCCGCCTTCAAGCACGGCGTGGTCGTCGGTTTCGACGGCTCCACGTCCAGTGAGCGCGCTCTGTCCTACGCCATCGGCATGGCCCATCGCTCCGGCTCGGGCCTGATCATCGTCCATGTAGCCAACCGGCTGCCGACCACGGTGTGGGCGGGCTGTGAGCCGCCGGTCTTCGTGGACGTGCCGGACCACCGCACCGAGGTGCTGGGACTCGAACTCGCCTGCGCCGACTATCTGGCCGAGGTGCCCTGGATCCTGGTCGAGCGCGGCGGTGACATCTGCCATGAACTCGAAGAGGTCGGGCGGGAGTACGAGGCCGACGCGATCGTCGTCGGATCGACGCACGGCATCGTGGGGCGCATCTTCGGCTCCGTCGCGGGGCGGCTCGCCAAGCGGGCGAAGCGGCCCGTCATCGTCATTCCCTGAGTGCCGGTCCGGTCTCCCGGCCCGCACTCCCGACTCACCGTCAACTCCCTGTGTGCAGCCAGAAACTACTCGTGCGTAGAGGTGTTTGTGCCCTTGTGAAGGGCATATACGGATCACCGCACAACTGCACATGCACGAAGGGAGCCCGCCGTGGACAAAGATGTCTCCGCCGGGAGCGCGACCACCACCGTGGTCGGCCGACTCGCCCTGGGAATCACCCTGTTGGCGTTCGGCCTCGGACACACCGACGTGATCAACGGGGTCTCGGCCGCTGACGCGGTGTCACTGGCCCACTATGTAGGCGGCGTCGCGCTGTTCGTCGCCGGTCTGTTCGCCTTCCGCGACCGTGACGCGGTGACAGGTACGGCCTACTCGGCGCTCGGCGCCCTGTGGTTCACCTGGGCCGTCACGGCCGGTAACGCGATGTCCGCCCACGCGGCAGGGCTGTTCCTGCTGCTGTTCGCCCTCGTCACCCTGACCCTGACCCTCGCCGGTGGGGACCAACTCGACCAGGGCGCCTACGGGTTGTTCTTCGTCTCCCTCGTGCTGCTCGCCATCGCGCAGTTCGCGACGAGCGGTTCACTCACGAAGGTCGGCGGCTGGTTCGCCGTGGCGGCGGGGGCCGTTGCCTGGTACGCGGCGACCGCCGCGCTCGCGCACTGGCCGACGGTGCTTCCGCGACGCGCTGCGGGCCGGGGTGTGACGGCCACCGGTTAGCTGCGCCGGCCGGGGGGTGGGCGACTTCCCCGGCGATATGGACGGACCCCCCGTGACTGGTGGCATCACGTGGGGGTCCGTTCTGTTGTGTGGCCTCTGCGGGGCGGTGGGGGCTTGTCGCGCAGTGCCCCGCGCCCCCAAAGACAAAAGCCTCTACTCAACCGTCACTGACTTTGCGAGGTTCCTTGGCTTGTCGATGTCGCGGCCCAGGGCCAAGGCCGTGTGGTAGGCCAGGAGTTGGAGGGGGATGCCCATCAGGATGGGGTCCAGTTCGTCCTCGTTCTTCGGGACGACGATCGTCTCGTCGGCCTTCTCCTGGCGCTGGTGGGCCACCGCCAGGATCCTGCCGCTGCGGGCCTTGATCTCCTCCATCGCGGCGCGGTTCTTCTCCAGGAGGTCGTCGTCGGGGACGATCGCGACCGTGGGGAGGGCCGGTTCGATGAGGGCCAGGGGGCCGTGCTTGAGCTCGGAGGCGGGGTAGGCCTCCGCGTGGATGTAGGAGACCTCCTTGAGCTTCAGGGAGGCCTCGCGGGCCACCGGGTAGCCGCGGACGCGGCCGATGAAGAGCATCGAGCGGGCGTCGGCGTACTGCTCGGCCAGCTTCTTGATCTCCGCCTCCTGCTTCAGGACCTCGGTGATCTGCGCAGGCAGCTTGCGCAGGCCCTCGATGATGCGCTTGCCGTCGCGCACCGAGAGGTCACGGGTACGGCCCAGGTGGAGGGCGAGGAGGGCGAAGGCGACCGTGGTGTTCGTGAAGCACTTGGTGGAGACGACGCAGACCTCCGGGCCCGCGTGGACGTAGATGCCCGCGTCCGCCTCGCGGGCGATCGCCGAGCCGACCACGTTCACGATGCCGAAGACCCGGGCGCCCTTGCGCTTGAGCTCCTGGACGGCGGCGAGGACGTCGTAGGTCTCGCCGGACTGGGAGACGGCCACGTACAGGGTGTCGGGGTCCACCACGGCGTTGCGGTAGCGGAACTCGGAGGCCGGCTCGGCGTCGGCGGGGATGCGGGCCAGCTCCTCGATCATCTGGGCGCCGATCATGCCCGCGTGGTAGCTGGTGCCGCAGCCGAGGATCTTCACCCGGCGGATCTGCCGGGCCTCGCGGGCGTCCAGGTTGAGGCCGCCGAGGTGCACGGTGGAGAAGCGGTCGTCGATCCGGCCGCGCAGGACGCGGTCGACCGCCTCGGCCTGCTCGTGGATCTCCTTGTGCATGTACGTGTCGTGGCCGCCCATGTCGTAGGAGGCCGCCTCCCACTCCACGGTGGTCGGCTCGGACGTCGTACGGGTGCCCTCGGTGGTGTAGGTGCGGAAGTCGTCGGCCTTGAGGGTGGCCATCTCGCCGTCGTCGAGGGTCACTATCTGCCGCGTGTGGGTGACGAGGGCGGCGATGTCGGAGGCGACGAACATCTCCTTCTCGCCGACGCCGAGGACGACCGGGGAGCCGTTTCGCGCCACCACGATGCGGTCGGGGAAGTCGGCGTGCAGCACGGCGATGCCGTACGTGCCCTCGATGACCCGGAGGGTCTCGCGGACCTTCTCCTCCAGGGTCTCGGCCTGGGAGCGGGCGATGAGGTGGGTGAGGACCTCGGTGTCGGTCTCGGAGAGGAACTGCACGCCGTCCGCCTCCAGCTTGCGGCGCAGGTCGGAGGCGTTGTCGATGATGCCGTTGTGGACGACGGCGACCTTGTTCTCCGCGTCCAGGTGCGGGTGGGCGTTGACGTCGGAGGGGGCGCCGTGGGTGGCCCAGCGGGTGTGGGCGATGCCGGTGGTGCCCTTGAAGCGGGCCGGGACCTTCGCCTCCAGGTCGCGCACGCGGCCCTTGGCCTTGACCATCCTCAGACCGGCGGCCTTCGGGGAGGTCACCACGATACCCGCCGAGTCGTAGCCGCGGTATTCGAGGCGCTGCAGGCCCTCCAGCAGGAGGGGAGCCACATCACGCTTCCCGATGTATCCGACGATTCCGCACATACAGATGAGTCCCTCAGCCGTAGACGATGCGGCGCAACTGCCTGAGCGTAAGCTCCGGCGGCGCGACCGCCCGGTATTTCAGGTCCGCCTCGATCCGTTCGAAGATCTCCGCGTTCACCAGGCCCTGGGCCTGCAGCTCGCGGTGGCGGCGACGGACGTACTCGGTGGTCGTCTCGTCGAAGTAGGCGAGCACGTCCTGGATCACCCGCAGCGCCTCGCCCCGGCTCAGGGGCGTGGACCGCGTCAGATGATCGACAAGTTCGTCGTGCACCCGGTAGATCCTGAGGTACCGGAGAGGGTTTCGCAAGAATCCTGCCCGATACCGGGCAAGCTGCTCCTGACGCTCTTTGGTGTTCTTATGAACCTCTGTTTGCGATCTGTCCATCCTGGGTCTTGTGGGCCGTTGCTCATGTGGACGAGTTTCAGTCGTCATGGACATACCTCGTATGGGAGTACCGGAGCAGCTGGCCGAGCGCATGAGCATGGCCGAGCAGCACGAGTACCTGCGCGCGAGATTCTCGCGGCGCAACCTGATGAGAGGCGGGGCCGTCACGATCGGCGCCGTCGCCGGTGGCGCGTTCGTGCCGGGTGCGGTCGCCCAGGCAGCCACGCCGACGCAGAGCCACACCTCGACCGAATACGTCGACGGCTCGCTCGTGGCCCCGTTCGGCCGGCACCTCGCGTTCGGCAACGACGCGAGCACCGAGATCACCGTCTCCTGGCAGGTCCCGGTCGCGGTGAAGAAGCCCTTCATCCGCATCGGCGCCCACCCGTGGGACCTCTCCCGCAAGATCGAAGCCGAGATCCGCACCCTCTACACCCCGGCCGGCGTCGGCGCGAGCGCTGACCACACGCAGTACTACGTGCACGCCAAGCTGACCCACCTGCGCCCGGGCCGGACCTACTACTACGGCGTCGGCCACCAGGGCTTCGACCCGGCCGAGCCGCACCTGCTCGGCACCCTGGGCACCTTCACCACCGCCCCCGACCGCAGCAAGCCGTTCACCTTCACGGCCTTCGGCGACCAGGGCGTCAGCTACCACGGCCTGGCCAACGACAGCCTGATCCTCGGCCAGAACCCGTCCTTCCACCTGCACGCCGGAGACATCGCCTACGCCGACCCGGCCGGGCAGGGCAAGACCGCCGACACCGGCTTCGACTCCCGCGTCTGGGACCAGTTCCTCGCGCAGACCGAGTCGGTCGCCAAGTCCGTGCCGTGGATGGTGAGTTACGGCAACCACGACATGGAGGCCTGGTACTCGCCCAACGGTTACGGCGGCGAGGAGGCCCGCTTCTCGCTCCCGGACAACGGGCCGGACAAGAAGAACCTGCCGGGTGTCTACTCCTTCGTCTACGGCAACACCGCGGTCATCTCGCTGGACCCGAACGACGTCTCCTTCGAGATCCCGGCCAACCTCGGCATCTCCGGCGGCACCCAGACCACGTGGTTCGAGGGGCAGCTGAAGAAGTTCCGGGCGTCGAAGGACATCGACTTCATCGTCGTGTTCTTCCACCACTGCGCCTACTGCACCTCCACCGCGCACGCCTCCGAGGGGGGCGTGCGACAGGAGTGGGTGCCGCTGTTCGAGAAGTACACGGTGGACCTGGTCATCAACGGCCACAACCACCAGTACGAGCGCACCGACGTGATCAAGGGCAACAAGGTCACCAAGAAGCTCCCGATCGGCGAGACCGCGTACCCCGAGACCGAGGGTGTCGTCTACGTGACGGCGGGCGCCGCGGGCCGCAGCCTGTACGCGTTCACCGCGCCGGACTCCTACGAGGGCCACCTGAACGAGGTCGACTCGGTCGCCTCCTTCATCAACACCAAGGACGGCAAGGTCAACGAGACCGTCGCCTGGTCCCGGGTGCGCTACCTCAACTACTCCTTCCTGCGCGTGGACGTCGAGCCCGCGCAGAAGGGGCGTTACGCGAAGCTGAAGGTGTCGGGCATCGCCGAGACCGGTGACCGCATCGACCACTTCACGGTGGCGCGCCGGGCCAAGTAGCTCCCGACGCATGGCAGTCCGTGTGCCCGGAAGGCGGGGCGCACACCCGGCAGGCGGTCCTCGTCGCGCTACATGCGCTTGAGGATCGCCTGTTTGGCCAGCTGGAACTCCTCGTCGGTGAGCACCCCGGTGCGGTGCAGCTCGCCGAGTTCCCGCAGCCGCCGCAGCAGCGCGTCGTGGTCGTGCTCGCGCTCCTCGGCGGGCCCGAGCCGCTTGGGCTCCGCGGGCGGTGCGTCCGCCACGGCCGCCGCCGACGGATGCGGCAGCCGGGCCTGTACGGCCGCGGCGACCAGCGCCATCAGCGGGTCCTTCTTGAAGCCCCACAGCTCCACCGAGTTGGGGTCGTACTTGGCCGGCGCCTTGGTCTGTCCGCCGCGTACGGTGAACCGCAGATGCCCGTTCTCCAGGCCCACCGCGGGCTGCCACTCCACGGCGAGGACGTCCGCGAGGGCCAGGACGCGGTTGCCGGCGGCGGCCTTGGCGTCCTCCGTCTTCCAGTTCCACTCCAGCCGTACCCGCTCGCCGTCGAAGCTCGCCGTGCCGTCCCCGGCGGAGACCGACAGCGGCACGGACGGACCCGGCAGCAGATACTCGTTCACCGGGTCGGAGGGGACCTCGTCCAGCAGCAGGGCGCTCCTGACCTCGTCCGTGAAGTACTCGGCGACGCCATAGCGGTCGGACTCGACGAGGAGTTGGTAGGGGTCGTTGGGCTCGGTGAGGCGTCCGCCGGAGGCGTGCAGGAGCGGGTCGGCGCCGTCGCGCAGCCGGAGTCTCAGCCGCCCCGACTTCTTGCCCTGCTCGAACGAGATCCCGGCCAACGCGCCGAGCGGGACGACGAGTTCACCCAGCGTACGGCGCAGCAGACTGACGTTGCGGTCCCGTCCGGGGGTCAGCCGCAGGGCGTCGCCGTCGAAGGCCCAGGTGCCGTCCTTCTGGATGATTTCCGCCATGGGGTGATTGTTTCACCGCTTCTGCGGGAGAGTGGTCTCTACCAATCCTGGCCCCTGTCGAAGGGAGCTCACGTGAGACGGCACCACAGAAGGGCACCGCGCATGGCCCGAGTTCTCGGATCCCTGCTGCTCGTGGCGGCCGCGGGCGCCTTCACCGCCGGCGCCGCGCCCGCACCCCCGGCGAAGGCGAGCCCGCTCGGCCGGGTGGTTCCGGCGCCCGCGTCGGTCACCCCGGGCGGATCGGCGTACCGCGTCACCCGGGACACCGCGATCCGCGTCCCCGACTCCGGCGCGGGCCGCCGTATCGGCACCTATCTCGCGGACATCCTGCGCCCGTCCACCGGCTACGCGCTGCCGGTGACGTCCCACGGACACCGCTCGGGCATCCAACTCCGGCTGGAGTCCGGCCCGTTCGGCACCGAGGGCTACCGGCTCGTCAGCGGGCGCGGCGGCGTCACCATCACCGCGGCCCGGCCCGCGGGCCTCTTCCACGGCGTGCAGACCCTGCGCCAACTGCTCCCGGCCGCGGTGGAGAAGGACTCGGTGCAGCCGGGGCCCTGGCTGGTCGCGGGCGGCACGATTGTGGACACCCCGCGCTACGCCTACCGGGGCGCGATGCTCGACGTCTCCCGTCACTTCTTCACGGTGGAGCAGGTCAAGCGCTACATCGACCAGCTCGCCCTCTACAAGATCAACGAACTGCACCTGCACCTCAGCGACGACCAGGGCTGGCGCATCGCCGTCAACTCCTGGCCGCGCCTGACCACCTACGGCGGCTCGACCGAGGTCGGCGGCGGCAAGGGCGGCTACTACACCAAGGCCGACTACCAGGAGATCGTCCGCTACGCGGCCTCCCGCTATCTGGAGGTCGTCCCCGAGATCGACATGCCCGGCCACACCAACGCGGCCCTCGCCTCCTACGCCGACCTGAACTGCGACGGAGTGGCACCCCCGCTCTACACCGGCACCGACGTCGGCTTCAGCTCGCTCTGCGTCGGCAAGGAGATCACATACGACTTCGTGGACGACGTGATCCGCGAGCTGGCGGCGATCACCCCGGGCCGCTATCTGCACATCGGCGGCGACGAGGCACAGTCCACCAGCCACGCGGACTACGTGAAGTTCATGGACCGGGTGCAGCCGATCGTCGCCAAGTACGGCAAGACGGTGATCGGCTGGCACCAGCTGACCGGCGCGCACCCGGCCAAGGGGGCCATCGCCCAGTACTGGGGCCTGGACGACACCGACGCGGCGGAGAAGGCACAGGTCGCGAAGGCGGCCCAGAACGGCACCGGGCTGATCCTCTCGCCCGCCGACCGGATCTACCTCGACATGAAGTACACCGAGGACACCCCGCTCGGACAGGACTGGGCCGGACTGGTGGACGTGAAGCGGGCGTACGACTGGGACCCGGGCAGCTACCTCCCCGGGGCACCGGCTTCGGCGATCAGGGGTGTCGAGGCGCCGCTGTGGACCGAGACCATCGTGACGGACGCCGACATCGACTACATGGCTTTCCCGAGGCTTGCGGGCGCCGCCGAGCTCGGCTGGTCACCGGCCGCCACGCACGACTGGGACGCCTACAAGGTGCGGCTCGCGGCGCAGGGCCCCCGGTGGGAGGCGCTCGGCATCGACTACTACCGCTCGCCGCAGGTCCCCTGGCCGGCGAAGTAGGGCCCCGCACAAGGGTCATGGGCTGAACGGGCACCCCGGAGGACCGTACTCCGGGGTGCCCGTCCGTTCCCGGTCAGAACCCGGCGATCGGGTTCTTCAGGTTGCCGACGAGCTGAAGCGCGCCGGAGGGGTCGGCCAGGTCCACCATCTGCCGGTTGTCGCGCAGCTGGAGCCGGTTGAGGCAGGACAGGGCGAACTCGGGGGCGAACAGGTCGTACCGCTCGAACTTCTCGGCGAGTTCCGGCACCGACTCCTGGTACTCGCGGGTGACCTCCGCGACCGTCCGCCAGAAGTCGTCCTCCTCCAGGATCCCCGCGGTGGCCAGGTCGGCCGCGAGGAAGCGGAAGAAGCAGTCGAAGACGTCCGTGAAGACGGACAGGAGTTTCTTGTCCTCGGGGACGTCGACCCGCAGCCGCTCGACCGTCGGCGGCAGCACCGCGTCCGGGTCCATCACGGCGATCTCCTCGGCTATGTCCTTGTAGACCGCCCGCTGCACGACACCGTCCTTCAGGACGAGGATCACGTTCTCGCCGTGCGGCATGTACACCAGGTCGTAGGCGTAGAAGCTGTGCAGCAACGGGGTGTAGTACGCCCGCAGATAGCGCCGCAGCCACTCCGTCGGCGGGAGGCCCGACCGCTCGATCAGGGCGCCCGCGAAACAGGCGCCCTCGTGGTCGACGTGGACGAGGGAGGCCATCGTCGCGAGCGACTCGCCGTCCCGGAGGGAGGCCACCGGGCTCTCCCGCCACAGCGCCGCGAGCATCTTGCGGTACGGCGAGTAGCGGTCGGTCGCCTTCTCGTACTCCAGATGCCGGTAGCCGACGGCGGCCCGCTCGCGGATGACGCCCAGTCCGGTCGACTTGAGCACCGGGTCGCCCTCGATCAGCTGGGCCAGCCAGTCGTTGATGGCCGGGGTCGCCTCCATGTACGCGGCCGAAAGACCGCGCATGAAGCCCATGTTGAGGACCGACAGAGCGGTCTTCACATAGTGCTTCTCGGGGTGGGAGGTGTTGAAGAAGGTCCGGATGGACTGCTGGGCCAGGTACTCGTCCTCGCCCTCGCCGAGACACACCAGGTGGCGGCGGGCGACCTCGGCGGCGAAGGTGACGGTGAGCTTGTTCCACCACTGCCAGGGGTGCACGGGGATGAGCAGGTAGTCCGCCGGGTCGAGACCCTGGTCGCGCAGGATGCCCTCGAAGCGCTCTACGGTCGCCGCGCCCAGTTCCTCCCGTACGAAGGACTCGTACTCGATGCCGACGCCCGCCGTGAACGCGGCACGCGACCGGTGGGCCGCCAGCCAGACGAGCCGGACCGGGCTCGCGGTCTCGGGCGCGTACGACAGGTACTCGTGGACGCCGAAGCCGAGCCGGCCGTTGTTGGCGACGAAGCAGGGGTGGCCCTCGGTCATCCCGGTCTCGATCGCCTGGAAGCCGGACCGGGCCAGCTCGGCGACCGGGATCTGCGGTTTGCTGAGTTTGTAGCAGGTGCCGGAGAGGGTGGAGGAGATCTCCTCGAGGTAGACCGGCAGGATCTCGTCCCTCAGGCCGAGGGAGTCCTTCAGCTCGATGAAGAAGTCCAGTGCGGCGAGCGGGAGTTCACTGCCCTCGCGGTGCCGGGTGATGGAGCCGGCGTCGACCTGCCAGTGGTCGAGGGCGCGGCGGGTGGCGGTGAAGCGGTAGCGGGTGAGGCCGTCGTCGCTGCGGACGACGTACGCGTCCCCGTCCCGCTCCGGTGTGATCAGCCGCTCGTGCGCGAACTCGGCGAGCGCCTTGCGCAGCAGGAGCCGGTTGGCCTTCTCCCAGCGCTCGGGGGAGAGATGGGCGACGGCGTCGGCGAGGGTCATACGAGCACCGCCTTCTCGAACCGCTCCCGGGTGCAGAAGCTCAGCAGTGCCTTCTTCTCCGGCTTCCGTATCTCCCGCTCGGGCACGAACCCGACGGCCGCGTTGAGCGCGTGGACGGCGGTGTTGGAGACGTCGGGCTCGACGACGACACGGTCCACCGCCGGATCCTCGAAGAGGTGCGCCATGACGGCGGTGATGACGGCACGGGTGAAGCCGTGCACGGGCGTGTCGGTCGGCGGGGTGAGGAAGTGCATACCGATGTCCCCCGGCAACGGCTCGTACAGTCCGACGAGTTCACGGTGGGCGGGGTCGTACTTCTCCATCAGGAAGACCGGTTCGCCGTCCCGGTCCAGGCCGAGCAGCGCGTGGTGGTGCTCGTCGGCCGCGATGTCCATGTAGGCGCGCTCGACGTCGACCAGGGTCGCCTCCTGCATCATCCAGAAGGCCGCCTTGGGGTGGGTGACCCAGGAGTGGAGGAGTTCGGCGTCCTTCAGGGGGTCGAGGGGACGGAAGGTGAAGGCGGCTGTTTCGGCGTTCATACGGCGAACTCCTGGAACGCGATCGTCTTCTCCACCGGGTAGTACTCGGTGCCGAGCAGCTCACGGATGATGTAGCTGTTGCGGTAGGCGCCCATGCCCAGGTCGGGGCTGGTGACGCTGTGGGTGTGGACGCCGGCGTTCTGCAGGAAGACGCCGCGGCCCGTGACGTCGATGGCGTAGTTGCGGGCGACGTCGAACCGGCCGTGCCCGTCGAAGCGGATTCGGTCGCGGACCGGCTCGAGGAAGGCCGGCGGCTGGTAGTGATAGCCGGTGGCCAGGACCAGACCCTCGGTCCGGATCTCGAAGTCCTTGTCCTGCTCGTCCTGATGGAAGCCCAGGCTGTAGACGCCGTTGTCGTAACCGGCGCTGGTGAGTGAGGAGTTCGTCAGCAGCCGCGTGGGAACGGGCCCTTGGATGTTCTTCTGGTAGAGCAGGTCGAAGATCGAGTCGATCAGGTCCGAGTTGATGCCCTTGAAGAGGCCCTTCTGCTGCTTCTCCAGCCGGTAGCGGGTTTCCTCGGGCAGGGCGCGGAAGTAGTCGATGTAGTCCGGGGACGTCATCTCCAGCGTCAGCTTGGTGTATTCGAGAGGAAAGAAGCGCGGGGAGCGCGTCACCCAGTTGAGCTGGTAGCCGTGAACGTCGATCTCGGCCAGCAGCTCGTAGTAGATCTCCGCGGCGCTCTGGCCGCTGCCCACGATCGTGATGGACCGCTTGTCCAGCAGCTCGGCCTTGCGGTGCATGTACTGGGCGTTGTGGAAGAGATCACCGGCCAGCCCTCTGCACACCTGCGGGACGAAGGGGACCGTACCCGTACCCAGGACCAGATGACGGGCCCGGAACGTGTCGCCGCTCTCCGTGCGCACGAGGTAGTGGCCGTCCTCGTACGTCACCTCGCTCACCGTCGTGTCGAAGCGGACGCTGCTCAGCTTGCTCGCCGCCCAGCGGCAGTAGTCGTCGTACTCGACCCGCAGCGGGTAGAAGTTCTCGCGGATGTAGAACGAGTACAGCCGTCCCTTCTCCTTGAGGTAGTTGAGGAAGGAGTACGGGGAGGTCGGGTCGGCGAGGGTGACCAGGTCCGACATGAACGGGGTCTGCAGGTGGGCGCCGTCCAGGAACATGCCCGCGTGCCACTCGAAGTCGGGCTTCGACTCCAGGAAGACGCCGTCGAGTTCGGCGATGGGCTCGGTCAGACAGGCCAGGCCCAGGTTGAAGGGGCCGAGCCCGATGCCCACGAAGTCGTGGGTGCGCGGGGCGGGTTCAGGAAGCGCGGTCAAGGGACTCTCCCAGGTACTGCTCGGCGTGGCCGGCGATCAGGTCGAGGACGGCGGCGATGTCGGACGCCTGTGTCTCGGGGTTGAGCAGGGTGAACTTCAGGTAGTGGCGGCCGCCCACCTTGGTGCCCGCGACCACCGCGTCCCCGGAGGCGAACAGGGCCTTGCGGGCGTGGAGGTTGGCCCGGTCGATCTCGGCGGGGTCGGTGACGGCGGCGGGGATGTAGCGGAAGACCAGCGTGGACAGGCTCGGGCGGACGACCACGTCGAAGCGGGGGTCGGCCGCGAGGTGCCGCCAGCCCTCCTCCGCCAGGTCGCACACCTCGTCGAAGAGTTCGCCGATGCCGTCGGCGCCCATGACCCTCAGCGTCATCCACAGCTTGAGGGCGTCGAAGCGGCGGGTGGTCTGCAGGGACTTGTCGACCTGGTTGGGGATGCGTTCCTGCACCATCCGGCGGGGGTTGAGGTACTCCGCGTGGTAGGTGGCGTGGCGCAGGGTCGAGCCGTCCCGGACCAGCACGGCGGAGGAACTCACCGGCTGGAAGAAGGACTTGTGGTAGTCGACGGTGACCGAGTCGGCGCGCTCGATGCCCGCGAGGCGGTCGCGGTACTTCAGGGAGGCGAGCAGCCCGCAGCCGTAGGCCGCGTCGACGTGGAGCCAGGTGCCGTACTGGGCGCACAGCTCGGCGATCTCGGGCAGCGGGTCGATGGAGCCGAAGTCGGTGGTGCCGGCGGTGGCGACGACGGCCATGGGGACGAGGCCGTCGCGGCGGCAGCGCTCCAGCTCGTGGGCGAGGGCGACGGTCTGCATGCGCTGGTCGTGGTCGACGGGGACCGAGACCACCGACTCCTGACCGAGGCCGAGCAGTTTCGCCGACTTCTTCACGCTGAAGTGGCTGACCTCGGAGGCGAAGACACGCAGTCTGGCGAGGGAGTCGCTCTTGGCCTCCTCCCTCGCCAGCAGCAGCGCCTGCAGGTTGGACTGGGTGCCGCCGGAGGTGAACACGCCGTCTCCGGCCGAGCCGAGGCCGATGCGTTCGGCCGTCCAGTCGATGAGCTTGCGTTCGATGAGGGTGCCGCCGGCCGACTGGTCCCAGGTGTCGAGGGAGGAGTTGACGGCCGACAGGACGGCCTCGCCGAGCACGGCCGGGATCACGACCGGGCAGTTGAGGTGGGCGAGGTAGCGGGGGTGGTGGAAGTAGACCGCGTCGCGGAGGTAGACGTCCTCCAGTTCGTCCAGGACCAGGCCGGCGTCACCCAGCGGCCGGTCCAGGTCGATGGCGTCGATCCGGGGGGCGAGGGCGTCGACGGTGACACCGGTGAACGGACGGTCGGTGGTGGCGAGTTTGGCCGCCACCCGCTCGACTCCTTCGGTCACGGAGCGGCGGTAGTGCTCCGCGGTCAGGTCATTGAGCAGGTGCGAGCGCATGTGGGGGTCCTCCGGTGGGGACAGTCCGAGCGGGTGGGTGAGGGGCGAAGTCACGGCTTCAAGGTCGAACTTAGGTTAGCCTAACCTAAGTTACAATCCCTTGATCCTGGCCCTCCCGTGACCGCCGTCACTCCTGCTCGCGCAGCTGCTCCTCGCTCAGGCCCTGGCGCCAGTAACCGACGAAGGTGACCCGCCGCCGGTCGATCCCGCGCTCCCCGACGAAGTGCCGGCGCAGCTGCTTCACGCACCCCGACTCGCCCGCGATCCAGACGTACGGCCTTTCGGCAGCGGGGAGTCGGGCGGCGCGCAGGGCGTCGAGGGCCATGGGGGACCCCTCGACGCCGTCCGTGTCCTGGACCAGCCAGGTGATCTCGGCGTCCGCCTCGGTCGCCAGGTCCTGGATGTTCCCGGCCTCGCGCACCTCCAGCCAGACGCGGGCGCGGGCGCCGGCCGGCAGGGACTCGAGGATCGCCGACACCGCGGGCAGGGCGGTCTCGTCGCCCCAGATCAGCGTCAGGTCGGTGTCCTCGGGCGGGCGGAAGCGGATCGCGCGGTTGTCCGCGACCGCCGGGCCGAGCAGCACGACCCGGTCACCGGCGGCGGCGCGCGCGGCCCAGGCGGACGCGGGCCCGGCCGGGGTGTGCAGCACGAAGTCGACGTCGATCTCGTCCGGGTCGCGGCGCAGGCTCCGCAGGGTGTACGAACGCATCACCGCCCGTACGTCGTCGGGGAGTTCACGCCACGCCTGCCACCAACTGTCGCCCAGCTCATAAGGGACGGCGGGCTCGCTCTGCCCGGGCTGGGGGAGGAAGAGGGACAGCGACTGGTCGCGTCCCTCGGAGCGGAAGTACCGCAGGTCGTCCCCGGCGAAGGTGACCCGGACCAGGGACGGGCCGAGCCGCCTCGTCCGTACGACCTGCAGCGGGAAGAAACGGAACGGGGCGGCCACGGCCGTAGTCATGTCAGCTGACCTTCTTCGCCTTCTCGATGGCCTCGGCGAGGCTCGTGAGCAACGGCACGCACTTGTCGTACGACAGGATCGGCTCGGGGTTGCGGGCGATGACCTGGCCGGCCTTCACGGCGGGCAGCTTCTTCCAGGTCGCCTCGGTGATGTCGGCTGGCTGGATGGCGGAGGTCCGGTTGTCCATCATGATGATGTCCGCCGGGTACTTGTCGACGTTCTCCCAGCTCAGCGACTCGTACCAGCCGCCGCCCTTCGCCTTGGCCTTCTCCGAGGGCTCGACGAAGTCCACGCCGAGGGCCTTGAAGTACTCCAGGTCGATGGAGAGGTCGGAGCCGGAGACGTAGAAGAGGTCCTGGCTCGCGGAACCGGCCATCACCTTGATGCCGGGCTTGGCCTTGGCGGCCGCGCGCAGCCGGGCCGCCGCGTCCTCGAACCGCTTCTTCGCCCCGGTCACCCTGCTGGACGCGGTGTCCGCGCCGAGGGACTTGGCGAGCGCGAGCATCCGCTGCAGCGGCTCGGTCAGCTGGCGGTCGTAGACGGAGATGCCGACGCCGGGCGCGCCGACGGCGAGGATCTTCTTCTTGGACTCGTCCGGGACGTACCAGAGCGTGCCCGCGTCGTCGAACATCGTGGAGATCAGGACGTCGGGCTGGAGGGCCGCGTACTTCTCGATGTTGAACTGGCCCCACTCGTTGCCCAGCACGGTGACCTTGCTGACGTCCATGTCGCCGGCCTGGACGTCGGCCTTGCCGTCCTTGGTCGTCGTCGGGCCGAAGACGCCCTTGGCCCGGATGCCGTAGTCGTACAGCGCGGCGGCGACGCCGACGAACGCCACGATGGCCGAGGGGACCTTGTCGGCCTTCGCGGTCTCGCCGCGGTCGTCCTTGAAGGACCAGGGGCCGGTCTCGGCGGCGGCCGTCCCGTCGCCGGAGCCACTGCTTTTCGCCTTGTCGTCCCCGCAGGCGGCGAGCGCGGCCCCGAGGCCGAGGGCGCCACCCGTGGCCAGGATGCCGCGGCGGGTCGGATGGGTGGCACGGGCAAAAGGCATGGGTATGGCTGCTTTCGAACGGGGCGGAGCGCCCGCCGGACACGTCTAAGTGAGGTTAGCCTAACCTCAGCTGATGTCCAGAGGGTGGTCGGCCCCGTCTCCCGGCCGGCCTACCCCGCGAGCCCCAACTCCCGTGCGATCAGCATCCGCTGGACCTCGCTGGTGCCCTCGCCGATCTCGAGGATCTTGGAGTCGCGCCACATACGGGCCACCGGGTACTCGTTCATGAAGCCGTAGCCGCCGTGGATCTGGGTCGCGTCACGGGCGTTGTCCACCGCGACCGTGGAGGAGTACAGCTTCGCCAGCGCCGCCTCCTTCTTGAAGGGCGCGCCGCTGACCAGCCGGGCGGCCGCGTCACGCCAGGCGAGGCGGGCCGTGTGGGCCTTCATCTCCATGTCGGCGATCTTGAACTGGATCGCCTGGTTGGCGCCGATCGGCCGCCCGAACGCGTGCCGCTCCTTGGCGTACTTCACCGACTCGTCCACGCAGCCCTGCGCCAGACCGGTGCCGAGGGCGGCGATCGCGATCCGGCCCTCGTCCAGGATGCGCAGGAACTGGGCGTAACCACGGCCCTGTTCGCCCAGCAGGTTGGCGGCGGGCACCCGGACGTCCTGGAAGGACAGCTCACGGGTGTCGGAGGCGTTCCAGCCGACCTTCGAGTACGGCGGCGCGACCGTGAAGCCCGGGGTGCCGGAGGGGACGATGATCGAGGAGATCAGCGGCTTGCCGTCGGGCTTGCGGCCGGTGACCGCGGTGACCGTGACCAACCCGGTGATGTCCGTGCCGGAGTTGGTGATGAAGCACTTGGTGCCGTTGATCACCCACTCGTCCGTCTCCGCGTCCAGCCGGGCCGTCGTGCGCGTCGCCCCCGCGTCCGAGCCGCCGTCCGGCTCGGTCAGGCCGAAGGCGCCCAGGATCTCGCCGGAGCACAGCCGGGGCAGCCAGGTCCGCTTCTGCTCCTCGGTGCCGAACAGATGCAGCGGCATCGCGCCAAGGGAGACACCGGCCTCCAGCGTGATGGCGACGGAGGAGTCGACACGGGCCAGCTCCTCCAGCGCCACGCCCAACGCCAGATAGTCGCCGCCCATGCCGCCGTACTCCTCCGGGAACGGCAGCCCGAACAGGCCCATGCGGCCCATCTCGCGGACGATCTCGTACGGGAACTCGTGCCGCTCGTAGAAATCGCCGATCTTGGGCGCCACCACCTCGTGCGCGAACTCCTCGACGGTGCGCCGGAGTTCCTCCAGCTCGGGGGAGAGTCGGTAGTCCATGGCTGTGATCACTGCTCCTGGTGGGAGAGGGCTCGGACGGTGCGGGACGGGCTGGGTCGGCCCAGGTGGTCGGCCATCCACACGCTGGTGGCGACGAGGCGGCCGAGGTCGACTCCGGTGTCGATGCCGAGACCTTGAAGCATCCACACGAGGTCTTCGGTGGCGAGGTTGCCGGTGGCGGACTTGGCGAACGGGCAGCCGCCGAGCCCGCCGGCGGAGGCGTCGACGGTGGTGACGCCGTGCCGCAGCGCGGCCAGGGTGTTGGCGAGGGCCTGGCCGTAGGTGTCGTGGAAGTGCACGCCGAGGGAGGCGGTGGGCACGCCGGCCTCGTTCAGCTCGGTCAGCAGGGCCGACACATGCCCCGGGGTCGCCACGCCGATCGTGTCGCCGAGGCTCAGCTCGTCGCACCCCATGTCGACCAGTGCCCGGCACACCCGTACGACCTGGGCGACCGGCACCGCCCCCTCCCACGGGTCGCCGAAGCACATGGAGAGATAGCCGCGGACGTGCCCGCCCTCGGCCTTCGCCCGCCCCACCACCGGCTCGAACATCGCCAGCGCCTCGTCCACCGTGCGGTTGAGGTTGGCCTTGGCGAAGGACTCGGTGGCGCTGGCGAAGACGGCGACCCGGCGGGCGCCGAGCGCGAGGGCGCGGTCCAGGCCGCGCTCGTTCGGCACGAGCACCGGCAGATCCACGGGCAGGTCCGAGATCCGCGGGAACAGCTGCTCCGCGTCCGCGAGTTGGGGCACCCACTTGGGGTGCACGAAGCTGGTCGCCTCGATCGTCGTCAGCCCCGCGTCGGCCAGGCGGCGCACGAACTCCGCCTTCACCTCCGTCGGCACCGTCGCCTTCTCGTTCTGCAGCCCGTCCCGCGCGCCGACCTCGTGGATCCGCACCCGCGGGGGCAGGTCCTGGTCCGGTACGACCATGGGGAGAGTCACTGGGCCTCCTCTGCCGAGCTCTCCAGCGGGGTGATGACCGCGAGCACCTGGTCCATGGCGACCGTGGTACCCGGCGTGACGTCCAGTTCGGCGACCGTGCCGGCGTGCGGGGCGGAGATGACGTGCTCCATCTTCATCGCCTCCACCACCAGCAGGCTCTGGCCGGCGCTCACCTCGTCCCCGACGGCCACCTTCACGACCGTGACCGTCCCCGGCATCGGTGCCGTCAGCGAGTCGGCGCCCGCGTGCGCCGCGTGCGTGAGGGACGCGGCCACGGGGTCGTGGTCCCGCACCTGCCAGGCATCGCCGTCCCGGCCGATCCACTCGCCGGCCCGGTGGAAGGTGTGCCGGACGCCGTCGAGGATCACCGAGACGGTGTCGTCGGTGACGGTGTGGGCGCCGCGCGGCACATGGGCGACGGGATCCTGGACCCGCAGGTGGAAGGCGAGCGGCTTGGCCACACCGCCCAGCCGCCAGCCGCTCGGCACCGAGAAGGGGTCCGTCCAGCCCTCCCCGCGCGGCCTCAGCGCCTGAAGACGTACGGCGGCGGCGGCCTCGTACACCTCCTCCGGTACCTCCGTGGAGACCAGGTCGTCCACCACGCGCTCCACCAGCCCGGTGTCCAACTCGCCCGCCACCACCGCCGGATGCGCGAGCAGCCGCCGCACGAACCCCGCGTTGGTCTGCACGCCCAGCGTGACCGTCCCGGCGAGGGCGGCCCGCAGCTTGCGCAGAGCGGTCTCGCGGTCCGGGCCGTACGCGATCACCTTGGACAGCATCGGGTCGTACAGCGAGCCGACCTCCGTGCCCTCGCTGAGCCCGGAGTCGGTGCGGACCCCGTCGCCCTGGGGCTCGGCCAGCCGCAACACCGTGCCGCCGGTGGGCAGGAAGCCGCGCGCCGGGTCCTCGGCGCACACACGGGCCTCGATCGCGTGCCCGGTCAGCGTGATGTCGTCCTGCCCGAAGGCCAGCCGCTCACCTGCCGCGACCCGCAGCTGCCACTCCACCAGGTCCAGGCCCGTGACCAGTTCGGTGACCGGGTGCTCCACCTGGAGGCGGGTGTTCATCTCCATGAAGAAGAACGAGGAGACGGGGGGTTCGGGGGGTGTCCCCCCGACAGGCGCAGTGCCGCCCGGCACGATGAACTCCACCGTGCCCGCGCCCCGGTAACCGCAGGAGCGGGCCGCCTGGACGGCCGCCTCACCCATCGCGGCCCGGCTCTCCTCGTCGAGCAGCACACTCGGCGCCTCCTCGACGACCTTCTGGTGCCGGCGCTGCAGCGAGCACTCGCGCTCGCCGAGGTGGACGACGTTCCCGTGGCCGTCCGCCAGCACCTGGATCTCGATGTGCCGGGGCCGGTCCACCCACCGCTCCACGAGCAGGGTGTCGTCGCCGAAGGAGGTCCGGGCCTCCCGGCGGGCGGCGGCGATCTCCTCGTCCAGCACGGCGAGGTCCCGCACCAGCCGCATGCCCTTGCCGCCACCGCCGGCCGACGGCTTGAGCAGCACGGGCGCACCCAACGCGCGGGCCGCCTCGGCCAGTTCGGGGTCGCGTCCGCCGGGCACGACCGGCACCCCGGCCGCCCGCACGGTCTCCTTGGCGCGGATCTTGTCGCCCATGAGGGCGATGGCCTCGGCGGGCGGTCCGATGAAGACCAGCCCCGCGTCGGCGCACGCGCGCGCGAAGGCCGCGTTCTCCGCGAGGAAGCCGTATCCCGGGTGGACCGCCTGGGCGCCGCTGCGGGAGGCGGCCTCCAGGAGCCGCTCGATGGACAGATAGCTCTCGGCGGCCGGTGCCGGGCCGAGCCGTACCGCCGTGTCGGCCTCCCGGACGTGCCGGGCGTCGGCGTCCGCGTCGGAGAAGACGGCCACCGAGCGCACGCCCAGCGAGCGGAGCGTCCGGATCACCCGGACGGCGATCTCGCCCCGGTTGGCCACCAGCACTGTGTCGAACATGGGTTCCCTCCCCGTCACATCCGGAAGACGCCGAACTGGGGGTCACCCAGGGGCGCGTTGGCACAGGCGGTCAGCGCGAGGCCCAGCACCTGCCGGGTCTCCAGCGGGTCGATCACGCCGTCGTCCCAGAGGCGGGCGGTGGCGTAGTAGGCGTTGCCCTGGCGCTCGTACTGCTGGCGGATCGGCGCCCTGAACGCCTCTTCCTCCTCCGCCGGCCATTCCTCGCCGCGCGCCTCCAACTGGTCCCGCTTGACCGTCGCGAGGACGGAGGAGGCCTGCTCGCCGCCCATGACGGAGATCTTGGCGCCGGGCCACATCCACAGGAAGCGGGGGGAGTAGGCCCGGCCGCACATCGAGTAGTTGCCCGCGCCGTACGAGCCGCCGACGACGACCGTCAGCTTGGGCACGCGCGTGCAGGCCACCGCCGTCACCATCTTGGCGCCGTGCTTGGCGATGCCGCCCGCCTCGTAGTCCCTGCCGACCATGAAGCCGGAGATGTTCTGCAGGAACAGCAGCGGGATGCCGCGCTGGTCGCACAGCTCGATGAAGTGGGCGCCCTTCTGGGCGGACTCGGAGAACAGGATGCCGTTGTTGGCGACGATGCCGACCGGGTGGCCGTGGATCCGGGCGAAGCCGGTCACCAGGGTCTGCCCGAACTCCGCCTTGAACTCCGCGAACCGCGAGCCGTCGACCACACGCGCGATGATCTCGCGGACGTCGTAGGGGGTGCGGGGATCCACGGGCACGGCGCCGTAGAGGCCGTAGGGGTCGACCTTGGGCTCGACGGACGGCACGACCTCCCAGGGCAGGGGTCCGCGCGCGGGGAGCGTCGAGACGATGTTCCGGACGATGCGCAGCGCGTGCGCGTCGTCCTCGGCCAGGTGGTCCGTCACACCGGAGACCCGGGAGTGCACCTCGCCGCCGCCCAGCTCCTCCGCCGTGACGACCTCGCCGGTGGCCGCCTTCACCAGAGGCGGGCCGCCCAGGAAGATGGTGCCCTGGTTGCGCACGATCACGGCCTCGTCGCTCATCGCCGGGACGTACGCCCCGCCCGCCGTGCACGAGCCGAGGACCGCGGCGATCTGAGGGATCCCGGCGCCGGACATCCGCGCCTGGTTGTAGAAGATCCGTCCGAAGTGCTCGCGGTCCGGGAACACCTCGTCCTGCATCGGCAGGAACGCGCCCCCGGAGTCGACCAGGTAGACGCACGGCAGCCGGTTCTCCAGGGCCACCTCCTGGGCGCGCAGGTGCTTCTTCACCGTCATCGGGTAGTACGTGCCGCCCTTGACGGTGGCGTCATTGGCGACGATCACGCACTCGCGCCCGCTCACCCGCCCGATCCCCGCGATCACACCGGCCGCCGGGGCCGCCCCCTCGTACATCCCGTCGGCGGCCAGGGGAGCCAGCTCCAGGAAGGGCGACCCCGGATCGAGGAGCGTGTCCACCCGGTCGCGCGGCAGCAGCTTGCCGCGCGCGGTGTGCCGCGCCCGCGCCTTCTCGCCGCCGCCGAGCCGGGCCGCGGCCAGCTTGCCGCGCAGCTCCTCGGCGAGCGCCCGGTGCGCCTCCTCGTTGGCCCGCCAGGCCTCCGACGCGGGGTCGGCCGCGCTGTGGAGCTCCGGTGCCTCGTGCATCCTTGCGGTCCCCTCACCCAGTGATCGCCTGTTAATGAGCGTTAACCATCTCCTCCAGGTTAACGACCGCTAACCTCCCTGTCTAGAATTGCCTCCATGGCCACCAGAACCGACGCCCCCACCCGCCGCGAGCAGATCCTCAAGGAGGCCGCGCGGCTGTTCGCCGAGCGCGGTTTCCACGGGGTCGGGGTCGACGAGATAGGCGCCGCCGTCGGCATCAGCGGCCCCGGTCTCTACCGTCACTTCGCGGGCAAGGACGCGATGCTCGCCGAGCTGCTGGTCGGCATCAGCGGGCAGCTCCTGACGGGGGCGAAACGGCGGCTGCAGGAGGCCGACGGGGTGGCCTCGGAGGCGGTCCTCGACTCGCTCATCGAGGGGCACATCGACTTCGCGCTCGACGACCGCCCCCTGATCACCCTGCACGACCGCGAGCTGGACCGCCTCCGGGACAGCGACCGCAAGCTGGTGCGCCAGCTCCAGCGGCAGTACGTGGAGCTGTGGGTGGAGGTGCTGCGCGAGGTCTACCCCGGGCTCGCGGAGCCGGCCGCCCGCTCGGCCGTGCACTCGGTCTTCGGGCTGCTCAACTCCACCCCGCACCTGGGCCGCCCCGGTTCGCTGCCGGGCCGGGACGCGACCGCGCAGCTGCTGCACCGGATGGCGAGGGGGGCGTTCGCGGCGGCCGGTACGCAGTGAGCGGTGCGTCCGTGTCCCCAAGGGCAACGGGTGCGTCGGTGTCCCCAGGGGCGGATGAGTCGTCGTACTCATGCCGGGCGGGCCGTCGGCGGGTGATCGTGGAGGCGTCGCCTCACCGACCCTGACTGCGAAGGGCTCTTCCATGGACCTGCTCCGCCCCTCCCTGGACAACTGGATCTCGCGGACCTACCTGGCCGTCGTGGCCCTCACGCTGGTCTTCGTCGGCGTCGACACCCTGTTCGTGTCCCACGCGGACGCCTCGATGTCCGCCGTCGTGCCCGTCCTCCTGACTGCGCCGGAGAGCCTGGTGCTCCTGCTGACCCCGGACGGCGTGGACGGCTGGGCCTTCGGTGTGGCCTACGTGGCGGTGATCGCCGTCTCGGCCCTGGCGAACGCCGCCTTCCTCGGCGCACTGCTCCGCCGCCTCCGGTCCTCAGCGACGGCGTGACGAGCGTTACGGTCCGACTCCTCTGGACGGGTGAACGTACTCGCCGGTACCGTAATCTTCTGAGCAAGCGCTTAGCCATCGGACCGCAACCATCAATTGAGCAACCCCGACGGCGAGCAACCAGGTACGCGAGAGCGGCGCCGGTTTAGGCGCAGAGAAGGGCGGTGGCGGCGGTGCGCCGTACGGTGTTCAACGAGGATCACGAGGCGTTCCGGGAGACCCTCCGGGCCTTCATCGAGGCAGAGGTCGTCCCGGTCTACGACGAGTGGTTCGCGGCCGGCCAGGCGCCGCGCGACTTCTACTACAAGCTCGCCGAGCTCGGCGTCTTCGGCATCCGCGTCGACGAGGAGTACGGCGGCGCAGGCATCGACTCGTACAAGTTCGAGGCCGTGATGTACGAGGAGACCGCGCGCGCGGGCGTCCAGTTCGGCGGCTCCGGCGTGCACGTGCTGCTCGGCCTGCCGTACATCAAGATGCTCGCCACCGACGAGCAGAAGAAGCGCTACCTGCCGAAGTTCGTCACCGGCGAGGAGATGTGGGCGCTGGCGATGACCGAGCCGGGCACCGGCTCCGACCTCGCGGGCATGAAGACCACCGCCAAGCTCTCCGAGGACGGCACGCACTACGTCCTCAATGGCGCCAAGACCTTCATCACCGGTGGCGTGCACGCCGACCGCGTCATCGTCTGCGCCCGCACCTCGGCGCCCACCGCTGAGGACCGCCGCTTCGGCATCTCCCTGTTCGCCGTGGACACCAAATCCGAGGGCTACTCCGTCGGCCGCAAGCTCGACAAGCTCGGCCTGAAGACCTCCGACACCGCCGAGCTGGCGTTCGTCGACGTGAAGGTCCCGGTCGAGGATCTGCTCGGCGAGGAGAACAAGGGCTTCTACTACCTCGGCCACAACCTCGCCTCCGAGCGCTGGGGCATCGCCTTCGGCGCCTACGCGCAGGCCAAGGCCGCCGTCCGGTTCGCCAAGCAGTACGTCCAGGAGCGCAGCGTCTTCGGCAAGCCGGTCGCCTCCTTCCAGAACACCAAGTTCGAACTGGCCGCCTGCCAGGCCGAGGTGGACGCCGCCGAGGCGGTCGCCGACCGCGCGCTCGAGGCCCTCGACGCCGGTGAGCTCACCCCGGCCGAGGCCGCCAGCGCCAAGCTGTTCTGCACCGAGGTCGCGCACCGCGTCATCGACCGCTGCCTGCAGCTGCACGGCGGCTACGGCTTCATGAACGAGTACCCGATCGCCCGCCTGTACGCGGACAACCGCGTCAACCGCATCTACGGCGGTACCAGCGAGATCATGAAGACGATCATCGCGAAGGACATGGGCCTGTAAGGCCCCCGCAATTACCGGCCCGTAGAAAAGGTGCCATGAACGAGGCACTCCAGGACCTCCTCGATCTGCTCGACCTCGAGCAGATCGAGGAGGACATCTTCCGCGGCCAGTCCCGGTCCGCCGTCGTCCCGCGCGTCTTCGGCGGACAGGTCGCCGCCCAGGCGCTGGTCGCGTGCGGGCGCACGGTCCCCGCGGACCGGCTCGCCCACTCCCTGCACGCGTACTTCCTGCGGCCCGGCGACCCGGGCGCGCCCATCGTCTACACCGTGGAGCGCATCCGCGACGGCCGCTCCTTCACCACCCGCCGGGTGGTCGCGGTCCAGCACGGCCGGCCGATCTTCTCCCTGTCGGCGTCCTTCCAGACCTACGAGGACGGCCTCGACCACCAGACCCCGATGCCGCCCGCGCCCGACCCGGTCACCCTGCCCACCTCGCAGGAGCGGCTGCGCGGCTACGACCACCTCGACCCGGGCATCGTGGAGAAGTTCCTGCAGGCCCGGGAGGCCATCGACCTGCGCTACGTCGAGGAGCCGCCGTACGGGAAGTACGGCGAGCCGCGCGAGCCGCACTCCCAGGTCTGGTTCCGCACCAACGGCAAGCTCGACGACGACCCGCTGCTCCATGTCGTCCTCGCCACCTACGTCTCCGACATGACCCTGCTCGACTCGGTCCTGCTCGCGCACGGCCGCGGCGGCTGGGCGGTGGGTGACGTGGTGGGGGCCTCCCTGGACCACGCCATGTGGTTCCACCGCCCGTTCCGCGCCGACGAGTGGCTCCTGTACGACCAGGAGTCCTCCTCGTCGTACGGTGGCCGTGGCCTCGGGCAGGCCCGCATCTACACGCAGGACGAGCGGCTGGCGATCTCGGTGATCCAGGAGGGCGTGGTCCGCGTCCCCCGCTGACGGCGGACCGTCAGGCCAGGCCCGCCTCCGCCAGCAGGAACGCGGTCATCGGGTCGTAGTGCCGGGGGCTGACCACATGGTCGTCGAGGGGGACCGTGACCTGCAGGGTTCCCTCCGACTCGCCGAGGAAGAGGGCGGGGTCGTTGCAGTCGGCGTAGCCGACCGAGTCGACCCCGTGCTGTCCGGCGTACCCCGCCCAGCCGTGGTCGGCGACCACCAGGTCGGGCAGCGGGCGTCCCTCCCGCTCCAGCGCCGTGAGGATCGCCTTCATCGGCTCCGGCGAGTGGGTGTGCCACAGCGAGGCGCCGTGCTCCAGCACCGCCACGTCCGCGAACTGCACGACGTACCCCTCGTCCGTCTGCAGTCCCTCCGGGATGACGACGATCTCGCAGCCGGCGCCGCGCAGGGCGTCCGCCGTGGCGCGGTGCACGTCGAGCAGGCCGCCCGGGTGGCCGGTGGCGAACAGCACCCGCTGCTGCCCCTCGGCCGCCTTGCGCAGCCGACCGGCCAGCCGCTCCAGGGCGGCCACCGTCAGCTCGGGGTCGATGGTGTCCTGGCCGTACCGGTATTCGGGGTCGTCGTTCACGCCGACCCGCTCCGCCATCACCGCGAGCACGTCCTGCTCGTCGCTCCAGCGGTCGCCGAGCTCCAGCCCGAGCCAGTAGTGGCGGTCGCCGTTCGCCAGCCTGCGGTAGTGGCTGAGATTGTTCTCGCGGGGCGTCGCGACGTCGCCCGCGATACGGGTCCGGACGAGGTGGTCGACGAGCTCGGCGCGGCTGGGAGTCCCGGGTATCGGCATGTCTCCCATTGTGAGGCAGCCGCCCGTGCCGGTCCCTGGTGTCCCGCACGCTGGGACGTGGGTCACGTACTCAGGGTCGGTGAGCCGTCGTACCTATCCGAGGTGTGCGCCCATTGACATCCTCCCTCTCTTTCAAAAAAGAGGGATTCCAACCCACGTGGGTTGAGGTTCACGGGCGCTCGAACGGCTGGTGGCCGCTGTCACCCCTCCGGTACCGGCTGTCTGCCGGGGGCGGGGGATCCCGCCCTGTCCTACCGCGACGTTGTTTGCTGCGTTCTCATCCGCGTTGCAGGTGAAGCCGCAGGATACGCAGACGAAGTCGGCTTGGCTCTTGCGCGACTTCTTCTCGATCCATCCGCAGGCACTGCAGCGCAGGGAGGTGTAGGGGGCAGGAACGTCCTCAACGCGGCCCGGGGCCTTGTGCTCAGTGCGTTGCCGGAGGAGGCCCCAGCCCTGAGCGAGGATCGACCGGTTGAGCCCGGCCTTCTGCTTGATGTTCTTGCCGGGTTGGTCGGCTGTCCCTCTGGCGGAGACGGTCATGTTCTTGATGTTCAACTTCTCGAATCGCACCAGGTCGTAGGTGCGGGCGAGCATGGTCGAGGACTTCTCGCACCAGTCCTTGCGCCGGTCGGCCTCGCGGGCCTTGAGCCTGGCAACCTTCGCGTACTCGGCGGTCTTCTGCGGGCTCTCCTTCTTTGCTCTGGCAGCGCGCCGCTGATGTTTGCGGATCTGTGCCCGCTCCTTGGCCGTGAGCTGTGGGCAGTTCAGCTTCCGTCCGTCCGACAACGCGGCAGTGATCCGCACGCCGCGGTCGATGCCGATGACCTCGCCCGAGCCCGGTGCCTCGATCGGCCCGGGGATGCCGGCGAACGCGATGTGCCATCGTCCGTGGCGGTAGGTGACGCGGAACGTCTTTGCTCTCGGCAGCTCGCTGCGGGTGAGACGAAACCGCACCCACCCGCAGCCGGGGACCTTCACCTGTGCCCATCGTCGGTTGAGTTTCTGCACCACCACCGAGCGGCTCATGACCTGCTTGCCGGTCTGTGGTTTGAGTTTTGCCGTGCCATCGTCGTTGAACTCCGGCACCCGATCCGTACCGATGACACGAAAGCCTTCATGGCGGTACTTCCTGCGCCAGGTCGGCTCACCGAATCCGCACGTGAACTTCGCGTCCTTGGCTCTGGCGAAGTCCTTGAGTGCCTGCTGCTGCACATCGGCGTTCCCGGCTCCGAGCCACGCGTTCTCCCGGCGGGCTTCGGTGAGTTGGCGGCACTGCTCGGCAAAACCAGGGGCAGCTCTCCGCCAGCGCTGCCAGTGAGAGTGCTGCTCGACGGCGAGATTCCACACATACCGGGCGTGCGTGCAGTGCGTGAGCATTTGCTGCTCCTGCTGCGACGTCGGGTACATACGGAACCTGGACATGGTCTCAATCTAGCTCAAGAATGGGACCATGAAGCATGTGAATCTCAGACTCCCTGACGATCTCCACGAAAAGGCTCGGGATGCGGCCGAAGCAGACGACCGTTCCCTGAACTCCTGGCTGGTCGCCGTTGTGCGACGCGCTGTCCAGGCCGACGAGGAGCCGAATGGCGCTCGGCGGTGATTCAGGCACCCCTGGGTGTGCCAGGCGTCGTGGACGTTTCCTTCACTCTGTCGCGCCCTGCTGTACAAAACGTCTAATTCTCGGCCGCTTTCCGTCTGTCTACTGTCGCAGGGGCCAGCTGTTCGCGGATGCGGGCGGATGCAGTCGACGCGACTGCCGAGATATCGAACCTTTATTCGAACCGGCGCGGGGCCCCAGTAGAGTCGTACATACGCGATGAAGCGTAGGAAAGAAGGCAATACCCCATGAGCAGCAACGAGACGCCCCGCGGCCCCGTCGACTCCTCCCGGATCCCGCGGTACGCCGGGCCCGCCACCTTCGCCCGGCTGCCCCGCCTCGACGAGGTCGGCCGTACCGATGTCGCCGTCGTCGGGGTGCCGTTCGACTCGGGTGTCTCCTACCGGCCGGGCGCCCGCTTCGGCGGCAACGCGATCCGCGAGGCGTCCCGGCTGCTGCGGCCCTACAACCCGGCGCAGGACGCGTCCCCGTTCGCCCTGGCGCAGGTCGCGGACGGCGGGGACATCGCCGTGAACCCCTTCAACATCAACGAGGCCGTCGAGACGATCGAGGCCGCCGCCGACGAACTCCTCGGCACCGGCGCCCGCTTGATGACCCTCGGCGGCGACCACACCATCGCGCTGCCGCTGCTGAGGTCCGTCGCCAAGAAGCACGGCCCGGTCGCGCTGCTGCACTTCGACGCCCATCTCGACACCTGGGACACGTACTTCGGCGCCGAGTACACGCACGGCACGCCGTTCCGCCGGGCGGTGGAGGAGGGCATCCTCGACACCTCGGCGCTCTCCCACGTCGGCATCCGCGGCCCCCTGTACGGCAAGCAGGACCTCACCGACGACGAGAAGATGGGCTTCGGCATCGTCACTTCGGCGGACGTCTACCGCCGTGGCGCCGACGAGGTGGCCGACCAGCTGCGGCAGCGCATCGGCGACCGTCCCCTCTACATCTCCATCGACATCGACTGCCTGGACCCGGCCCACGCGCCCGGCACCGGCACCCCCGAGGCGGGCGGCATGACCTCCCGCGAGCTGCTGGAGATCCTGCGCGCTCTGGCCTCCTGCCACCTCGTCTCCGCCGACGTCGTCGAGGTGGCCCCGGCGTACGATCACGCGGAGATCACGTCGGTGGCCGCGTCCCACACGGCGTACGAACTGACCACGATCATGACCCGCCAGATTGCCGAGGCCCGCGCGAAGTGACCCACGACCACGACCTGGAACTCCGCCCGACACCGGCCCAGACGGAGGCCGCGCTGAACCCTCCTCCCGGCCGCAACGGCGGGGACCTGGTCGTGGAGACGCTGGCCGGGCTCGGCGCGACGACCGTTTTCGGGCTGCCCGGTCAGCACGCGCTCGGCATGTTCGACGCGCTGCGCCGCTCCGACCTGCGGTACGTCGGTCTGCGGGTGGAGAACAACGCGGGGTTCGCGGCGGACGCGTACGGCCGGATCACCGGCGAGGCGGCCCCGCTGCTGCTGTCGACGGGCCCGGGCGCGCTGACCTCGCTCGCCGCGCTTCAGGAGGCGGCCGCGGCCTCGGCGCCCGTGCTGGCGATCAGCAGCCAGATCCCCACCGCCGGTCTGGGCGGCGGCCGCCACGGCTATCTGCACGAACTCCCCGACCAGGCGGCCTCGTTCCGGGGCGTGGTCAAGTCCGTCCACACCGTGCGCACCCAGTCCCAGATTCCGTCCGCGATCGCGGCGGCCTGGAAGTCGGCGCTGACGGCCCCGCACGGCCCGGTGTGGGTGGAGATCCCGCAGGACGTGCTGCTGGCCCGGACGCCGGTCCCGGTGGTCACGGCGGTGGACGCGACCCCGGACGACCTTCCCCCGCGCCCCGAACTCACCGCCGTGGCGGCCGACTTGCTGTCCCGGGCCGTCCGTCCGGCGATCATCGCGGGCGGGGGAGTCGTCCGCGCGGACGCGTCCGGCAAGCTCAGGCAGCTCGCGGAGACGCTTCAGGCGCCCGTCGTCACCACTCCCGGCGGCAAGGGCGCGTTCCCGTGGAAGCACCCCCTGTCCCTCCAGTCCTGGATCGAGGACCGGCACACCACGGACTTCCTCGAGGACGCCGACGTCGTGCTGGTGGTCGGCTCCGGCCTCGGTGAACTCTCCTCCAACTACCACACGTTCGCGCCCCGTGGCCGGCTGATCCAGATCGAGGCGGACCTCGGCAAGCTCGAGTCCAACCACCCGGCGCTGGGCATCCACGCGGACGCGCGCCTCGCGTTGCAGGCGTTGCTGGAGACGGTGTCCCCGAGGGAGGACGCCGGAGCGCCCGAGCGGGTCCGTACGGTCCTGGCGAAGGTCTCCGACCGTATCGCCGCCCAGGAACTCACCCTGGAACAGGACGTGTTGGCGTCGGTGCGCAAGGCGCTCCCCGCCGGCTCCCCGTCCTTCTGGGACATGACGATCCTGGCGTACTGGGCCTGGTCGGCGTTCGACGCCAAGGGCCCCAACCGCATGCACTCCGCGCAGGGCGCCGGCGGCCTCGGCTACGGCTTCCCGGCGGCCCTGGGCGCGGCGGCCGCGGACCCGACGACCCCGGTCCTCGCGGTCTCCGGGGACGGCGGAGCCCTGTACTCCGTCGCCGAGTTGGCGACCGCCCGCCAGTACGACCTGAACGTCACCTGGCTGATCGTCGACGACGGCGGCTACGGCATCCTCCGCGAGTACATGACGGACGCCTTCGGTGAGGCCACGGCGACGGAACTGACCCGCCCGGACTACGTGGCCCTCGCCGAGTCCTTCGGCGTCCCGGGGATCCGCACGACCCCCGAGACCCTCGAAACCGACCTGACGAAGGCCCTCAGGTCACCGGGCCCTTCGGTGGTCGTACTCCCGGCGGTGCTGCGGATGTTCGCGGCGACGCATCTGTGATGCGGCCATAAGACCCCGCTCGTGCGGCGCCGTCCTGCCGCGGAGGCACCCGTCCACGACGAGGCCCTGCGACGCACCCCCTACCAGATCGCGTCCACCCACTCCGGGTGGTCGATGAACGGGTTGCGGTTGTGCTGGTAGGTGTCGTAGATGACCTGGTTGCGGTTCTCCTCGAAGGCGCTCGGCGGGTCCTCGTCGTTCCACTGCTTGAGGACCGAGAGTTTGCCGATGTAGGGGTTGGAGCCGTTGTTGACCTTGTCGTCGGGCTCCAGGTCGGCGAAGCCGTCGTCGCCCTCGTAGCGGACGGCCATGTAGAGGATCATGCGGGCCACGTCGCCCTTGACGGCGTCGCGCGGCTCGAAGGAGTCCGAGTCGACCTTGCTGCCACCGCTGTTGGTGAAGGTGGACCCGCCCTCGTCGAAGTCGAGGTTGCCGCGCTTGCCGTTGACCGCCACGTCCTCGGGGCGAATGTGGTGCAGATCGGTGCCGGGGCCGGTCGAGGTGGTGAGGTCGCCGTGCGAGATCGCCCAGACGTGCTCGCGGTTCCAGTCGCCGCTGTCACCGCCGTTGAGGGACTTGCTGCGGGAGATGCCCGAGTACAGCAGGATCACGTTGTTGCTGTTGTTCGGGTCCTGGTCGGTCTTCTTCAGGGCGTCCCACAGCGCAGAGTACGACAGCTTCGTCACGCCCGAGCTGATGATCGTGTGCAGGGACGACTTCAGGCTCGTGCCGGTCTTGCCGATCGCGTTCTTGTAGTACGTCGAGTCGTACGCGGTCGTCGTGGCGGCGGCCGGGGTGGCCGTCAGCGCCGGGGCCGCGAGGCCCACCATCACGGCGGCGGTGGCCAACGCCACCGACTTCCATCGCTGTACGCGTGTCACCGGCATTAAGGTTGTCCCATCTACGCGGGTTGAATGGAGGCGGCAAGAGGGAGAGTGACATGGACATGAGGTCTTGTCGATGAACAGGACGTTAAAAAGGGAAGTAAAGAACGGCCCCCGACCAGGGGGTCGGGAGCCGTTCGGGGTTGGTCTGCGTCAGCTGACGTCGGACGGGTCCAGGCGGTAGAGCGACGCGGTGCTCGTGCTCGACGTGGAGGTCGAACTCTTGCTGTACGCGCTCGCCTTCACCGCCGTGCCGTGCTGCTTCACCCAGGTGGACACCTGCGTGCTGAGGGTGTTGCCGCCGCCGGGGCCGCCCATACCGCCGCCCATGCCGCCGCTGCCGATCTGGATGTAGTGCAACTCGCCCTTCTTCACGAGCTCCTTCAGCTTGGCCACCGTCATCGCGTTGTCGGAGCCGGTGAAGCCCCACATGGAGATGACCGGTTTCCGGGCGCTGAGCTCGATCTGCGCGGCGCTCTGCGAGTTGGAGACCGCGAGCAGCCACTTGGCGCCGTCCTGGTGCTTCTTCAGGTACGAGATGAGCTCGCCGTCCGCACCGCCCATACCGCCGGGCCCGCCGCCCGCGCCGCCGCCGAAGCCGCCGCGCTGTCCGGCCGTACCACCGCTCTCGGCGGTGCCGCCAGGTGCCGAACCGCCGTTGCCACCGGTGCCGCCCGGAGCCGTACCGCCCGCCGTGCCGGTGCCGCCCGGAGCCTGGCCGGTGCCGCCCGCCTGGGGGAGTTCGCCGTTTCCGCCGCCCGGCGTCATCTGCCCGCCGCCCGGCAGCTCACCGTTCTGGCCCTGCTGTCCGCCCGGGAAGCCGCCCTGCGCGTCACCGTCGGCCTGGTTGCCGCCGCCCGGCAGCTCGCCGCCCGCCTGGCCGTTGCCGCCCGGCGTCTCGCCGCGCCCCGGGAAGCCGCTCCCGCCGCGCATGCCGCCGGGGCCGCGTCCCATGCCGCCGCCCGTGGAGGGGCCGGCCGTGGGGTTCGTGCCGCCCATCATGCCGCCGGAGGAACCGAAGGCGGGCGACGCCGCGTACGCCGTCGGGCCCGCCAGTGCCGCGACCAGAGCCGCCGCCAGCGAGGCCATGAGCAGCCGGACTCGGTCGCCGGAGCGGAAGACCAGCATGCCCACGATGCCGGCCACCGTCAGGACGCCGATCGTCGGCCACAGCCAGGTGTTCCAGCCGGAGGCGCGGCGCAGCAGGGCGATGGCCCAGATGCCGGTGATACCGAAGGCGGCCGGGAGAACCCATACCCAGCGCTTGTCGCGGCGGAAGGCGTCCAGCAGCATCACGCCACCGCCGCCGCACAGCGCCGCGATGCCCGGGGCGAGCGCGGTGGTGTAGTAGGGGTGCATGGTGCCCTGGGCGGTCGCGAAGATCACGTAGTGCAGCAGCGTCCAGCCGCCCCACAGCACCAGCGCCATCCGCCGGAGGTCGGTGCGCGGGGCGCGCCCGCACAGCACCAGACCGCCGACCAGGGCGATCGCGGAGAAGGGCAGCAGCCAGGAGATCTGGCCGCCGAGGATGTCGTTGAACATCCGGCCGAGGCCCGAGGAGCCGGAGAAGCCGCCGCCCCCGCCTCCGCCGCCCCCGCCGTTGCCCTCGCCGCCGAAGACACGGCCGAGACCGTCGTAGCCCATGATCAGGTCCCAGGCGGAACCGTCCGTGGAGCCGCCGATGTAGGGCCGGTCGGAGGCCGGGACCAGGGAGACGGCGATCGCCCACCAGAAACTGGAGACAGCCAGGACGGCCGCGGCGAGCAGCAGGTTGACGATCCGCTTCGCCCAGGACGCCTTCGACGCGTACAGGTAGAGCGCGAAGACGGCGGGGAGAGCGATCCAGCCCGCGAGCAGCTTGGTGTTGAAGGCGAGACCGAAGCAGGCCGCCGAGCCGAGCAGCGGCAGCAGCCTGTCGTCACGGGTGGCGCGGAAGGCGAGGGCCGCGCCCGCGACCATGAGGAACACCAGGAGGGTGTCGGGGTTGTTGTCGCGGTTGATGGCGACGGTGATCGGGGTCAGCGCCAGCACCAGCGCGGCGACGGTCGCCGCGCCGTGACCCCACACCCGCTTCACGGTGGAGTGCAGGATCCAGATCGTGGCGAGGGCCGCCAGGATCTGAGGCGCCATCATCTGCCAGGTGCCGAAGCCGAAGAGACGGCACGACAGGCTCATGATCATGGTCGCGAACGGTGGTTTGTCGACGGTCAGGAAGTTGCCGGGGTCCAGCGAACCGAAGAACCAGGCCTTCCAGCTCTTCGTGCCGGCCCAGATGGCACCGCTGTAGAAGGTGTTCATGCTGGATCCGGACAGGTTCCAGGCGTACAGGACCGCCGCCAGGACCAGGATCGCGATCAGGGCGGGCAGCGACCAGCGCGGTGCCCGGTCCGGCGGCGCCGCGGGCGGGGCGGGCGGCGGCCAGTCGGCGGACACGGGCTCGGTGTGGGGGTGCGGATCGGTGGCAGATGTCACCCGGGCATCGTGCGGAGGGGGAGTGGGTGCGGGCTGTGCCGAAGCTGGCCCCCGGCTGTGAATCGGCCAAGGGGGCGGTAACGCCTTGGGCGCACTTTGCCCAACGGAGCCCGCGCGTACAACCTTTCGGGCAAAGCCGAGCGTCAACAGGGGCATGACACCAGGGAAATCAACCAGACGCGCCAGAGCGCTCGCCACGGGGGCCCTCGGGCTCGGCGTGCTCATACCCGGCGTGGCCGCCGCCTCGCCCGCCGCGGCCGCCACGACACCCACCGTCAGCTGCACGTCCGCCCGGGCGGGCCTGGCCACCAAGCTCCAGAAGGACATCACCGCCGCGCTCGCCGGCCGTCAGGGCACCGTCGCGGTCGGGCTCTACGACCGCTCCACCAACACCACGTGCTCGCTGCGGGCCACCTCCTCCTACGACTCCGCCAGTGTCGTCAAGGTGACCGTCCTCGCCACGCTGCTGTGGGACGCGAAGAAGCACAACCGGTATCTCACCGACACCGAGACCTCGTTGGCCAAGGCCATGATCACCAAGTCGGACAACGACGCGACCAGCAGGCTGTGGAAGCAGCTGGGCCTGACGAAGATCAAGGGCTTCCTGAGCGCCGCCGGCATGACGAAGACCGTCCCCGGCGCGAACGGCTACTGGGGTCTGACCCAGATCAACGTCACCGACGAGCAGAAGCTGCTCAAGCTGCTCACGGCGAAGAACGCGGTGCTCAGCGACAACGCCCGTGCCTACATCCTGAAGTTGATGGGCCAGGTCATCTCCTCGCAGCGCTGGGGCACGCCCTACGGCACCCCGTCCGGCGTCTCCTGGCACGTCAAGAACGGCTGGCTGCAGCGCTCCACGCACGGCTGGCGGGTGCACAGCGTCGGCACCTTCAACGGCGGCGGCCACGACTACATGATCACGGTGCTCACCTGGGGCAACAGCACCATGAACTACGGCATCTCCACCATCCAGGGCGTGGCGAAGGTCATCCACAAGGACCTGGCGGCGGCCTGACACGTTCCCGCCCGCCGCGTCTCCGCCCGGAGGGGGCGCTCCGGCGCTCCGCGACCAAGGCTCCCCACGCTTGCGTGAGGGACCTCGCGGGCCGCGCGGCCAGCCCGACGGCGGACGGCGGGAAGTGTCCGGCCGTCCTGCCACGAGTTGACGCCCTCCGTCGCCCACGGGTGGCGCGCATGCGCCTGAGAGCCGTACTCGCGACCGTTACGGTGGCCCTGGTGGCGGTGGCATCTCGCCTTGCCGGTGGGCGGCGGGATGTGTCCGGCCGCGCTGCGGTGAGTTGACGTCCGCTGGTCTCCCGCGTGTCACCGGCGGCGCCTACGGTGGCGCGCATGCGCCTGAGAGCCGTACTCGCGACCGTCACCGCGGCCCTGGCGGCGGCCACCACGCTGACCGCCGCCGGGCCCGCCCCGGCCACCCCGCGGACGAGCCACGCCTGTTCGCCCTCCGTCTCGATCGACCGCTTCTCCGACGCGCTGGACAAGACGACGTACGACGGCACGTTCGTCGGCAACTTCTCCGCGCTCGCGGTGGACAAGGACGGCTCGATCGCCGCCCTGGAGGACCGTTCCTCCCTCTTCGACCTGGACGCGAGGACGCTCCGGCCGAAGCGGGTCGTCCAGCTCGCCGACGAGAAGGGGGCCGCGCTGGACAGCGAGGGTCTCGTCGTCGACCGGGACGGCACCCGTCTGATCACCTCGGAGACCGAGCCGTCCGTGCGCCGTTACGGCACCGACGGCGGGATCCTCGACCGGCTCCCGGTCCCGTCCGACCTCCTCGTCGCCCCCGCCGGACGCGCCACGTCCAACCAGACCTTCGAGGGCCTGACCCTCCTGCCCGGCGGCCGCACCCTGCTCGCCTCGATGGAGAACGCGATCTCCGGCGACTCCACCGACATCGTCCGCTTCCAGACCTGGACCCGGATCAAGGGCGCCCCCTTCCGTCTCGCCGCCCAGTACGCCTACCGCGTCGACGCGGGCCTCGGCGTCCCCGAGGTCCAGGCCACCCCCGACGGCCGCCTCCTCGTCCTGGAGCGCGGCTTCACCGCCGGCGTCGGCAACACCGTCCGCCTCTACCTGGCCGACCCCCGCCACGCGACGGACACCAGCGGCATCGAGAACCTGACGGACCAGCCGGGTGTGCGGCTGATCAGGAAGACACTCCTCGCCGACATCGCCGACTGCCCGTCCCTCGGCGCCACCGCGAAGCAGCCCCAGCCGAACCCGCTCCTCGACAACATCGAGGGGATGACCGTGACGGGGTACTCGAAGGGCCGCCTGAAGGTGCTCCTGGTCAGCGACGACAACCAGAACGCGGCGCAGACCACCCGCTTCTACTACCTGCGGCTGCGCGTCCGACCCCTCCCATTTGTTGCGGAGGGATGAAATCCGCTTCGTCTCGTGTTGGTGCCTTCCGGTAGATCAGGACGATCGGAGGGCACCCGCGTGAGCGAGCAACGGGGATGGGCACGGCGACTGGCCGGATACGCGTGGCGGTATCCGAAGGACGTCGTGCTGGCCCTCGGGTCCTCCCTGGGGGGCATGGCCGTCACCGCGCTCGTCCCCCTCGTCACCAAGGTGATCATCGACGACGTGATCGGCGATCACAGCCGGGGCATGGCCCCCTGGGCCGGGGCGCTGGTCGGTGCCGCCGTCCTCGTCTACGTCTCCACCTACGTCCGCCGCTACTACGGCGGCCGTCTCGCCCTCGACGTTCAGCACGACCTGCGGACCGAGATGTTCGAGACGATCACCCGGCTCGACGGGCGACGGCAGGACGAGCTGTCCACCGGGCAGGTCGTGGGGCGCGCCACCAGCGACCTCCAGCTGATCCAGGGGCTGCTCTTCATGCTCCCCATGACCATCGGGAACGTCCTGCTCTTCCTGATCTCCCTGGTCATCATGGCCTGGCTGTCGCTGCCGCTCACCCTCGTCGCCCTCGCCGTCGCCCCGGCCCTGTGGTGGATCGCCAAGCGCAGCCGCTCCCGGCTGCACCCCGCCACCTGGTACGCGCAGGCCCAGGCCGCCGCCGTGGCCGGCGTGGTCGACGGAGCCGTCAGCGGCGTACGCGTGGTGAAGGGGTTCGGGCAGGAGGAGCAGGAGACCGGGAAGCTCCGGGAGGTCGGGCGGCGGCTGTTCGCCGGGCGGCTGCGGACCGTACGGCTGAACAGCACGTACACCCCCGCTCTCCAGGCCGTCCCCGCCCTCGGCCAGGTCGCCATGCTGGCGCTCGGCGGCTGGCTCGCCGTGCGCGGTCACATCACCCTCGGTACCTTCGTCGCCTTCTCCACCTACCTCGCCCAGCTCGTCGGCCCGGTCCGCATGCTGGCGTTCGTCCTCACCGTCGGACAGCAGGCCCGCGCCGGCACCGAGCGCGTCCTGGAGCTGATCGACACCCGGCCGACCATGACGGAGGGCACGAAGGAGCTGCCCGCCGACGCGCCCGCGACCGTCGAGTTCGACGGCGTCTCCTTCGGCTACGACCACGAGCGGCCCGTCCTGCAAGGACTGAGCTTCGAGATCCGCCCGGGGGAGACCCTCGCGGTCGTCGGTTCCTCCGGCTCCGGAAAGTCCACGGTCTCCCTCCTCCTCCCGCGCTTCTACGACGTCACGCACGGGGCCGTCCTGATCGGCGGGCACGACGTCCGCGAGCTGACCTTCGACTCGCTGCGGGCCGCGATCGGGCTGGTCCCCGAGGACTCCTTCCTCTTCTCCGACACCGTCCGCAACAACATCGCGTACGGCCGCCCGGACGCCACGGACGAGGAGGTCGAGGCCGCCGCCCGCGCCGCCCAGGCGGACCGCTTCATCAGGGAGCTGCCCAAGGGCTACGGCACCAAGGTCGGCGAGCACGGCCTCACCCTCTCCGGCGGCCAGCGCCAGCGGGTCGCCCTCGCCCGCGCGATCCTCACCGACCCCCGTCTCCTGGTCCTCGACGACGCCACCTCCGCCGTGGACGCCCGCGTCGAGCACGAGATCCACGAGGCGCTGAGGCACGTCATGCGGGGCCGTACGACCCTGCTCATCGCGCACCGCCGTTCCACCCTCAACCTCGCCGACCGCATCGCCGTCCTCGACGGCGGGCGCCTCGCCGACCTCGGCACGCACGAGGAGCTGCAGGAGCGGTCCGCGCTCTACCGCCGTCTGCTCACCGACCCCGACGAGCTCGGCGGTGTCTCGCCCGGCCACGCCCGGCCCGCCCAGCCCGCCGAGGACACTTCCGTGCGGGACGAGCTGGACGCCGAGTTCGACGCCGAGCGCGGGGTGACCCCGCGGCTGTGGACCGGCGACCGGCAGCCCAAGGACCACGCGCTGTCCGGGATGCCGGCCACCCCGGAACTCCTCGCGCAGGTCGAGGCGCTGCCGCCGGCGACCGACACCCCGGACATCGACGAGGCGCGGGCGGTCAGGCCCGAGGACTCCTACGGGCTGCGCAGGCTGCTGCGGGGCTTCGGACCGCCCCTGCTGATCAGCCTCGGGCTCGTCGCCGTCGACGCCGGGATGGGCCTGCTGCTGCCCGTGCTGATCCGGCACGGCATCGACAAGGGCGTCAACGCCCTGGCCCTCGGCGCGGTCTGGTCGGCCTCGCTGCTCGGGCTGCTCGCGGTCGCCGCGCAGTGGGCCGCGCAGGTGGGGGAGACCCGGATGACCGGCCGCACCGGCGAGCGGGTCCTGTACTCGCTGCGGCTGAAGATCTTCGCCCAGCTCCAGCGGCTCGGCCTCGACTACTACGAGCGGGAGCTGACCGGCCGGATCATGACCCGGATGACGACCGACGTCGACGCGCTGTCCACGTTCCTGCAGACCGGGCTGGTCACCGCGTTCGTCTCCGTCGTCACCTTCTTCGGCATCCTGGTCGCCCTGCTGGTGATCGATGTCCAGCTCGCGCTGGTCGTCTTCGCCACCCTGCCGCCGCTGGTCGTCGGCACGTACTTCTTCCGCCGGGCGAGCGTGAAGGCGTACGAACTCGCCCGTGAGCGCGTGTCGTTGGTGAACGCCGACCTCCAGGAGTCGGTCTCCGGGCTGCGGATCGTGCAGGCCTTCTCGCGCGAGCGGGACGGCGGGGCGCGGTTCACGGAGCTCAGCGACAGCTACCGCCGGGCGCGGGTGCGCGGGCAGTGGCTGATCTCGATCTACTTCCCGTTCGTGCAGCTGCTGTCGTCGGTGGCCGCGGCCGCCGTGCTGATCGCCGGTGCGGGACGGATCGACGACGCCACGCTCACGACCGGCGCGCTGGTCGCCTACCTGCTCTACATCGACCTGTTCTTCGCGCCGGTCCAGCAGCTCTCCCAGGTCTTCGACGGCTACCAGCAGGCCACCGTCTCCCTCGGGCGGATCCAGGAACTGCTGCGCGAGCCGACCTCCACCAAGGCCGCCGACGAGCCCCTCGAAGTCCGCTCGCTGCGCGGCGACATCGCCTTCGAGGACGTGCACTTCGCCTACGGCGACGACGAAGAGGCCCTGTCCGGCGTCGAGTTGACGATCCCGGAGGGCCAGACGGTCGCGTTCGTCGGCGAGACCGGCGCCGGCAAGTCGACGCTGGTGAAGCTCGTGGCGCGGTTCTACGACCCCACCGGCGGCCGGGTGACGGTCGACGGCACCGACCTCCGGGCCCTGGACATCACCTCCTACCGCCACCGGCTCGGTGTCGTCCCGCAGGAGGCGTACCTCTTCCAGGGCACCGTCCGCGACGCCATCGCCTACGGCCGCCCCGAGGCGACGGACGCCGAGGTCGAGGCGGCGGCCCGGGCGGTCGGCGCGCACGAGATGATCGCCACCCTCGACGGCGGCTACCTCCACGAGGTCGCCGAGCGCGGCCGCAACCTCTCCGCCGGCCAACGCCAGTTGATCGCGCTGGCCCGCGCGGAACTCGTCGACCCCGACATCCTGCTCCTCGACGAGGCGACCGCCGCGCTCGACCTGGCCACGGAGGCCCAGGTCAACCAAGCGACCGACCGCCTGGCGGGCCGCCGCACCACCCTCGTCGTAGCCCACCGCCTGACCACGGCAGCCCGCGCGGACCGGGTGGTGGTGATGGACCACGGGCGGGTGGTGGAGGACGGTACGCACGAGGAGCTGATCCGACTCGGCGGCCGCTACACAGAGCTGTGGCGCACGTTCGTCGGAGAGGACGAGCCTCTGGCCGCCTGACCGCCTGGCGGCGATGTTCCCCGAACTGCCCGCCCAGGTGAGCCGCCGGACGGAGTCCGGCCAGTCGTCCGAGGCCCGGGAGGCCCAGCCGGACGCGGAGGAGGCGGTCGGGGTCACGGGGTGGGGCTGTGCTGTCTGTTCGCTGTTGATTCGCTGTCGGTTCCCTGACGGGCGTGCAACCATCCGACATACGTCCGGCGTCCGTACACCCGTACGCTCTTTGTCGGTCGTAGGGGAGGGACGACAGTGGACTCTGGTGCGATACGGCGCCGGATCGCGCTCGGCATGGCCGTGGTGACCGCGTCCGGGGCACTCGCGCTCGCCGCGTCGGGCAGCGCGCACGCCGATCCGTACTGCTCCGGGCGCAAGGTGCGGGACCTGACGTTCTCCACCGGTGTCGTGCACGTCTACAAGGCCGACGGCTACGTCTGCGCCGTGACGTTCCCCAAGCACGCCTCCACCGCCAAGCGCTCCATGTCGGTCAGCGTGCAGGCCCGCGGCAACCGTCCGGTCGTCGACAGCGGACGGTACAGCCACCACGCCGGACCGGTCACGGTGCACGCCGGACACCGCTGCGTGCGGATCAAGGGCTCGGTGGAGGGCGGATCCGTGAGCTCGGGCTGGATCCTTTGCTGAGTCACGGGAAACCCACAAGTATTTCTTGAACTCCCCTGGTGCGTCCGCCCGTTGCGACGCTAGCGTCCGGCGGACATCTGTACTCACAGGGGAGGGTGCATGCGCAAGGCGCTCAGATGGCTGCTCGCGTTCGCCGTGCTCATAGGCACGTTGAGCACGGCGGGAGCGGCCACCGCCGCCCAGCCGGCGGCCACGGGGACGAAAGCGGCGACCGACATCAAGGACCGGTTGCTCGCCATCCCGGGCATGAGCCTGATCGAGGAGAAGCCGTACCACGGATACCGCTTCTTCGTCCTCAACTACACCCAGCCGGTCGACCACCGGCATCCGTCCAAGGGCACCTTCCAGCAGCGGATCACCGTACTGCACAAGGGGGTCGACCGCCCGACCGTCTTCTACACCGGCGGCTACAACGTCTCCACCACACCGAGCCGCCGCGAGCCGACCCAGATCGTGGACGGCAACCAGGTCTCCATGGAGTACCGCTTCTTCACCCCGTCCCGGCCGAACCCGGCCGACTGGTCCAAGCTGGACATCTGGCAGGCGGCGAGCGACCAGCACCGCGTCTTCAAGGCGCTGAAGTCGGTCTACCCCAAGCGCTGGATCTCCACGGGCGGTTCGAAGGGCGGCATGACCGCCACGTACTACGAGCGCTTCTACCCGCGCGACATGGACGGCGTGGTGGCCTACGTCGCCCCGAACGACGTCGTCGACAACGAGGACTCCGCCTACGACCGCTTCTTCACCGGCGTCGGCACCAAGGAGTGCCGCGACCGGCTGAACGCCGTGCAGCGCGAGGCGCTGGTGCGCCGGGAGCCGCTGGAGAAGAAGTACGCGGCGTACGCGGCCGAGAACGGCTACACGTTCACGACCATCGGCAGCCTGGACCGCGCCTACGAGGCCGTCGTCCTCGACTACGTCTGGGGCTTCTGGCAGTACAGCCTGCTCTCCGACTGCGCCACGATCCCGGCGGACGCCAAGCACGCCACCGACCAGGCCATCTGGGACTCCGTCGACACCATCTCCGGGTTCTCCTTCTACACCGACCAGGGCCTGGAGCCGTACACGCCGTACTACTACCAGGCCGGCACCCAGCTGGGCGCGCCGACGATCCACTTCCCGTACATCGAGAAGAAGTACGTCCGCTACGGCTACCAGGCGCCGCGGAACTTCGTGCCGCGGTCGATTCCGATGCGGTTCCAGCCGGGGGCCATGCGGGACGTCGACACCTGGGTGCGGCACCACGCCCACCACATGCTCTTCGTGTACGGCCAGAACGACCCGTGGGGAGCGGAGCGCTTCCGTGTCGGCAAGGGCGCGAAGGACGCGTACGTCTTCACCGCGCCGGGCCTCAACCACGGGGCGAACGTCGCCGGTCTGGTCCCGGACCAGAAGGCGCTGGCGACGCAGCGGATCCTGGACTGGGCGGGGGTGGCGGACGAGACACCGGTCGCCAAGCCGCTGGCCCGGTTCGACCGGAAGCTGGACGTGCGGGACGTGGAGCGCGAGCCCGCGCTGCGTCCCTGACGCCCGTGCCGCGCCCGGCCGTCGGTCAGACGCGCCGGGCGCAGCCCACCGGTTGCTCGCCGTCGAGGTGGACGTAGAGCGCCGTCGACGCGGGGCAGGACGCCCGTCTGGCGACCGCCCTGACCACCTTGTACTGCGGCTTCTTCGCGCCGCCGCCGTCGCACCTGGTCTCCCGGACCTGCCCGCTGCCCGAGCCGTAGACACAGTCGCCGACGATGGTGCGCGGTCCGCCCCCGCCGCCCGGATCACCGGGGTGCGGGGGCTCCAGGTTGCGCATACAGGCGTAGCCCTGCGGCACCGAACCGTCGCCGTCCTCGTCGGACGACGGGCTCTGCGCGCTGATGTGCAGCACGAAGTCCGTGGTCGCCGGGCACAGTGGTCCGTCGGCCACCGTGCCATCGTGACGCGCGACCACCCGCGCCGCCGCCCGCTCACTGGTGCACGGCACCTCGGTGAAGCTCGTCGTGCCGAACGAACTGCACTCGTCGACCCCGAGGAACACCGCCCCGTAGCCGGAGGGCCGTGTCGAGGCCGCCGCCGGTGTGACAGTGGGCCCGGCGTCCTCACCGGACGCGGACGACAGCGCCTGGCAGCCGGTCAGCACCGCGGCGACCAGCATCAGCAGAGCACAGACCACCCCCACCGAACATCTCTCACGCATCGCGTCCCCCCGGGCGCCTCCCCGCGCACCCCTGTCCAGCGTGACCCTCACAGGCTGGTCACGCCAGACGTGCTGGAGGTATTGGGTCCGTTGGGGGGTGTACGCCGGTTGTGCGGCGTATGCGGTCTACGCCCCTTCTAGTACGTCAGTCCGTGACCGATGGGGTACAGCACCCGCGCCGGATCGTCCGCCCGCTGCACCGGCACCGGCAGCCTCCCGCGCGGCGCCACCTTCCCGGCGATCACCCGCGCTGCCGCCCTCAGTTCGACGTCCGTCCAGGAGTAGGCGGCCAAGTAGGCCGGGACGGAGGGGAGTTGGGCCACGTCGTAGGGGTTGCGGACGGCGATCGCCACCACCGGCCTGCCCGTCGCTGCCAGTTGCTCGGCGAGGGTCTTCTGCGAACTGCCCGCGGTGACGTTGTACGTCGCCACGACCACCGCGTCCGCCGCCCGCGCCTCCACCACCGCCGAGGCGATGGTGGCGGAGGACGGCGCCGTGCCGGTGGACAGGGCCGACGCCGTGAAGCCGAGTCCCGTCAGGGCCCTCGCGAGCACACCCGTCGGCGGGCCCGTCGTACCGGACGGGGAGGCCGGATCGGCGCCCACGACCAGGAGTTTCGCGTGCGTACGGGGAGACAGCGGCAGCAGCGAACCCTGGTTGACCAGCAGCGTCGTCGTGCGCTCGGCGATGCGGTCGGCCACTGCGAGATGGGCCTTCGTGCCGACCACCCGGTCCACACCGGCCCGGCTGACATACGGCCGCTCGAACAGCTCGAGCCGCGCCTTCAGCCGCAGGATGCGCAGGATCGACTCGTCCAGCCGCGCCTCGGTGAGCTCCCCGTCCCGAACCGCCGTCAGGACGGCGTTCCAGGCGACGGACAGGTTCGGCGGGTTGAGCAGCTGGTCGACACCGGCCTTCAGCGCGAGCACCGGGACCCGGTCGTCCCCGTACTTCGTCCGCACGCCCTCCATGGCCAGGGAATCGGTCACCACGACCCCGTCGTAGCCGAGTTCGCCGCGCAGGACGCCGGTGAGGATGGGGTGGGAGAGGGTGGCCGGGTCACCGGAGTCGTCCAGGGCCGAGAACTGGATGTGCGCGGTCATGACGCAGTCGACGCCCGCCCTGATCGCCGCCCGGAAGGGGACGGCGTCCAGCTTCTCCCACAGCTCACGGCTGTGGGTGATCACCGGAAAGCCGTAGTGGCTGTCGACGGTCGTGTCGCCGTGCCCCGGGAAGTGCTTGGCGGTCGCCGCGACCGACGACCGCTGGTACCCGGCGACCTCGGCGGCGACCAGGCCGGCCGCCGCCTCCGGATCGGCGCCGAAGGAGCGGACGCCGATGACGGGGTTGGCCGGGTTGATGTTGACGTCGGCGTCGGGGGAGTAGTCCTGGTTGATGCCGATCGCGCGCAGCTCCGCACCCGAGATGCGGCCCAGCGTGCGGGCGTCCGCACGGGAGCCGCCCGCCCCGACGGCCATCGCGCCCGGGAAGAGGGTGGCGGGGCTGCCCACGCGGCAGACGATGCCGTGCTCCTGGTCGGTGGTGACGAGCACGGGCAGCCCGCGGGGGCCGCTGAGGGACGCCTTCTGGATGCCGTTGGACAGCTCGGCGATCTGGTGTGGGTCGCGGGTGTTGTTGGCCCAGGTGAAGTAGATGATGCCGCCGACGCGGTACTTCGCGATCAGCTCTGCGGCCGTGCGGACGCCGATCTCCTTCAGGTTGGCGTCGATGTCGGCCTGGTCGGGAGCGGTGGCGGAGTGGCCGTAGACCCGCATCACGAAGAGCTGGCCGACCTTTTCCGGCAGGGTCATACGGGAGATGAGGGAGCGGAGCTTCTTGTCGTCGGCGTGAGCGGTGCCGCCGACCGCGAGGGATGCGGTGACACCCATGGTCGCGGCGAGGACGGTACGTCTGGAGGGCACGTGCGCTCCTTCCGGAGATGATCCACTGAAGGAAACTTCCGTCCGGGAAGCAATATCCGGGAAGTTTCTGCCAGTCAAGGGAGCGCGCACGCCACCGGGAATCGGGCTGCCGAAAGGCTCCGCGAAGGGGCCGCCATCGGCGCTGTTGGAGGGGGGCGCGCCGATGGCGGCTGTGCTGCCGGCCGCAGTACGGCGGAGAGGGTAGGTCAGCGATCGCAGCCAGCAGCGAGGGCCGACACCGCACGGCGGAGACTCATCCGGCAACTTGCGGGTTGGACGAACCGTATTCGGGCCGGGTTCCCCCCTCCTCGGCGATTCCCGGAAGTCGGTGCCGGTGGGGCCCGCGGGACGGGCGAGCCGTCACCCCGGGCGGCCGCTCCCGCCAAAGACGTACGGCCCCTGCGACCGCCGGACGACAGGCCGCTCGCCCCGCGCCGTCGGTGACCGGCGGGCGACGGGAAGGGGTCCATCCCGTGGACGTGCGGGCGCCGCGCCCCCCGCGCGGTCGATCATGAGTCATGCCCGTTGTCACCATCCCCGGTTCCAAGTCCATCACCGCCCGCGCCCTGTTCCTGGCGGCAGCGGCCGACGGTGTCACCACCCTCGTGCGCCCGCTCCGCTCGGACGACACCGAGGGCTTCGCCGAGGGCCTGGTACGGCTCGGCCACCGCGTAGGCCGCACACCCGACGCCTGGCAGGTGGACGGCCGCCCGCAGGGCCCGGCGGTGAGCGAGGCGGACGTGTACTGCCGGGACGGCGCGACCACCGCCCGCTTCCTGCCGACGCTGGCCGCGGCGGGCCGGGGCACCTACCGCTTCGACGCCTCGCCGCAGATGCGCCGCCGCCCCCTGCTCCCGCTCACCCGCGCCCTGCGCGACCTCGGCGTGGACCTGCGGCACGAGGAGACGGAGGGCCACCACCCGCTGACCGTACGGGCGGCCGAGGTCGAGGGCGGCGAGGTCACCCTGGACGCCGGCCAGTCCTCGCAGTACCTGACCGCGCTCCTCCTGCTCGGCCCGCTGACCCGCAAGGGCCTGCGCATCCACGTCACCGACCTGGTCTCCGCGCCGTACGTGGACATCACGATCGCGATGATGCGGGCGTTCGGGGCCGAGGTGGGCCGGGAGGGGAACGTCTTCGTCGTCCCGTCGGGCGGCTATCGCGCCACGACCTACGCGATCGAGCCCGACGCCTCCACCGCGAGCTACTTCTTCGCGGCGGCCGCGGTGACTCCGGGCGCGGAGGTGACCGTGCCGGGGCTGGGGCGGGGCGCGCTCCAGGGCGACCTGGGGTTCGTGGAGGTCCTGCGGCGGATGGGCGCGGGGGTGTCCGTGGGGGCGGACACCACGACCGTCCGGGGCACGGGCGAACTGCGTGCCGTGACCGTGAACATGCGGGACATCTCCGACACCATGCCCACCCTGGCCGCCATCGCCCCCTTCGCCTCCGGTCCGGTCCGCATCGAGGACGTGGCGAACACCCGGGTGAAGGAGTGCGACCGGCTGGAGGCGTGCGCGGAGAACCTGCGGCGGCTCGGGATCGGCGTCGACACGGGCCCGGACTGGATCGAGATCCGTCCCGGCACACCCACGGGCGCGGAGATCAGGACGTACGGCGACCACCGCATCGTGATGTCCTTCGCGGTGACCGGCCTGCGCACGCCGGGTATTTCGTTCGACGACCCGGCCTGCGTACGGAAGACTTTTCCCGGCTTCCATGAGGCGTTCGCGGAGTTGAGGAGCGTGCTGGGGGATGAGCGGTGAACTGCGCGCCGTGCTCTTCGACTCGGGCGGTGTGCTGATCCGGCCCGTCGGGGGCCGCTGGAACCCGCGGGTGGACTTCGAGGAGACCGTCCTCCGTCACGACCCCACGGTCGCACCGGAGCGGTTCGCGGCGGCGATCGCGGCGGGCGAGGACTTCTTCGCCGCGTCGGCGTCGACGCCGGACTACGACGACTACCACCGGGTCCTGCTGCGCCACCTCGGTCTGGAGCCGACACCGGGTCTGCTGGCCGACCTCAGCCGGGAGATCCCCGTCACGTCGGTGGTGGAGCTGTGCCCGGGGGTGGCGGAGACACTGGACGAGCTGCGGCGCCGGGGTGTGCGGATGGCGGTGGTCTCGGACGCCTGGGCCGGACTGCCGGACATGCACGCCGCGTTGGGAATCGGCGACCACTTCGAGGCGTACGCGATCTCGGCGCTCCTCGGCTGCCGTAAACCCGACCCGCGCATGTACCGGCACGCGAGCGACACGCTGGGGCTGCGGCCCCAGGAGTGCCTGTTCGTGGACGACGACCCGGAGTTGGTCGCCGCGGCCGTCGAACTCGGGTACACGGGCCGGGTGATGACGCCCGGCGGAGCCGTACCGTCACCGGGGGCGCCGTCCGTCACCAGGCTGACCGAGATCCTCGACCTGTTCTGACCGTGCTGATGGTGCTGACTGATCTGACCGTTCTGAAGGGACGTCACCGAGTGGGTTACCTGCTGCAAGGGCCGCTGCTGGAGGGTGCGTTGGTGCGTCTGGAGCCGCTGGAGCACCGGCACGCGGCCGATCTGGCGGCGGCCGCGGAAGTGGACCGCGGCACCTACGACTACACCTGGGTGCCCAGGGCCCACGAGGTGGAGGGCTACATCGACGCGCAGCTGGCGCGGGCGGCCACGGGCCGGCTGGCACCGTACGCGCAGGTCTCCCTGGCCTCGGGGCGGGCGGTGGGCGCCACGTCGTACTGGGAGCCGCGCTGCTGGCGGTCGGAGGACCGGCTCGACGCCGTGGAGGTCGGCTTCACCTGGCTCGGCGCCGGCGCGCAGGGCACCGGCGTCAACGCCGAGGCCAAACTCCTGCTGTTCCGGCACGCCTTCGAGGAGTGGGGCGTGTCCCGGATCGACCTCAAGACCGACGCCCGCAACGAGCGCTCCCGCGCCGCGATCCAGAGCGTCGGGGCACGTTTCGAGGGCGTCCTGCGCAACTGGTCGCGCTCCTGGGCCCCGGGCGAGGAGGGCCGTCTGCGCGACTCCGCGATCTTCTCGATCACCGCACCGGAGTGGCCGGAACGCCGCAGCCGCCTGGAACAACGGATCACCCGCTTCACAACCCGGCCCGCCGGCTAGACCCGGCCCACCTCCTGGCCGCCCGGCCCGCCCGGCTCGCTTCTTGGTCGCCCTGGACTGCCGGGCCCGCCTCTTGGCCGCCCCGGACCGGCGGCTCGCTTCTTGGTCGACTCGGCCCGGCGGCTCGCCTCTTGGTCGACTCGGGCCGCCCGGCTTGTCTCCTGGTCGACTCTGACTGCCTGGCCCGTCTCTTGGTCGACTCGGCCCGGCAGCTCGCCTCTTGGTCGACTCGGGCCGCCGGGCCCGCTCCCTGGTCGACTCTGACTGCCGGGCCCGTCTCTTGGTCGACCCGGACCGCGGGCTCGCTTCTTGGCCGACCCGAACCGCCGGGCCCGCCTCCTGGCCGACTCGGCCCGCCTCCTGGCCGACCCGGCGTCCCGACCGGCCCGTCCCCTCCTGGCCGGCCCCGGAGCCGGCCTGGACCCCTGACCCGGTTCTCGGTCAGCATGATCTCCATGACCTCGCACTTTCTGATCCTCCACGGCTGGCAGAACCACCGGCCGCCCGCCCACTGGCAGCACTGGCTCGCCGACCGGCTCGACGGGCTCGGGCACCGCGTCACCTACCCCCAGCTCCCGGATCCCGACGACCCGAGCCTGGAGGTGTGGCTGTCGGAGTTGGGCAGGTATCTGGACGGGATGGACGGCGAGGAGAGGGTCGTGCTCGCCCACAGTGCCTCCGCCGTGCTGTGGCTGCACGCCGTCGCGCGCGGGATCGTGACGGACGGTGCCGTCGACCGGGTGCTGCTGGTGGCGCCGCCGTCCGCGTCCGTCCTCGCCCGGTATCCCGAGGTCGCCGAATTCACCCCGCCCGCCCTGGACTTCGCCCTTCCGACGCCCACCCGACTCGTCGCCGGGGACGACGATCCGTACTGCCCAGAAGGAGCACGTGAGCTCTACGGCGACCCGTTCGGCATCCCGACGGATCTCCTTCCGGGCGCCGCACACCTGGACCTGGACGCGGGCTACGGTTCCTGGCCGGCCGTACTGGAGTGGTGCCTGGACCCGGCGGCGAAGATCACCGTCCGTCCGGTGTGACCGCACCGCCGTCCCGCAGCTCGGGCGTTCTCACGGCAACCGCCAGCACGGCCAGCAGGCACATCAGGCCGCCGGTGAGCAGGGCGGTCGTGGCGGAGGTGCGGGCGGCCACGAGACCGGCGCGGAGGTTGCCTAGCCAGCGGCTCCCGGCCGCGGCCAGTGAATTACGCCGGCGTCACGCGGGCACGCTCACGCCGAGTCGTTGAGCAGCCGGGCCAGGTGCAAGCGGCCGGCGCCCAGCAGGTCCTCGAGCGGCGCGGCCTCCTCGTACCACCGCTTCTCGTACTCCCAGCACAGCCAGCCGTCCCAGCCGTGCCGGGACAGGACGTCCACGCACTCGGTGAGCGGCAGGACGCCCGCGCCGAGCCCGAGGGGGGTCTTGTCCTCGGCGGAGGCGATGTCCTTGACCTGGACGTAGCCGAGGTAGGGCGAGAGGGCGGCGTACGTCTCCGAGGGCTGCTCACCGCCGAGCCAGGTGTGCATGACGTCCCAGAGGGCGCCGACGTACCGGTGGCCGACCAGACCGAGGACCCGGATCGCGTCAGCGCCGGTGCGGTGCGAGTCGTGCGTCTCCAGCAGGATGCGGACGCCGAGGTCGGCGGCGTGCTCCGCGGCCGTACCGAGCCGCCGGGCGGCGATGGCGTCGGCGCGCTCGCGGGTCTGCTCGGGACCTCCGCCCGGGAAGACGCGGACGTAGGGGGCGCCGAGGTCGTGGGCGAGGTCGAGGAGGCGGCGGACCTCCTCGATCACGGGTCCGTCGTCGCCGGGCGCGGCGACCCGCGCGTAGCCCGCGAGCCCCAGGATCTCGATGCCGCCCGCCTTGAACTCGGCGGCCACGTCGGCCCGTTCGTCCGGGCCGATACCGGGGTGGACCGGCTCCTCCGGATGGGCGCGCAGTTCTACGCCGTGGTAGCCGTGGGTGGCCGCGAGCCGGACCACGTCCGGAATCGGCAGGCCGGGGACGCCGAGGGTGGAGAACGCCAGTCGCATGGTCCCTACTGTCACTCGTGTGTGCGCTACAGGTCCAGGCACCGTGCCCGACCGCTGACGCCCATCTACCCACCGCCCCGCACCTCTCACCCCACCGACCCCATCCGCCCGACCCCACCCCCACCCCACACCGCCCAGACCAGCCACCGCTCCGGCCGCTCGAGAGCCGCCCACTCGGGAGGCCCGGCACCTTCCCCACCCACAAGCCGCCCCCTCCGGCCCCGACCTGCGGAACCCCCCTCACTCCCCGGGCGCCCGCTTCCCCGCCCCGTCACTCCGACCGACCCCGCGCAGATGCGGCCGTCCCTGGCCCGTGGGCTCCGGCACCTCCCCGGACCGGCCCGCCTTCCCGCCCGCACCATTGCCGCGCACCGCAGTCCGGCCGCCAGTCCCAGCCGCTGATGACCTCGTTCGCCAGGGCCGCCCGCTTCCCCGCCCCGCGCCACTCCTGCGCGCCGTGCAGCTTCAACCGCCGGCCTGGCCCTTGAGGTCCGCCCGCTCTCCATGTGCTGCCGCTTCCCCACCCACAAGCCGCCCCCTCCGGCCCCGACCTGTGGAACCCCCCTCACCCCCCAGGCGCCCGCTTCCCCGCCCCCGTCACTCCTGCGCGCCATGCAGGTCCAGGCGCCAGTCCTGGCCGTTGAGGTCCTTGCCGAAGGAGCGGTGGGGTTTCTCGGCGGACAGGACGAAGCCGTGGCGCTGATAGATGCGGCGGGCGGCGGCGAGTACGTCGTTGGTCCACAGGACGAGCTCCCGGTAGCCCACGCCCCGCGCGAAGTCGATGACGGCCCCCACCAGCCGGTCGCCGATGCCGAGCCCCCGCGCCTCCGGCTCCACGAGCAGCAGCCGCAGCCGGGCCGTGCCGGGCGCGTCGTCCCGTACACACATCACGCACCCCACTGGCCGCCCGTCCAGCTCGGCGATCCACACCCGCTCCAGATGCGGGTCGTGGTCCTCGGCGAAGTCCGCGACGATCCGCGCGACCAGCCCCTCGTAGTCGGTGTTCCAGCCGAACTCGGCCGCGTACAGGGCCGCGTTGCGCGACACGATCCAGCCCAGGTCACCGGGGCCCGGCTCGCGCAGGACAACGTCCTCGCGGCGCGGCGGGCGCCCCTCGGAGAGGATCTCGCGGACGGCTCGCATCGCCTCCGCGAGTCGCGTCCGGTCGGCCGACGGCACGGTGGACAGCAGCGCGCCCACGGACTCGTTGGCCCGCTCGGCGAGCAGGTCGGCGGTCTCCCGGCCACGGGCGGTGAGGGTGATGCGCCGACGCCGGGGGTCGGTGTCGGAGGGCGCGCGTTCGATCAGCCCGGCCTCCTCGAACTTGTTCAGGATCCGGCTCAGATACCCCGCGTCCAACGACAGCTCGGCCCGCAGATCGGCCGCGTCGGTACGCGGTGCGTGCGCGAGCTCGTACAGGACGCGGGACTCGGTGAGGGTGTACGGGGCGTACAGCTGGCGGCTGTAGTCCAGGGCGCCGATGACGTTCGTGTAGAAGCGGTTGAAGGTGCGGATGTCCTGGACGGTCATGCTCATCGACCCCCGGATGGTTGACTCAGTCAGAGATACCGGCGAGCCGAGCCTAGAACACCCACTCCCCGACGGCTAGCCCCTTTCGGCGGCCCGGTACACGCTCAGACCGAGAGCCGGACGGAAAGTCATCGGTCGGACGGTGGCGTGCCGACTCAGTCCCACCAGAACCGCCACTCGGTCCGGCCGACCAGGCCGGCGGCGTACTCGGGGAACGGCGTGGGCGGGTCGTCGACGATGTTGTCGGCGGTGGACAGGACGTGCTCCAGCGCGAGCCGCTCGGCGTGCGGGAGGTCGAGGGGCGGGCGGGCGACCGAGACGTACAGGTCGCTGCCGACGGTGGCCACGACCCGGGCTCCGAACCGGTCCTCCCAACTGCGCAGCAGCGCGCAGAGCAGGGGCAGCGGAGCCTCGGCGGCCCAGCCGGTCACGGCCGGTACGTCGGCGCTGCGGCGGGCGGGGACGAGGACGAGGACGCACGCGTAGGCGTAGGGATCGGTGCGCAGGACGTCCTCGACGGTACGTGCCGCGGCCTGCGCCGGCCCGCAATCGCCGACCCCACCGCCGGGCACGGCCGCCGCGAGCCCCGGCCAGCTCTCGAAGGGCGGTCCCGGATCATGCGGCCAGGGCGCGACACCCTCCGGCAGGTCGTCATCGGCGTCGTCCTGGGCCGGGGCCGACCACGAGGGCAGCCGACGCCGCCGGTACTCCGCGAAGTCGGCGGCCAGGACGGGTTCCAGACGTACGGCGTCCACCTCGGCCAAGTCCAGCGGAGAGTCCAGCGCGTCGCGGTGGCAGAGGTACGGATACAGCCCGCTGACCTCGGCACGCTCCATCAGCCGCGGCCACAACTCGACGATGTCCCCGGGCAGTTCCGCGGAAACCCACACTTCGACAGCACCCAGCCGCACGAACCGCCCGCGCGGCAGCCCCTCGGGCAACGAAAAGACCATGCCGGGACGATAAACACCCCCACTGACAACGCCCCCACCAGGAAGACGCCGTGCGGCCTGCGGCCTGCGGCCTGCGGCGTGCGGCCTGCGGCGTGCGGCCTGCGGCGTGCGGCCTGCGGCGTGCGGCCTGCGGCGTGCGGCCTGCGGCCTGTGCCTTATGCCCTCTGCCTTCCGGACGACCCCCGACGACCCCCGCTGCCCCCCAGCCCCAACCCCCGCTGCCCCCCGCCCCAACCCCCGGTCCCCGCATGCCCCCCTGGCACCCCTGGCACCCAAGACGACCGCAGGCCACCACCCGGAGCCCTGCCTCATCCCGGCAGACTCCCGCAACCTTCCAGCAGCCCCCGGTAAAACCTCAGCCCCGAGGTCCCCCAGAAGACCCCCGCACCATCAGCTCGCCCCGAACCGTCGCGATCCCCCCGGGCGGCGGCTCCTCCCGCCCCATCGCGATCCGCCCCGCCCGCGCGCCCGCCTCGGCCAGCGGCAGGCGGACCGTCGTCAGGGCTGGCACCGCGTCCACGCTGAACGGCAGGTCGTCGAAGCCGGCGACCGAGACGTCCTCGGGGATGCGCAGTCCCGACTCGCGCAGCGCCGCGCACGCCCCCAGCGCGACGGAGTCGTTCGCGGCGACCACCGCCGTCAGGGACGGATCGCGCCGCAGCAGCTCCAGCGTCGCCTCGTAACCGGCCTGTCGGTCGTAGCGCCCCCACACCGTCCAGCGCGGGTCCTCCTCGATCCCGGCGGCGGCCAGCGCGGCCCGGTGGCCCTCCAGCCGGTGCCGGGTCGTCGTCCGCTCCTCCGGCCCCGCGATGTAGCCGAGCCGCCGGTGCCCGAGCCCGATCAGATGCTCGGTCAGCCGCTGCCCGCCCCCGCGGTTGTCGAAGGTCAGCGCGATCGCCCCGGTGTCCGGCGCCGGCGGCCGCCCGCACAGCACCACCCGGGTCCCGGCGTCCGTCAGTTTCCTCAGCTTCGCCGCCACCGCCGCCGCGTGCGGCTGGTTCTCCACGGCTCCACCGGTCAGCACCACGGCGGCCGCCCGCTGCCGCTGCAGCAGCGTCAGATACGTGAGTTCGCGCTCCGGCGAACCCCCCGTGTTGCAGACCACGGCCAGCCGCTCACCGCCCGCCCGTCCCCCGGGCCCGCCGATCTCCGACTGGATCGCACTCGCCATGATCCCGAAGAAGGGGTCCGCGATGTCGTTGACCAGGATGCCGACCAGGTCGGAGGTGGCCGCCGCGAGCGCGCTCGCCGGACCGTTGAGTACGTAGTCCAGCTCGTCGACCGCCTTCAGCACTCGCTCGCGGGTGGATGCCGCCACGGGATAGTTCCCGTTCAGCACGCGCGACACCGTCGCGGGCGAGACCTGCGCGCGCGCCGCCACGTCCGCCAGGGTCACCGTCATCTCGTCGTCCTCCGGTCGCGCATCTTCGTACGTCCACATACGTGCTCGTACACAGGCCACGTACGTGCTCGTAGACAGGCCGCGGGCGGCCATGGTTCCGAATGTTTTCGAGCAGACCTTACGGGTCAAGCTCCCGGTTGTTCGCCCCCTCGAACAACTCGACTGAGTCACGGTCTTGTCCAGACCACGATCAGAGGCTAGCTTCTTACCGTATAGAAAGCGCTTGCTGTAACGCTCACCAGTAGGAGACAGGGCGTACGCGGCGCATATCCCGCGTACGAAGGGAATGACGTGACACGCAAGACGGTGCGCATCGCCATGAACGGCGTGACCGGACGTATGGGCTACCGCCAGCATCTGGTCCGCTCCATCCTGGCCATCCGGGAACAGGGCGGCCTCGACCTCGGCGACGGCACCGTGCTGTGGCCGGAACCGATCCTCGTCGGCCGCCGCGAGCACGCCCTGCGCGCGCTCGCCGAACAGCACGGACTGGAGCACGTCTCCACGGACGTCGACGAGGTCCTCGCCGACCCGACGGTCGACATCTACTTCGACGCCCAGGTGACCTCCGCCCGCGAGGAGGCGATCAGGAAGGCGATCGCCGCGGGCAAGCACATCTACACCGAGAAGCCGACCGCGACCGGTCTGGAGGGCGCCCTGGAGCTGGCCCGGCTGGCCAAGGAAGCCGGCATCAAGCATGGCGTGGTCCAGGACAAGCTCTTCCTCCCCGGCCTGCTCAAGCTCAAGCGCCTGATCGACGGCGGCTTCTTCGGCCGGATCCTGTCCGTGCGCGGCGAGTTCGGCTACTGGGTCTTCGAGGGCGACTGGCAGTCCGCCCAGCGCCCCTCCTGGAACTACCGCGCGGAGGACGGCGGCGGCATCGTCGTCGACATGTTCCCGCACTGGGAGTACGTGCTGCACGAGCTGTTCGGCCGCGTGAAGTCCGTCCAGGCCGTCGCCACCACCCACATCCCCCAGCGCTGGGACGAGAACGGCAAGCCCTACGACGCGACGGCCGACGACGCCGCGTACGGGATCTTCGAACTCGAGGGCGGCGCGATCGCCCAGATCAACTCCTCCTGGGCCGTCCGCGTCAACCGCGACGAACTGGTCGAGTTCCAGGTCGACGGTACGGAGGGCTCGGCGGTCGCCGGCCTGCGCAACTGCCGCGTCCAGCACCGCAGCCTGACCCCCAAGCCGGTCTGGAACCCCGACATCCCGGCCACCTACTCCTTCCGCGACCAGTGGCAGGAAGTACCCGACAACGACGACTTCGACAACGGCTTCAAGGCCCAGTGGGAGCTGTTCCTCAAGCACGTCTACGCCGACGCCGACTACCACTGGGACCTCCTCGCCGGCGCCCGCGGCGTCCAGCTCGCCGAGCTGGGCCTGAGGTCCTCGGCCGAGGGCGCCCGTCTCGACGTACCGGAGATCTCCCTGTGACCATCCATCTCCCCGACGCCCAGGGCGAGTTGCGGGCGTACGAGCCTCGCCCCGAACCCCTCGCCCTCACCCCGGGTGCCCCCTTCACCTCGCGTACGGTCTTCTCCGCCGCGCACGTCGTGGCCGACCCCTTTGCCGACGTCAGCCCCGACTCCCCGGCCGCCGTCGACTGGGACGCCACCCTCGCCTTCCGCCGGCACCTGTGGTCGCACGGGCTCGGGGTCGCGGAGGCGATGGACACCGCCCAGCGGGGGATGGGCCTGGACTGGGCGGGCGCGGCCGAGCTGATCCGCCGCAGCGCCGCCGAGGCGAAGGCGGTCGGCGGCCGCATCGCCTGCGGCGTCGGCACCGACCAGATCACCGCCGGGTCCCTCGTGGAGGTCAGGGCGGCCTACGAGGAGCAGCTGGCCCTCGTGGAGGAGTCCGGCGCGCAGGCGATCCTGATGGCCTCCCGCGCCCTGGCCGCCGCCGCGTCCGGCCCCGAGGACTACCTGGAGGTCTACGGCCATCTGTTGCGCCAGGCCGCCGAGCCGGTGGTGCTGCACTGGCTGGGCCCGATGTTCGACCCGGCGCTGGAGGGCTACTGGGGGTCGTCCGACCTGGACGCGGCCACCGACACCTTCCTGGAGGTCATCGCCGCGCACCCCGACAAGGTGGACGGCATCAAGGTGTCACTGCTGGAGGCCCGGCGGGAGATCGACATCCGCCGCCGCCTCCCGCAGGGCGTGCGCTGCTACACCGGCGACGACTTCAACTACCCCGAGCTGATCGCCGGCGATGAGCAGGGCTTCAGCCACGCGCTGCTCGGCATCTTCGACCCACTGGGCCCGCTGGCGGCCGAGGCGGTACGGGTGCTGGACACCGGCAACGTTGACGGTTTCCGTGAACTCCTCGATCCCACGGTCGAGTTGTCCCGTCATCTGTTCCAGGCACCGACCCGTTTCTACAAGACGGGAGTGGTCTTCCTGGCCTGGCTGGCGGGCCACCAGTCCCACTTCACCATGGTCGGCGGCCTGCAGTCGGCCCGCTCCCTCCCGCACTTCGCCCGCGCCTACCAACTGGCCGACGGACTCGGCCTGTTCCCGGACCCGAAGCTGGCGGAGGAGCGGATGCGGAACCTGCTGTCCCTGTACGGGGTGGACCGGTGACCGACCTGACGCGTTTCTCCATCAACCAGATGACGGTCAAGCAGCTGTCGATGCCGGAACTGGTCGACGCCTGCCTGGAGTTGGGCGTCCCGGGCGTGGGCCTGTGGCGGGAACCCGTCCAGTCGTACGGCGTGGAGGCGACGGCCAAGCTGGTCCGCGACGCCGGTCTGACCGTCACCACGCTGTGCCGCGGCGGCTTCTTCACCGCGATCGACCCGGCCGAACGGGCCGCCGCCCTGGCGGACAACCGGCGGGCGATCGACGAGGCGGCCACGCTCGGCACCGAGGTCCTGGTCCTGGTCTCCGGTGGTCTGCCGGCCGGTTCCAAGGACCTGCACGGCGCGCGGGAGCGGATCGCCGACGCGCTGGGGGAGCTGGGGCCGTACGCAGAGCGGCACGGGGTCCGGCTGGCCATCGAGCCGCTGCACCCGATGTACGCCTCGGACCGCTGCGTGGTCTCCACCCTCACCCAGGCGCTCGACATCGCGGAGCGCTTCCCGGCGCACCAGGTGGGCGTCACGGTGGACACGTACCACATCTGGTGGGACGACAACGCGCCCGCGCAGATCGCCCGGGCCGGCGCGGGCGGTCGTATCCACACCTTCCAGCTCGCCGACTGGACCACCCCGCTGCCGGCCGGCGTCCTCAACGGCCGCGGCCAGATCGGGGACGGCTCGGTCGACATGCGGGAGTGGCAGGGGTACGTGGAGGCGGCCGGGTACACCGGCCCCATCGAGGTCGAACTCTTCAACGACGACCTGTGGGCCCGCGACGGCCGCGAGGTGCTCGCCGAGACCGCCCGGCGCTTCGTGGAGCACACCGGTTGACCCCCGACGCACACCTCCGCCCCGCACCGAGCGGCGAACGGTGCGGGGCGGAGCCGTGGGGATCAGGCGGTTCCCCGGATCCTGGCGAGTCGCGCTCGCCGTTCCTCGATGAGCGGGACGATGTCGTCGACCGTCTCCAGAGTCAGGTCCCCCGGCGTACCCCGGCCGTTGACCAGGATCTGGTGCTCGCCGACGGCCGTCCGCAGCTGCCACACCCCGGAGCCGCGGCGCAGCAGGGCGGGGACCGTCCGCTCGTCGACGCCGACCCGCAGCTCCTCCTCCGGGGCGGCGGCGAGGCCCGGCAGGACCTCCGGCTCGAAGTTCTGGCCGGGTAGCTCGCGCCAGGTGGTGACGCGGATGTGGTCCTCGCCGGTCTTCCACGAGCCGTGGACGATCGTCGCGGACTGCCAGACACCGTTCACCTGGTGGCTCTCGGCCAGGGCGCTGGGCGTGTGCCACGGGGAGCGCAGGCGGTGGAGCACCAGCCGGCCTTCCCCGAACGCCTCGGTCATTCTGCGGTACAGGCGCTCCTGCAGGTCCTGCGCGCGATCATCGGATTCGACGCGATGCATGACCGCGAGTCTGGCAGGCATCCGCGGCGGAGGGCAGTGGCCGAGCCCGGAAAAAAAAATTCTCGCGGACCGTACAACCCTTCCCTGACCTCGCGGGTCGTACTTGGTGTCAGGACCGCTGGAGGGGGATCCGGGGGGATCGCGGGGGTTCTGATGTTGGAGGGGAAAAGCCGAGGGGGCCCGGTCGACGGATCGGGCCCCCTCGAATTTGTCCGCCGCGGCGGCCGGGCCGCTCGGCGATCGCACCGGAGAGATGCCGGTTCAGGATCCCTTCCTTCTTCACAGCGCCTCGACCTCCTCGGCCGTGGGGAAGGACACCTGCGCCCCCTCCTTGGTGACCGCGGCCGCGCCCACCCGGGCCGCGTACCCCGCCGCCTCCGCGAGCGACGCGCCCGACCCCAGCCGGAACGCCAGCGCCGCCGTGAACGCGTCCCCCGCACCCGTCGTGTCCACCGCGTCGACCTTCACCGACGGCACCCGGGTGACCCCGGCCGAGGAGGCGACCAGCGCGCCCTCGGCGCCCAGGGTGACCACCACCGACCGGGGGCCCTTGGCGAGCAGCAGCCGCGCCCAGTCCTCCGGCCGGTCCGACACGCACGCCTCACCGAGGATCACCCGCGCCTCGTGCTCGTTGACGATCAGGGGATCGCAGGCCGCCATCACCTCGCCCGGCAGCGGCCGCGGCGGCGACGGGTTCAGCACGAAACGGTTGTCGGGAGTCAGCTCGCGCACGACCTCCACGACCGTCTCCAGCGGGATCTCCAGCTGCGTCGAGACCACCCGGGAGGCATGGAAGAGACATGCGGCGGCCTTGACGTCCCCCGGTGCGAGCTTCCCGTTCGCTCCCGGCGACACCACGATGCTGTTGTCCCCGGACGGATCGACGGTGATCAGCGCGACCCCCGTCGGCGCCCGGCCCACCAGCACCCCCACCGTGTCCACGCCGGCCGCCCGCTGGGAGTCCAGCAGCAGCCTGCCGTACGCGTCGTCCCCGACGCGGGCCAGCAGCGCCGTACGGGCGCCGAGCCGGGCCGCCGCGACGGCCTGGTTGGCGCCCTTGCCCCCCGGATGGACGGCCAGGTCGGAGCCGAGCACCGTCTCGCCCGCCCCCGGCCGCCGTTCGACGCCGATCACGAGGTCGGCGTTGGCCGAACCCACGACCAGCAGGTCGTAGTCGTACAAGAATAAGACTCCCCAGATGAGTGCCCCGGGGCGGGCGGTCCCCCTGACCGCCCGCCCGTTCCCCTGTGCCGGCCGCTGACGACCGTCTCCTCGACCTTCTTGCCCTGCAGCGCCCTCAGCGCGTTGTCCACGGCGATCCTGCCAAGTTGTGAGGGCTGCTGTGCCACGGACGCGTACAGCGTGCCCCTCTCAACCGCCTTCTGGCCGTCCGGGGTGCCGTTGAACCCGACGACCTGGACCGACTTTGGAGAATCAGCGGTGGTCGACGTAGGCGACGAGTCCGCCGATGGTCAGGCCCACCGCGCATCCGAGGCGGAGGGCTTCGCGGCGCATGCGCGGGGTGTGCTGCGCGTCGGTCATCCCGTACGGGGCGCGGACTCCCAGTGTCACGCCGCACAGGCACACGACGTAGCCGTAACGCAGGGCGGCGGCCGCCCACTCGGGGTCGTGTGCGACCCAGGTCCGGGAGTAGATCTCACCGAGGGGCGTCCGCAGTTCCAGCCGGGAGTAGGTGTATCCGAGGCGCTCCGCCAGTTTTGGCTGGTCATCGGGTATCTCGTGCAGCTCCCATCCAGGGATCGAGAGCAGGTCGACGTGGCCGGACAGCCGGCGTCGCATGCAGAAGCAGATCTCGTCGAGGCAGCCCCCGTCGTCGTCGGGCTCTGGGCGGTAGGGCAGGCGCAGGTCGGCGAAGTCGGGCGGTAGGCGCCTCATGCCGAACAGGATGGCGCCTTCGATCTGCGGTTCCTCGGGTATGCCCTCGGTCGAGGCTCTCTCCGGCACGACGTACCCGAAGTCGCCCACGCCCACGGCCTGCCTGAACTCGAAGAGGGCGGTGGGCATGTGACAGGTCTGCGTGGGATCGAGCATGACCGTGCCGTCCGTGGTCTGCAGACCCATCAGCACGCACTGGAGCCGCAGCGCGGGGTCGTTGCTGAACAGGATCTCCCCGAGGTCGTCGACGTCTTCGAACTGATACCGGCTCATCTCCTGCAGCCCTCCGGTTGGTTACCGTTCCGCGTCCGCGAAGCGACGGCTGGATGTTCAACCATTCTATTGAGGGATCGTTGAACAATCTATACGTTGGGGCAGGGCGGAGCGGGGCTACTACGCCGCCGCGAGTTCGCACCACACGTACTTGCCCCGGTTGCCGTGCCGGGACAGTGGGTGCCAGCCCCAGACCTCCGAGCAGGCCCGCACCAGCACCAGCCCCCGCCCTTCCTCCGCCTCGCCGAGCCGCCCCAACGGCACCGGTGGCTCAGGCGGTTCGGGGTCGGCGTCCCACGCCCCGATCCGCAGCGTGCCGGGCGGCGCCCAGCGGACGCGCAGGGCGGCGGGTCCCTTCGTGTGCCGTACGGCGTTGGTGATCAGCTCGGTGGCGAGCAGTTCGGCGACGTCGACGAGGCCGATCAGTCCGTGCGCGGTGAGGATCAGCCGGAGGGTGCGGCGACTGATGGTGACGGCACGGGGGTCGTTGGGGATGGAGAGGCAGTACTCCCAGGGTTCGGGGGTGTTTTCGGGCATGCGGCAACTCCGGTGGGGTGGTGGGAGGTTGGCGGTGGCTTCGCCGCGGCCGTCCGGGTGGGCAGGACGGGGCGGTGCGCTTCCGCAGAGTGTGCGTTGCGTCACCGACGGTAGACCTTTGATTTAAGACGCGGCAAGTCGATCCCGTAATCTGACCTCGAACGAGGCGCTCTCGTGGGCGCGTTGAATCGAGGAGCAGTTGATGGGGACCAGGCGCGAACCAACTGCACGACAACTGCGGCTGGCGGCCGAACTGCGCAGGCTGCGGGAGGCGGCAGGGCTCAGCGCTCGCCAAGCGGCGGCGCTGCTGGGCGTGAACTCCGTGCAGATCAGTCAGATCGAGTCCGGCATCTCGGGGGTGAGCGAGGAGCGCCTACGTCGACTCGCCTCCCACTACGGCTGCATCGACGGAGACTTCGTCGACGCGCTGGTCGCCATGGCCGTTGGCCGGACACGAGGCTGGTGGGAGGAATTCCGCGGAGTGCTTCCCAATTCCTTCTTGGACCTAGCCGAACTGGACCACAACGCCACGTTCTTGCGTGAGGCGGCGATCCTGTACGTGCCTGGCCTGCTTCAGACGGAGGAATACGCCCGTGAGGTGTTCTCGGCAAGGATCCCCGAACTCACGCCTGCCGAGCTTGAGTTGCGGGTGCGACATCGAATGGCACGCCAGAGCGAGGCCACCTTCCCTCACGAGGTAGTGATCCACGAATCGGCCCTGCGCATCAGGGTCGGCGACCGTGCCGGCGCTCGGGCTCAACTCGTTCGGTTGCTTGACCTGTCGGAAGCGGACCGCCTCACCTTGCGCGTGGTCCCTTTCGACCTGGACGGTTTCGCCGCGGCTTCCAGCACCATGGCATATGTGGGCGGCCCGGTGCCCAAGCTGGACACAGTGGTGCGCGACGCGCCTCATGGCTCGCTCTTCATCGACTCCGAGGCTCAGCTCAACGTCTATCGAACACGCTTCCGTAGAATTGCGGCTCTATCACTCGAACCCGAGCGGTCGCGTGACTTCATCCACAGGCTGGCGAAAGAGCTGTGAGGCACCCAATGGACACCTGGCGGAAGTCGTCTTACTCCGGCGAAGGTGACGGCAACAACTGCGTGGAGCTCGCCCCCACCCCCACCTACATAGCCCTCCGTGACTCAAAGGCCCCCACCCGAGCCACCCTCACTTTCCCCGCCCCGGCCTTCACCGCCTTCCTCGAAGCCCTGAAGAAGTCCCCCCACCCCCAACCCTGACGTGGGAGCTGTGAGGTACCCATGGACAACTGGCGGAAGTCGTCCTACTCAGGCCCCGACGACGGCAACAACTGCGTAGAGCTCGCCTCCACCCCCACCCACATAGCCCTCCGTGACTCAAAGGCCCCCACCCGAGCCACCCTCACCTTCCCCGCCCCCGCCTTCACCACGTTCCTCGAAGCCCTCAAATCCACATCCCTTCGCTGACTGTCAGTCCCCACCAGTACCGTCGGATCATGGCTGAACAGGCTGGGAACGCGACGGGTGAACGGCGGCTCGCCGTGCTCGAAGGCGTGCTGGAGCGCATCACGTACGCCAACGAGGACAACGGCTACACGGTCGCCCGCGTCGACACCGGCAGAGGCGCCGGCGACCTCCTCACGGTCGTCGGCGCGCTGCTCGGCGCCCAGGTGGGGGAGTCCCTGCGGATGGAGGGCCGCTGGGGGTCGCACCCCCAGTACGGCAAGCAGTTCACCGTGGAGAACTACACGACCCTGCTGCCGGCCACCGTCCAGGGCATCCGGCGCTATCTCGGCTCCGGCCTGGTCAAGGGCATCGGGCCGGTCTTCGCCGACCGCATCACCCAGCACTTCGGCCTGGACACCTTGAAGATCATCGAGGAGGAGCCCAAGCGGCTCATCGAGGTCCCGGGCCTCGGCCCCAAGCGCACGAAGAAGATCGCCGACGCCTGGGAGGAGCAGAAGGCGATCAAGGAGGTCATGCTCTTCCTCCAGACCGTGGAGGTGTCCACGTCGATCGCCGTGCGCATCTACAAGAAGTACGGCGACGCGTCCATCTCGGTCGTCAAGAACCAGCCCTACCGCCTGGCGGCCGACGTCTGGGGCATCGGCTTCCTGACCGCCGACAAGATCGCCCAGTCCGTCGGCATACCGCACGACAGCCCGGAGCGGGTCAAGGCAGGCCTGCAGTACGCGCTGTCGCAGGCCACCGACCAGGGCAACTGCTATCTCCCGGAGGAGCGGCTGATCGCGGACGCGGTGAAGCTGCTGCAGGTCGACACCGGGTTGGTCATCGAGTGCCTGGCGGAACTGGCGGAGGTGCCCGAGGACGGCGAGGACCCCGGTGTCGTACGGGAGAAGGTGCCCGGGGAGCACGGCGAGCAGGTGACCGCGATCTACCTCGTCCCCTTCCACCGCGCCGAGCTCTCCCTCTCCGCCCAGCTGCTCAGACTCCTGCGCACCGGCGAGGACCGGATGCCCGGCTTCCGGGACGTGGCCTGGGACAAGGCGCTGGCCTGGCTGAAGGGCCGTACGGGGGCCGACCTCGCGCCCGAGCAGGAGGCGGCCGTCAAGCTGGCGCTGACCGAGAAGGTGGCTGTCCTGACCGGTGGTCCCGGCTGCGGCAAGTCCTTCACCGTCCGGTCGATCGTCGAGCTGGCACGGGCGAAGAAGGCCCGCGTCGTCCTCGCCGCCCCCACCGGACGGGCCGCCAAGCGGCTGGCCGAGCTGACCGGCGCCGAGGCCTCCACCGTCCACCGCCTGCTGGAGCTCAAGCCCGGCGGTGACGCGGCCTACGACAAGGACCGGCCGCTGGAGGCCGACCTGGTGGTGGTCGACGAGGCGTCGATGCTGGACCTGCTGCTCGCCAACAAGCTGGTGAAGGCCGTACCGCCCGGCGCTCATCTGCTCTTCGTCGGGGACGTCGACCAGCTGCCCAGCGTCGGCGCCGGCGAGGTGCTGCGGGACCTGCTGGCCGAGGACAGCCCGATCCCCGCGGTGCGCCTCACGCGCGTGTTCCGGCAGGCCCAGCAGTCCGGCGTCGTGACCAACGCGCACCGGATCAACTCCGGGCAGCATCCGGTCACCGACGGCATGAAGGACTTCTTCCTCTTCGTCGAGGACGACACGGAGGAGGCCGGGCGGCTGACCGTGGATGTGGCCGCTCGTCGGCTTCCGGCCAAGTTCGGGCTGGACCCGCGCCGGGACGTGCAGGTCCTCGCACCGATGCACCGCGGACCGGCCGGCGCCGGCACCCTCAACGGACTGCTCCAGCAGGCCATCACCCCGGGCCGCCCGGAGCTGCCGGAGAAGAGGTTCGGCGGCCGGGTCTTCCGGGTCGGCGACAAGGTCACCCAGATTCGCAACAATTACGAGAAGGGGGAGAACGGTGTCTTCAACGGCACCGTGGGCGTGGTCACCTCGCTCGACCCGGTCGACCAGCGCCTGACGGTGCTGACGGACGAGGACGAGGAGGTGCCGTACGAGTTCGACGAGCTGGACGAGCTGGCCCACGCGTACGCGGTGACCATTCACCGCTCGCAGGGGAGTGAATATCCCGCCGTGGTGATCCCGGTCACCACCGGAGCCTGGATGATGCTCCAGCGGAACCTGCTCTACACGGCGGTCACCCGGGCCAAGAAGCTGGTGGTGCTGGTCGGTTCGCGCAAGGCGATCGGTCAGGCGGTGCGCACGGTGTCGGCGGGCAGGCGCTGTACGGCGCTGGACTTCAGACTCATCTCGAAAAATGATCGATCAAATGAGTCGTGAAGGTCACAGAGCACTTCCGGATCGGGAAGACAGGGGGCAGGATGGGCAAGTTGGCGGCACTCAGTGCCGCCGATAGGCCCGATGGTCGACCCCGAGTGCACTCTCCTGAGCCAATTGGGGGAAGGTAGAGACAGTCAGGGCAACCTCGAAGATGAGGCACTACGTCGGTGAGGGAAGACGTGAGCGACAACTCTGTAGTACTGCGGTACGGCGACGGCGAGTACACCTACCCGGTGATCGACAGCACCGTCGGCGACAAGGGCTTCGACATCGGGAAGCTCCGCGCCCAGACCGGGCTGGTCACCCTGGACAGCGGCTACGGCAACACCGCCGCCTATAAATCCGCCATCACCTACCTCGACGGCGAGGCGGGCATCCTGCGGTACCGCGGCTACCCGATCGAGCAGCTGGCCGAGCGCTCCACCTTCCTGGAGGTCGCCTATCTGCTGATCAACGGGGAGCTGCCCACCGTCGACGAGCTCACCGTGTTCAAGAACGACATCACCCAGCACACGCTGCTGCACGAGGACGTCAAGAACTTCTACCGGGGCTTCCCGCGCGACGCCCACCCGATGGCGATGCTGTCCTCGGTGGTCTCCGCGCTGTCCACGTTCTACCAGGACAGCCACAACCCCTTCGACGAGAAGCAGCGCAACCTCTCGACGATCCGCCTGCTCGCCAAGCTTCCGACGATCGCCGCGTACGCGTACAAGAAGTCGATCGGTCACCCGTTCGTCTACCCGCGCAACGACCTCGGCTACGTCGAGAACTTCCTGCGGATGACCTTCTCGGTGCCGGCGCAGGAGTACGACCTCGACCCGGTCGTCGTCTCCGCCCTCGACAAGCTCCTCATCCTGCACGCGGACCACGAGCAGAACTGTTCGACGTCGACGGTGCGCCTGGTGGGTTCGTCGCAGGCCAACATGTTCGCCTCCATCTCGGCCGGCATCAACGCCCTGTGGGGCCCGCTGCACGGCGGTGCGAACCAGTCGGTGCTGGAGATGCTCGAGGGCATCCAGGCCGGCGGCGGCGATGTCGACTCCTTCATCCGCAAGGTGAAGAACAAGGAGGACGGTGTCCGTCTGATGGGCTTCGGCCACCGGGTCTACAAGAACTTCGACCCGCGGGCGAAGATCATCAAGGCCGCCGCGCACGACGTCCTCTCGGCCCTCGGCAAGTCCGACGAGCTGCTGGACATCGCGCTGAAGCTGGAGGAGCACGCGCTCTCCGACGACTACTTCGTCTCGCGCAGCCTCTACCCGAACGTGGACTTCTACACCGGTCTGATCTATCGCGCGATGGGCTTCCCGACCGAGATGTTCACGGTCCTGTTCGCCCTCGGCCGGCTGCCGGGCTGGATCGCCCAGTGGCACGAGATGATCAAGGAGCCGGGCTCGCGCATCGGCCGCCCGCGCCAGATCTACACGGGTGTCGTCGAGCGCGACTTCGTTCCCGTCGAGGAGCGCTGACGCCTCCGGCGGGAGAGCCGATCGCCGAGGAGTTCGTTGCTGAAGGAGCGTGGGCGGCTGCGGGCCGGTCGTGGCTGGTCGCCGCCCACGCGGCGGAGCCGCATATGGAGACAGCCCCGCGCCCCTGGCGGGCGTTGCGCTTGGCGAACCTCGGAATGTGACGCAAAAGCGGAAGGCGCCCCGACGCCGGTCCCCCCACGGGCCGACGACCAGGGCGCCTTCCCATGTCCCGGTGCGGATTCCCCCCACGGGATCCGGCCGGGCGCCTGAGAGACCAGCGCCTGAATCGCTGTTCTTTCGGTACTGCTGGTACTGCGGTTGAGCAGAACGAGCAGGACTCGTCGTACTCATGGGTGATGTGCGGTCTGCCGGGACAGCGCACCCTCGGGAGGGCCGCTCAAAGCTTCCCGAAGTACGTGCCCCGGCAACGCATCTCTGGAGAAGTCCCCCAAGACATCCCCAGATGCCGGTTCGCGCCCCCCAAGACGCTCTCCGACATCGCCAACTTAGACCTTCGAACCCCTTCGATGGTTACGTTCACATCACTGTGATCTGGGTCTCTTGCATTTGTCCGTTTGATACGCAAGAGCCCCGACGCGTTGATCGGGACCCCAGCGTAAGGATGATGCGCGAGCCTTGTGAAGAGCTTATGTGAGCCCGGCGCCGGACTCTAGGGGTGCTCTTACTTCGACTGCCGGTAACCGGCAGTAACTTGGCCGGAGTTCAGTGAAACGTCCGCAATCTGAGACTGTTGGTGACCACGAAGACGGATGAGAAGGCCATCGCGGCCCCGGCGATCATCGGGTTCAGCAGCCCGGCGGCGGCCAGCGGCAGCGCCGCGACGTTGTATCCGAACGCCCATACGAGGTTTCCCTTGATCGTGGACAGCGTCCTGCGCGACAGCCGGATGGCGTCCGCGGCCACCCGCAGATCCCCGCGCACCAGCGTCAGGTCGCCCGCCTCGATCGCCGCGTCCGTCCCGGTGCCCATCGCCAGCCCCAGATCGGCGGCGGCGAGCGCGGCCGCGTCGTTGACGCCGTCGCCGACCATCGCGACGACCCGCCCCTCCTCCTGCAGCCGGCGTACGGCGGCCACCTTGTCCTCGGGCAGGACCTCCGCGATCACCTGTCCGATCCCGACCTCCCGGGCCACCGCCTCGGCCACCGTCCGGTTGTCCCCGGTCAGCAGCACCGGCGTCAGGCCGAGCGCGCGCAGCCCGCGCACCGCCTCGGCGCTGGTCGGCTTCACCGCGTCGGCGACGGCGACGACACCGCGTGCCACCCCGTCCCAGCCGACCGCGACGGCCGTACGACCGCCCCTCTCGGCCTCGTCCCGGGCGCGGGTAAGTTCCTCGGACAGAACGTCGTAGAGGCGCCCCACGGCCACGTCACGGCCGTCCACGCGGCCGCGCACGCCCCGCCCCGGCACGTTCTCGAAGCCCTCGACCTCGGGGAGCCGTCCGAGCCGCTCCTCGGCGCCCGTGGCGACCGCCCGGGCGACCGGGTGCTCGGACGCGTGCTCGACGGCGCCCGCGAGCCGCAGCACCTCCTTCTCGTCTGCGCCGTCGGCGGCGTACACCTCGTGGAGGGTCATGCGGCCCGTGGTGACCGTGCCGGTCTTGTCGAGGACGACCGTGTCGACGCGGCGCGTGGACTCCAGCACCTCGGGGCCCTTGATCAGGATGCCGAGCTGGGCGCCCCGCCCCGTGCCGACCATCAGCGCGGTCGGCGTGGCCAGGCCCAGCGCGCACGGGCAGGCGATGATCAGGACCGCGACGGCCGCCGTGAACGCGGCGGCGGTGTCACCGGTGACGCCGAGCCACGTCCCGAAGGTGGCGAGGGCGATGAGGATGACGGCCGGCACGAAGACCGCCGAGATCCGGTCGGCGAGCCGCTGCACCTGCGCCTTGCCGTTCTGCGCGTCCTCCACCAGCCGCGCCATCCGCGCGAGCTGCGTGTCCGCGCCCACGCGCGTGGCCTCCACGACCAGCCGTCCGCCGGCGTTGACCGTGGCCCCGGTGACCGTGTCGCCGACGCCGACGTCCACCGGCACCGACTCGCCGGTCAGCATGGACGCGTCCACCGCGGAGGCGCCCTCGACGACGATGCCGTCGGTCGCGATCTTCTCCCCGGGCCGCACGACGAAACGATCCCCCACGGCCAGCCGGGACACCGGGACGCGCACCTCGCGCCCGTCGCGCAGCACGGACACGTCCTTGGCGCCCAGTTCCATCAGCGCCCTGAGCGCGGCCCCCGAGCGCCGCTTGGCGCGGGCCTCCAGATAGCGGCCCAGCAGGATGAGCGCGATCACTCCGGCGGCCACCTCGAGGTAGATCGAGGAGGCGCTCTCGGTGCGCGAGACGGTGAACCGGAACTCGTCGTGCATGCCGGTCATGCCCGCGTCGCCGAGGAACAGCGCCCACAGGGACCAGCCGAACGCGGCCAGCGTGCCGACCGAGACCAGCGTGTCCATGGTCGCGGCGCCGTGCCGGAGGTTCGTCCAGGCGGCCCGGTGGAAGGGCAGACCGCCCCAGACGACGACGGGGGCGGCGAGGGTGAGCGCCAGCCACTGCCAGTTGTCGAACTGCAGGGCGGGAATCATCGACAGCGCGACGACCGGGACCGCGAGGAGGACGGAGACGGTGAGGCGCTGACGCAGGGAGACGAGTTCGGGATCGTCCTCGGCGGCCTGCGGCTCCTCCTCGACGGGCTGCGGCGGCGCGGGCTCCTCGGCGGTGTAGCCGGTCTTGACGACGGTGGCGATCAAGTCGGCGACCTGGATGCCGGCGGGATAGCTGACCTTGGCCTTCTCCGTCGCGAAGTTCACCGTGGCGGTGACCCCGTCCATGCGGTTGAGCTTCTTCTCGACGCGGGCCGCGCAGGAGGCGCAGGTCATGCCGCCGATCAGCAGTTCGACCTCCGCCGCGTCGGCCGGTGGTGTCTCGGTGGGCGTACTGGTCATGTCCGGACTCCAGACATCGGACCGGACCACGCGGAGCCAGTATCAGCTGGTCGGTGCGGCCCGGTCGGAGAACAGAACGGAAGAGCGGCCGCTCAGGCCTGGCCGACGAGCTCGAAGCCCGCCTCGTCCACCGCGGCGCGCACCGCGGCCTCGTCGAGCGGGGCCTCGGAGACGACGGTGACCTCGCCGGCCGAGGCGACGGCCTTGACCGAGGTGACACCGGGGAGCTCCGAGATCTCGCCGGAGACGGAGCCCTCGCAGTGTCCGCAGCTCATCCCGCTCACCTTGTAGACGGTGGTGACGGAACCCTGGGTGTCGGACTGGGCGGTCATGTCGTTCTCCTCGTGGAGGCGTGTGGGGCCTGCGGGACCCACGGTGGGGCCCCGCCCCTCACACTATACCCCTAGGGGGTATGACTCAATGAGGGGTCGCCCGTGGTTCGGCCCAGCCGGTCGCCCACCAGCGGCTCGAGATAGCGGATCAGTACGTTCTTGATCTCCCGGGTGTACGCGTCGCGCTCGGCGCCCTCATGGGCCAGGACCAACTCCAGTCCCGCCTTGTACATCCCGAGGCAGACCTGCGCGGTGCGGGTGAGGTCGGCGGCGGAGGCGTCGGGCAGGAGGCTGGAGAGCAGTTCCTCGATCCGGCCGAGCAGGGTCGCGTGCAGCGCGTCGTGCTCCTCGGCGATCCGGCCGGGCACGTCCGGGCCGTGCATCAGCGCGAAGAAGACCGGGTGGTCGCAGTTGAACGCGATGAACCGGTCGACGGCGGCACCGACCGCCTGCTCCAGGGGGGTCGCGGGGTCTATCGGGGCGAGCGCCTCGCCGTAGGTCTCCCGCATCTCGTGCATCAGCCGGTCGCCCAGCTCGATCGCGATCGCTTCCTTGTTCGGGAAGAACTGGTAGAGCGTGCCGGGTGAGACGCCGGCCTCGCGGGCGATGGCGTTGGTGCTGGCCGCCGTGTAGCCGGTCGTGCTGAACACGGTCGCGGCCGCTTCGAGGAGCTGGGCGACCCGGCGCTCCCCGCGGGCCTGCCGACGGCGCGGCTGTTCCTGCTGCTGGTTGTCGGGCACGTGTTATCCCCAGCTCTCCGAACACGATTGACAAACACGAGCGGTCGCTCGCATTCTGGGGGTGGATCAAATGCGAGCGATCTCTCGTGTTTGTCAGTTTACGGTTTCCACGGTGAAGGGGACACCGCACCATGACCGAAGTCAACAGCCCACCCAGCAGCACACCCCGGCCCGGCGGATGGACCCGGCTCGTGACCGCCCGACCGCGACTGTCGCTGCTGGTCGCGCTGGTGATCACCGCTCTCGCCGTGCTCGCCGGCAGCGGGGTCGCCGACCGGCTGGGCAGTGGCGGCTGGGAGGACCCGGCAGCCCAGTCGACCTATGCGACCAAGGCCCTGGAGCGCGAGTTCCCGGACTCCCAGCCCAACCTCCTGCTCCTCGTCGACTCGGGCGGCGCCTCGGTGGACGCCCCCGCGGTCGCCGCCGAGGCACAGCGCCTCGCCACCCGCCTCACCGCCGAGAAGGGCGTCATCGGCGTCGGCTCCTACTGGCAGACGAAGTCGCCCGCCCTGCGCGCCGAGGACGGCCATGAGGCGCTGATCGCCGCGCACATCAGCGGTGACGAGAAGACGGCGAGTGACACCCTGGACCGCATAGCGCCCCACTACCGCGGCACGCACGGCCCGGTTCAGGTCAAGGTCGGCGGCATGGTCGCGGTACGCGGCGAGATGCAGACGATCATCAAGGAGGACCTCGCCCGCGCCGAGATGATCGCCCTGCCGGTCACGCTCCTGCTGCTGGTGATGGTCTTCGGCTCGGCGATAGCGGCCCTGCTGCCGCTGGGCATCGGCATCGTCGCGATCCTCGGCACGAACGCGGTGCTGCGCGGCCTGACGGAGTTCACCGACGTCTCGGTCTTCGCCCTGAACCTCACCACGGCCCTCGGCCTGGGCCTCGCCATCGACTACGCCCTGTTCATCGTCCGCCGCTTCCGGGAGGAACTGTCCGCCGGGGCCGAGCCGCCCACGGCCGTCGCCACCACCCTGCGCACCGCCGGCCGCACGGTCCTCTTCTCGGCCCTCACGGTCGCCGTCTCCCTCGCCGCGATGCTGGTCTTCCCGCAGTACTTCCTGCGGTCCTTCGCCTACGCCGGGATGGCCGTGGTCCTGCTGGCCGCGGCGGCCGCCCTGATCCTGCTCCCGGCGGCCCTCCTGCTGCTCGGCCACCGCGTCAACTCCCTCGACCTGCGCCGGGTGTTCCGGCGCGGGCGCCCGGCCAGGACGTCCGGCGAGGAGGGCACCGCCTGGGCGCGCACGGCGGCCCTGGTGATGCGCCGCGCCCCGTTCTTCGCGCTGGCGACGACGGCCGTGCTGGTCCTGCTCGGACTGCCCTTCCTGGGCGTGAAGTTCGGCACCGCGGACGACCGCCAGCTCCCCTCGACCGCCGAGTCGCACGTCGTCCAGCAGCACATCCGCGACGGCTTCCCCGGCAACCCCGGAGGCGGCCTCGAAGTGCTCGCGGAAGGCCGGGCGACAAAGGCGCAGTACGCCGCCTACAAGGACCGGATCGCGAGCCTCCCCGGTGTGCTGAGGGTGGACGGCCCGCTGGTCAGGGGCGCCTCCGCGTACTTCACGGTGCTGCCCAAGGGCGAGGCCGTGGACGACACGGCCCAGCGCCTGGTGGGTGAGGTGCGTGCCGCGGACGCCCCGTTCGCCACCAAGGTGACCGGCACGGCGGCCGTACTGGTCGACTCCAAGCACGCGATAGCCGAGCGTCTGCCGTGGGCGGCCGCCGTCATCGCGGTCGTCACCCTGCTCCTGGTCTTCCTGCTGACCGGCAGTGTGCTGATACCGGTCCAGGCCGTGCTGCTCAACGCGCTCAGCCTGACCGCGATGTTCGGCGCGGTGGTCTGGGTCTTCCAGGACGGCCACCTCTCGGGGCTGCTCGGCTTCACCAGCCCCGGCTCCATCGAGACGACCCTCCCGGTCCTGATGTTCTGCGTGGCCTTCGGCCTCTCCATGGACTACGGCGTCTTCCTGCTCTCCCGCATCAAGGAGGAGTACGACAGAACGGGCGACCACAACGCCGCGGTCCGCCACGGCCTGCAGCGCACCGGCGGCCTGATCACGGCGGCGGCGGTGATCCTGGCGGTGGTGATGGTGGCGATCGGCACCTCGCGCGTCACCAACACCAAGATGCTGGGCCTGGGCATCGCACTGGCGGTCCTGATGGACGCGATGATCGTCCGCAGCCTGCTGGTACCGGCGGTGATGAGACTGACGGGCGCGGCGACATGGTGGGCACCGGCCCCGCTGCGAAGGTTCCACGCACGGTTCGGACTGACCGAGGGCGAGAATGAGCGCCCCGACAGGGGCGCGGGGCTGTGTCCAGGTGCGGCTCCGCCGCGGGGCGCGACCAGCCACGATGGACCCGCAGCGAACGACGGCGAGGGGATGGCAGATGCGAGCGGTGGTCTTCGAGCAATACGGTGAACCCCCCGAGGTGCGTGAAGTCCCCGACCCCCACCCGGCGCCCCACGGAGTGACCGTCCGCGTGGAAGCCACCGGCCTCTGCCGCAGCGACTGGCACGGCTGGCGGGGCCACGACCCGGACATCACCCTCCCTCACGTTCCCGGCCATGAACTCGCCGGTGTCGTCGAGTCCGTCGGCGCCCGCGTGAGCAACTGGCACCCCGGCGACCGTGTCACCGTCCCCTTCGTGTGCGCCTGCGGAACCTGCGGCGCCTGCGCGGCGGGCGACCAGCAGGTCTGCGAGCGCCAGACCCAGCCCGGCTTCACGCACTGGGGCTCCTTCGCCCAGTACGTGGCGCTGGACCACGCGGACGTGAACCTCGTGGCCGTGCCGCGGGAGCTGTCGTTCGCCACGGCGGCGGCGCTCGGCTGCCGGTTCGCGACGGCGTTCCGGGCGGTGGTGCAGCAGGGCCGGGTCGCGGCGGGGGAGTGGGTCGCGGTGCACGGCTGCGGTGGCGTGGGACTGTCCGCGGTGATGATCGCGGCGGCGTCCGGGGCACGGGTGGTCGCCGTCGACGTGTCACCGGCGGCGCTGGACCTGGCGCGGAAGTTCGGGGCGTCGGAAGCGGTGGACGCCACGCGGGTGCCGGACACGGCGGCGGCGATCCGCGACCTGACCGGCGGCGGCGCCCATCTGTCCCTGGACGCCCTCGGCTCACCGGTGACCTGCGCCGCATCGGTGAACGGCCTGCGCCGCCGCGGCCGCCACGTCCAGGTGGGCCTGCTGCCCTCCCCGGACGGCACGACCCCGGTCCCCATGGCCCGTGCCATCGCCCTGGAACTGGAACTCCTCGGCAGCCACGGCATGGCCGCGCACACCTACCCGCCGATGCTGGAGCTGGTCCGCGCGGGCGTCCTGCGTCCCGACCTCCTGGTCACCTCCACCATCACCCTGGACGCGACCCCGGCCGCCCTGACGGCGATGGGGAGGGCACCGGCAGCCGGCGTCACGGTCATCGAACCGTGGGGCTGACGGCGGCGGGCCGTCCGCGGTGGGCGGCCCATTCACGGTCGAGGAGACCCATGACCACCTCGTCGACCCACACCCCGTCCCGCCACGCGGCCTCCCGCCGCACTCCTTCCAGCACGAACCCGACCTTCTCGTAGACGTGCAGAGCACGGCGATTGTGACCGTAGGCCTCCAACTGGATGCGATGCAGTCCCAGTTGCTCGAATCCGTGTGCGACGACGAGCCGGGTGGCCTCCGTGCCGACACCCCGACCACGCCCCCGGGGCCCGATGAGCGTGCGGAACGTACAACTGCGGGCCCCTGGGTCCCACTCGTACAGGACGACCTCGCCGAGGAGTTCGCCGGTGACGGGGTCGGTGACGGCGAGGTCGAGGCGGTCGGGGGCGGTGGCCCGGGAGCCGTACCAGGACCGCAGCCCGCTCAGGGTCAGCTCGGTGGACGGTTCGAAGGTGAATCGGATGATCTCGGGGTCCTGGACGATCTCCCGGACGGCCTCGGCATCGGCCTCGGTGAAGGGGCGCAGGACGGCCTTCTCACCGGCCAGGACGGGTTTCGTGGAGAAGTCGCTCATCGGACGACTGTGCCCCACGGGACGGGGTGGGGCACAGGCTGGTTTTCGTAGGAGAGGGGGGTCAGCCCTCTCGGCGGCCCCGGTTGCCGGGGCGGGAGGCGACCCAGGCTCGGACCGTGTCGGCGTACCAGAAGGGCTTTCCGCTCTCGACGTGGTCCGGCGGGGGCAGCAGCCCGTGCTTGCGGTACGAACGCACGGTGTCCGGCTGCACCTTGATGTGCGCCGCGATCTCCTTGTACGACCAGAGCCGTCGGTCGGTCATGAGGTGCACCTCCCTGCGCGCACCACGGGGGCGGCCGGGGGCGGCCGTCGGGGGAGCCGGGCGCTGCGCTGGCGATCACAAAGCCTGTGACCCGTGAACGACATGGCTCGGGAACGGGTCAGGGCCTGTGCGCGGGGTGTGACGCAGGACCCGCGTACACGCGACATGTGTGACATGAGGGGGGCGTTTGTGACACGAATGCCACAAACGCGTACGCGGGCTCACAGGCGCGGCGCGTTGACTTCACCGGAGTTTTCCGTGCCCCGCGCGAGCGGTCTGCGCGAGGTGGGCCGGACCCGCTGCGCCGGGCCCGGCCCACCGGCTCCCCCGCTTCCCCCTCTGCGGGTGCCGTCGGCGGTGATCTCCCCCCGAGGACCGGTCGCCGGACGATCAGCGTGCAGTCAGCGCACCCTGCCGGTCTTGGAAAAAACCGAACTGCGGGCCGACGTCAGCAACAGACTCGTCGCCTCGCCGGTCATCCGGTCGGCCGTCGGAACCCCGGGCTGCGACACCGGCGGCAGTCCCCGGGCCGTCGTGAACTCACGCGGCGTGCACCCGGTCATCGCCCTGAACTCACCGCTGAGATGGGCCTGGTCGTAGAACCCGCAGATCGCCGCCGTCTCCGCCTGCCCGCGCCCCTGCGCCAGCAGCCGCCGCGCCCGCTGCAGGCGCAGCACCCGCGCCGCCACCTTGGGCCCGAGCCCGATCTGCTCCCGGAAACGGTTCTCCAACTGCCGTACGCTCCAGCCCACGTCGTCGGCCAGGTCCCGTACCGGCATCGCACCGCCCGTCCGCACCAGCTCCGACCAGGCCCGCACCACCCGTGCCGAACTCGGTGTCCCCGCCCCCGACCAGCGGACGAAGCTGTCGTCCAGCAGCCCGAACCGGGCCTCCCAGGTCGGCAACGAGGCCAGTGCGGCGGCCAGTTCGGCGATGGTGTTGCGCCGGCCGCCCACCGCGCGCGTGCCCAGCACATGCGGCAGCTCGTCGGGATCGACGGTGCGGTCCGTCAGCTCGTACTGCGGGGTCCCGAACAGCGTGAACGCCGCCCAGGGCGTCAACAGCACCTCGATCCCCGACAACCGCCCACCGTGCTCCCCGACGGCCGGCGTGGTCGTGGGCCCGCAGTACACCGACACGAGCGTCGACGTCGGCCGCCCGGCCCGCGTGATCCGCACCGGCTGCTCGAACCCGAGCAACAGGGTCGCGGCCCCGATCGGCACCTCCAGCCGCCGCCGGGGCCGGTCAAGGGCGAGCCGCAGGCCCCGGTAGCTGATCACCCCGGGCCGCAACGACGGATGCGGCCGAGCAAGAACGGTTTCCCACGACCCCCAGGCCCCATGCCCCGACCGAACGGCTCTTGTCATGCCCCCATGCTGCAACCCCTTCAGGGGTGCGGGACAGTGTCAATTTGCGGCTACGCCGCGTGGGCGCGACAACCACAAACAGCCTGCAGCCGCGAACGGACCCGAGCCGGCAGACGAGCAGGCGCTCCCTACGCCCCGCACGACCTCAAAAACGCCCTGGTCCGCTGGGCGATCGGCAGCGGCTTGTCCGGATCGCACGGGTACATGTCCTGCTCGACGATCGCGAACAGCTCCACGTCCAGCTTCTGCGCCGCCTCCAGCACCGGCCCCAACGCCGGTACGCCGGCGGGCGGTTCGCACATGACGCCCTGCGCCACGGCCGGTCCGAACGGCGTCCCCTTCGCCCGTACGTCCGCCAGGATCTCCGGATCCACCTGCTTCAGATGCAGGTATCCGATCCGCTCCCCGTACGTCTCGATCAGCTTCACGCTGTCGCCGCCGCAGTACGCGTAGTGCCCCGTGTCCAGACACAGCGACACCAGCGAGGAGTCGGTCCCGTTCAGGAACCGCTCCACGTTCTCCTCGCTGTCGATGTGCGTGTCGGCATGCGGGTGCACCACGATCTGCAGCCCGTACCGCTCCCGCACCTCACGGCCCAGCCGCTCGGTCAGAGTGGTCAGATTGCGCCACTGCTCGGCCGTCAGCGTGTCGGACTCCAGCACCTCGCCGGTCTTGTCGTCCCGCCAGAAGGACGGGATGACCACCAGGTGGGACGCCCCCATGGCCTGCGCGAGCACCGCGTTGTCCGCGACGTGCGCCCAGGTCTTCTCCCACACCGACTCGCCGTGGTGCAGGCCCGTGAACACGGTTCCGGCGGAGACCTTCAGGCCACGCCGTGCGGTCTCCTCGGTGAGGACCGCGGGGTCGGTCGGCAGGTACCCGTACGGGCCCAGCTCGATCCACTCGTAGCCGGAGTCCGCCACCTCGTCGAGGAACCGCTGCCACGGAACCTGCTTCGGGTCGTCCGGGAACCAGACGCCCCAGGAGTCGGGAGCCGATCCGATCCGGATGCGGGACAGTGAGGACTGGGGTGACAGGGAGCTCATGCCGGTCAGCTTCCGGGGACCGGTAAGCGCTGTCAAGGTCTCGTCCGAATGTCTGGACAAAACATTGACAGGGCTCCTCGCGCGGGGCTACAAACGCGGGGAGAGCCGCAACGAAGGGAAGCCGATGGCGTACGACCTGATCACCATGGGGCGGATCGGTGTGGACCTGTATCCGCTCCAGACCGGCGTACCGCTGCCGCAGGTGACGAGCTTCGGCAAGTTCCTCGGCGGCTCGGCGACGAACGTCGCGGTGGCCGCCGCCCGCCTGGGCCGGAACACCGCGGTGATCACCCGCACCGGCGACGACCCGTTCGGCACCTACCTGCACGAGGCCCTTCAGGGCTTCGGCGTCGACGACCGCTGGGTCACCCCGGTCCCTGGTCTGCCCACGCCGGTCACGTTCTGCGAGATCTTCCCGCCGGACGACTTCCCGCTGTACTTCTACCGGCAGCCCAAGGCGCCCGACCTGGAGATCGACGCCCATGAGCTGGACCTCGACGCCATCCACGAGGCGCGCGTCTTCTGGGTGACCGGCACGGGCCTGAGCGAGGAGCCGAGCCGTACGGCGACGCTCGCGGCCCTCGCGCACCGCGCCAAGGCCGGCACGACGGTCTTCGACCTCGACTGGCGCCCCATGTTCTGGACGGACCCCGCCTCCGCCCGCCCCTTCTACCAGGAGGCCCTGCGTCACACGACCGTCGCGGTCGGCAACCTCGACGAGGTGGAGATCGCGACCGGCGTGCGCGAACCGCGGGCCGCCGCGCAGGCGCTGCTGGACGCCGGTGTGGAGCTGGCGGTCGTCAAGCAGGGCCCCAAGGGCGTCCTCGCCGTCAACAGCAAGGGCGAGTCCGCCGAGGTCCCGCCCCTCCCGGTCCAGGTCCTCAACGGCCTCGGCGCCGGTGACGCGTTCGGCGGCTCCCTGTGCCACGGGCTGCTGGAGGGCTGGGACCTGGAGACGATCATGCGGCACGCCAACGCGGCCGGCGCCATCGTCGCCTCCCGCCTGGAGTGCTCCTCCGCCATGCCGACCCCGGCCGAGATCGAGGCCGCGCTCACCGCGGGAGCCGTCCTGTGACCGTCGACGTGACGGAGCTGGTCCGTCTGCGCACCCACCGCCCCGAGGCGATCGCCGAGGCCGCCGCCCGCCGTGCGCGGCGGGAGCTGGTGGGGGCGAGCGGCCGCCTGATGATCGTGGCCGCCGACCATCCGGCCCGCGGCGCGCTCGGGGTGGGGGACCGCAGGTTCGCCATGGCCAACCGCGCCGAACTCCTCGAACGTCTGTGCCTTGCGCTCTCCCGGCCCGGCGTGGACGGAGTCCTCGCGACCGCCGACATCCTGGACGACCTGCTGCTGCTCGGCGCGCTGGAGGGCAAGGTCGTCATGGGCTCGATGAACCGCGGGGGCCTGCAGGGCGCCAGCTTCGAGCTCGACGACCGCTTCACCGGCCACCGCCCCGAGGACATCGAGCGGCTGAACTTCGACGCGGGCAAGCTGCTGCTGCGCATCGACTACGACGACCCCGGCTCCCTGACCACGCTGGAGTCCACCGCCCGCGCCATCGACGCCATGGCGGCCCGTCGGCTCCCCGTGTTCGTCGAGCCGTTCATCAGCCGCCGCACCGACGAGGGCCGGCTGAAGAACGACCTGTCCGCCGAGGCCGTCACCAGGTCCATCGCCATCGCCTCCGGCCTCGGCGGGACCTCGGCCTACACCTGGCTGAAGCTCCCGGTCACCGAGAACCCCGACGACATGGCCGAGGTCATGGAGACCTCCACGCTGCCCGCCGTGCTGCTGGGCGGCGAGGTCGGAGACGACCAGGACGGGGCGTACGAGAAGTGGCGCGGCGCCCTCCAACTGCCCACCGTGCAGGGGCTGGTGGTCGGCCGTTCGCTGCTGTACCCGGCGGACGGCGATGTGGCCGCCGCCGTGGACACCGCCGTAGGACTGCTGTGAGGGCCGCATGAGCAGCAACGGGCTGTACATTCCGCGGGGCGCCACCGCCGACGCCGACTACGCGTTCGACGTGGATCCCAAGCGCGCGGGCTGGGATTACTGCAGCCTGCGGATCGTGGAGCTGGCGCCGGGCGGTACACACACGTTCACCACCGGTGACAGCGAGTGGATCGTGCTTCCGCTGGAAGGCGGATGTACGGTGCAAATGGCGGATGAACAGTTCCAACTCCTGGGCAGGGCAAGCGTTTTCGAGTCGGCTACCGACTTCGCGTACGTTCCCCGTGACGCCCGGGTCCAGATCGCCTCCGGCGCGGGAGGCCGCTTCGCCCTGGCAGGAGCGAAGTGCGAGCGACGACTCCCCGCCCGCTACGGCCCCGCGCCGGAGGTCCCCGTCGAAGAGCGCGGCAGCGGCACGCAGCTGCGGCACGTCCGCAACTTCGCCTCCGCCGACGCCTTCGACTGCGACAAGCTCATCGCCGTCGAGGTGATCACCCCCGGCGGCAACTGGTCGTCGTATCCGCCGCACAAGCACGACGAGCACCGGCCCGGCGTGGAAGCGGAGTTGGAGGAGATCTACTACTTCGAGATCGCCGGCCCGAACGGTTTCGGCTATCAGCGCGTATCTCCCTCCCGTGAGGGCGGATCCGACGTCCTCGCCGAGGTCCGCTCCGGCGACGCCGTCCTCGTCCCCGACGGATGGCACGGCCCGTCCATCGCCCAGCCCGGCCACGACATGTACTACCTCAACGTCATGGCGGGACCGGGTGAGACACGGGAGTGGCGGATCTGCTTCCACCCGGACCACACGGAGGGGTACCGATGACGATCCGGCTGACCGTGGCACAGGCGCTGGTCCGCTTCCTGTCCGCCCAGTACACCGAACGCGACGGCGAGCGGCGGCGGTTGATCGGCGCCACCTGGGGCATCTTCGGCCACGGCAACGTGGCGGGCATCGGCCAGGCGCTCCTCGAACACCGCGAGGACATGCCGTACCACCAGGGCCGCAACGAACAGGCCATGGTGCACGCGGCCGTCGGCTACGCGCGTCAATCGGGCCGGCTGTCCACCCACGCGGTGACGACGTCCATCGGCCCCGGCGCCACCAACCTCGTCACCGGCGCCGCCCTCGCGACGATCAACCACCTCCCGGTCCTGCTGCTGCCGGGTGACGTCTTCGCCACCCGCCCCGCCGACCCGGTCCTCCAGCAGCTCGAAGTGCCGTACGCGGGCGATGTGTCGGTCAACGACAGCCTGCGCCCGGTGTCGAGGTACTTCGACCGGGTCACCCGGCCGGAAGCCCTGATCCCGTCGGCCCTCAACGCCATGCGGGTGCTCAGCGACCCCGTCGAGACCGGCGCCGTGACCCTCGCCCTCCCGCAGGACGTCCAGGCCGAGGCCCACGACTGGCCCGAGGAGTTCTTCGCCGAGCGGACCTGGGCCGTACGCCGTCCTGGTGCCGATCCGGCCGAACTCGCCGAAGCCGTCCGGGCGATCAGGTCCGCGCGCCGGCCCCTCGTCGTCGCCGGCGGCGGTGTCCACCACAGCCGGGCCGAGCGGGCCCTCGCGGAGTTCGCCGAGACCACCGGCATACCGGTCGCCTCCACCCAGGCCGGCAAGGGCTCCCTGCGGTACGACCATCCCCAGGACGTGGGCGGGATCGGCCACACCGGCACGGCCACCGCCAACGAACTCGCCCGCACGGCCGACCTGGTGATCGGCGCCGGCACCCGCTACACCGACTTCACCACCGCCTCCGGCACCCTCTTCGGCGGCGAGGGCGTCCGCTTCCTCAACCTCAACATCGCGCCCTTCGACGGCCACAAGCTCGCCGGACTGCCGCTGATCGCGGACGCCCGCAGCGGCCTGGAGGAGCTGACCCAGGCCCTGGAGATCCACGACCACCGGGTCGCCGCCTCCTACGTCACCGAGTACACCGAGGACAAGGAGCGCTGGGAGCAGCGCGTCGACGCCTGCTACGAGGCCGACGAGCCGGACGTACGGCCGACGCAGCCGCAGGTGCTGGGCGCGCTGGACGCGATCGTCGACGAGAGCGACATCGTCATCAACGCGGCCGGCTCCCTCCCCGGCGACCTGCACAAGCTGTGGCGGGCGCGCTCGCGGGACCAGTACCACCTGGAGTACGGCTACTCCTGCATGGGCTACGAGATCCCGGCCGCGATCGGCGTGAAGACGGCCGCCCCCGACCGGCCCGTGTGGGCGCTGGTCGGCGACGGCACCTATCTGATGATGCCGACGGAGATCGTGACCGCCGTGCAGGAGGGCGTCGCGATCAAGGTCCTGCTGATCCAGAACCACGGGTACGCCTCGATCGGCGGCCTGTCCGAGTCGGTCGGCGGCGAGCGGTTCGGCACCGCCTACCGCTTCCCGTCCGACGACGGCACGTACACGGGGGCGCCGCTGCCCGTGGACCTGGCCGCCAACGCCGCCAGCCTGGGCATGCGCGTCCTGCGCGCGAAGACCGTCGCGGGCCTGCGCGAGGCGCTCGCCGAGGCCCGCGCCGCCGACACGCCCACATGTGTCTACGTCGAGACCGCAACGGCAGACACAGTGTCGGGGGCGCCTCCCGCGCAGGCCTGGTGGGATGTACCTGTGGCCGAGACCGCGACCCGACCGTCGGCGGTCAAGGCACGAGAGCTCTACGAACGGCACGTCTCCACCCGACGCCGCCATCTGTGAAGGAGAAACCGGGCATGACGAAGATCGTCAACCACTGGATCGGCGGCAAGACCGTCGAAGGTGCGTCGGGCAACCACGGGCCGGTCACCGACCCGGCCACCGGCGCGGTCACCACGCAGGTCGCCTTCGCCTCCGTCGAGGAGGTCGACGCGGCGGTCGCGGCCGCCAAGGACGCCTACGCGACCTGGGGCCAGTCCTCGCTGGCCAGGCGCACGGAGATCCTGTTCAAGTTCCGTGCGCTGCTGGACGCCAACCGGGACGCGATCGCCGAGCTGATCACCGCCGAGCACGGCAAGGTCCACTCCGACGCGCTCGGCGAGGTCGCCCGCGGTCTGGAGATCGTCGACCTGGCCTGCGGCATCAGCGTGCAGCTCAAGGGCGAGCTGTCGACGCAGGTCGCCACCCGGGTCGACGTGGCCTCGATCCGCCAGCCGCTGGGTGTCGTCGCGGGCATCACGCCGTTCAACTTCCCGGCGATGGTCCCGATGTGGATGTTCCCGATCGCCATCGCGTGCGGCAACACCTTCGTGCTGAAGCCGTCCGAGAAGGACCCGTCGGCGTCCCTCAAGATCGCCGAGCTGCTGGCCGAGGCCGGTCTGCCCGACGGCGTCTTCAACGTCGTGCACGGCGACAAGGTGGCCGTCGACCGGCTCCTGGAGCACCCGGACGTCAAGGCCGTCTCCTTCGTCGGCTCGACCCCGATCGCCCGCTACATCCACACCACCGCCTCCGCCAACGGCAAACGGGTGCAGGCCCTGGGCGGCGCCAAGAACCACATGCTGGTCCTCCCGGACGCCGACCTGGACGCGGCGGCCGACGCCGCCGTCTCCGCCGCCTACGGCTCGGCGGGCGAGCGCTGCATGGCCATCTCCGCGGTCGTCGCGGTCGGCGCGATCGGCGACGAGCTGGTGGAGAAGATCCGTGAGCGCGCCGAGAAGATCAAGATCGGTCCCGGCAACGACCCCACTTCCGAGATGGGCCCGCTGATCACCGCCGCCCACCGCGACAAGGTGGCCTCCTACGTCTCCGGCGCCGCAGCCGAGGGCTGCGAGGTCGTCCTCGACGGCACCGGCCACACCGTGGACGGCTTCGAGGACGGCCACTGGATCGGCATCTCCCTGCTCGACAAGGTGCCGACCACCGCCAAGGCCTACCAGGACGAGATCTTCGGCCCCGTGCTGACCGTGCTGCGCGTGGACACCTACGAGGACGGCGTGGCCCTCATCAACGCCTCCCCGTTCGGCAACGGCACCGCGATCTTCACCCGGGACGGCGGCGCCGCCCGCCGCTTCCAGCTGGAGATCGAGGCCGGCATGGTCGGTGTCAACGTCCCGATCCCGGTCCCCGTCGGCTACCACAGCTTCGGCGGCTGGAAGGACTCCCTCTTCGGCGACCACCACATCTACGGCAACGACGGCACGCACTTCTACACCCGCGGCAAGGTCGTCACCACCCGCTGGCCCGACCCCTCCGAGGCTCCGGCGGGCGTCGACCTGGGCTTCCCCCGCAACCACTGACGACGCCGTCCGGCACCCCCTGCCCGGGATCAGCCCTGCTGCTCCCGGGCCTTCTTCATCTGCTCGGTGAGATCGTCGAGCCGGACCGGAAGGTCCGGCAGTGAGTCGGCCGGGTTCCGCCGCTGCCGGCGCCGCTGATGGCCTGTGCGCCCTTCTCGCCGAAGGGCGCCGAGGTGTCGATCCGCATCCACTCCTTGCCCTTGAGCGGGCCGGAGCGCTGCGGGTCGAGGTCGTAGTAGTAGGCGCTGTCCGCCATCCGTACCCGGGTCGTCGGCGCGGCGTGCAGTTGCTGCACCTCATCCTCACCTCGGCCGACCCACCCAGGCGACGGTGTGGCCGCACTGACAGCCCGGCCGGGCCGTGTCCCCACGTTTTTTTCGCCGCGGCATTGCGGTTCCCGTACGGCTCATTACTGCGGAACGAGCCGCATCGGAATGCCGTATGCGCACGTTGGAAGGCTTTCGATCTACGGATTTCGTAGGCAAACGCCTATTGACGCGTCGGTTTTCGTTGGGATTCCATTCAGCGCAATCTGCTGCCCCTGGCGATCGGAACCGCGCATGACCGACACGCTCCGCCCCGTCGACACCGTCGTCGACGCGCCCCACGGCTCACAGAAGCTCAAGCGCTCCATCGGCGTGGTGGGCGGAACCCTCCTCACCCTCTCCTGCGTCACCCCGGCCTCCACGCTGTTCGTGGTCGTGCCGGACCTCTTCGGCTCGCTCGGCACCGCCACCGCCCTGACGATCGCCATCGGCTCCCTCCTCTGCATCGCCGTGGCGTTCTGCTACTCCGAGCTGGGTACCCTCGTCCCCAGCGCGGGCGGCGAGTACGCCATGGTCTCGACGATGGCGGGCCGGCTCGCGGGCTGGCTGGTCTTCGTCCTGTCGCTGCTGGTCGTCATGATCGTGCCGCCGGTGATCGCGATGGGCACGGCCGACTACCTCGCCCCGGTCGTCCACCTCGACCCTGCCATGACCGGCGCCGGTGTGATGCTCCTGGCCACCCTGGCGGGCCTGCTCGACCTGCGCGCCAACGCCTGGATCACCGGCATCTTCCTGGTCCTGGAGGTCATCGCGGCCGGCGTCGTCGCCCTGCTGGGCTTCACCCACAGCCACCGCGGCCTCGGCAGCCTCACCTCGATGCAGGTGACGGGCGCGCACGGCCACACGGACACGGTGACCGCCATGCTGGTGGTCTCGGGGCTGGCCATCGCCCTCTTCGTCACCCAGGGCTTCTCGACGGCCGTCTACCTCTCCGAGGAGCTGGAGCACCCGCGCCGCAACGTCGCCCGCACCGTCCTGGCCACCCTTGCCATCTCGACGGTGATCATCCTGGTGCCGGTGGTGGCGATCACCCTGGGCGCCTCGGACCTCTCCGAGCTGACCGGCGGCGACATCAGCTCCATGGTCACCGCCTGGTCCGACTCCGCGGTCGGCACCTTCGTCAGCCTCTGCGTGGCCCTCGCGATCATCAACGCGGGCATCGTCATGGTCATCCAGAACTCCCGCGTCCTGTTCGCCTCGGCCCGTGACAAGGCCTGGCCCCAGCCGGTCAACGACGTCTTCGCCAAGCTCGGCCGCTTCGGCTCCCCCTGGGTCGCCACGCTCGCCGTCGGCGTCCCCGGCGCCCTGCTCTGCTTCGTCAACCTGGACACCCTGTACGGCGTCACGGGCGTCTCGGTGACCGGCATGTACCTCCTGGTCGCGGTCGCCGCGCTGCTCTCCCGCCGCGGCGCCCACCAGCACACCCCGGCCTGGCGCATGCCCCTGTGGCCCGCGATGCCGGTCCTCCTCATCGCGGTCCTCGCCTACATCCTCACCCAGCAGGAGACGACCTACCTGCTCTGGACGGGCGGCATCACGGCGGCCGCGACCCTGTACTGGGCCCTGTACCTCCGCCCCCGCAAGGAGACCCGCTGGCTGGTGTCGATCCCGGAGGACCAGCGGACCTGATCGCCCCCCAGGATCGCCCCGCAGGTGCGTCCCAGGGGCGCGGGGACCTGCGCGACAAGCCACGACGCACCCGCAGTCGGCGAACCGCACAAGGTCCCGAGCTCTTCCGCACGGCTTCGGCCGCAGCAAGCAGGACATACGGCAGCAGGCGGAGGACCTCGCCAGGGGCGGCTACGCGGTACCGACCAGGTCCGCCCGGGGCTTCGGCAGGCCACGGGCAGGATCCGCAGCCGCCGGGCACCTCCCCGGCAGGGGCGAGCGTGTGACGGGCCGTGCGCTTCAGGGAGCGGGCACCATCTCGTCGCAACTCACGAGGGGTGGTTTGGCGACGCGTTCCCACAGGACCAGAGGCGGAACGCTGAGGGAGCGTCGGTGCCGCCCGGTCGGTGAACTCGCGGACACCAGGGCGGTCCATCGCGCGTCCCAGGTGCCCGGGACCATCCGGCCGCGGGCCCGCCACTCTCTGACCAGGGCGGCGTAGATGGGTGGGTCTTCCTGGCCCGCCCGGGGCCGTTCACGGTACGGCGGCTGGTCTTCCCACTCGAGGAAGAGACATCCGGTGGTGACGGTGTAATCCATGCATCGGCAACGCGCCGGCGTATGCCGGTGGTACGCCCTGTGTACGGGCATCGCCCGTATTGGATGAGATTGCATCCCCCGTTCGGGGCCATGCGGTTATCGGACAGAGCCCTGCGCCGCGCCGTTTCGACGAAGACGGTCAGCGTGATCCGGTCGGCTGGACGAGGCGGCGAGCGGGCAAGGTGGCGGTGGACATCGGGAGGCTGTCGCGCCAGGTGCCGCGCAGGTTTCGCACGTACTGCTCGCGCGGTACGAGAGTGGCGCCCAGGCCGCGGACGTGCGGGCTGTCCCGCTGTGCGTCGAGCAGTACACCGCCGGCCTGTGCGAAGCGCGCCGCGAGGTCGGTCACCGCGACCTTCGAGGCATCGGAACGGTGGAAGAACATCGAGTCCATGCTGAAGACCGCTCCGATCTGGAGGCCGAAGACGCCGCCGATCAGATCGCCGTCCTCCCACACCTCGACGCTGTGAGCATGCCCCAGCTCGTGCAGGCGGACCAGGCTTTCGATCAGCTCGTCGGTGAGCCACAGGGGGACGCGGCCGGCGCGGCATTCGCGGACGACTCGCTCGAAGCTCCGGTCCAGGCTGGTCGACCACGGCAGCCGGTTGCGCAGCCGTCGGGCGAGGCTGCGACCGAGGTGAGTGGTCGAGACGGGCAGCACTGGCCTGGGATCGGGAGACCACCAGGAGACGGCGTAGGGATCGGCCGAATCCGCCCCCACGAGCCGGATACGGCCGGCCTGGACCTGATCGTCGAACAGCACCTCGTTGAGCGCGCGGGTGTATTCGTCGGCCGCCGGGAACGGATAGACCCCGGCGCGGTAGGCCGCCAGGAGGCCGGTGGGACTGAGGTCGGCGGAGAAGGCCACCGGACGGTCGGGTGCTGCTTCCAGCACGTCCAGCGCCTCCCAGTCGGGGCATCGGCTCACCACCGTGACCCTCCGCGTTCTCGCCTGAGCACCGGCTGGACGTCGTCGTGTTGGAGGTAGTCGACGTAGCGGTCCAGCATCTCCGCGTCCACCGGAGGAACGTCGATCCCGGCGTCCCTCAGCCCCCGTTCCGCGTTGTTGCGGGTGAACTCGGGGAAGACGTCCTGGAAGTACATCTCGCTCACGGTGATGTCGGCGCGCGCGCAGCGGTCGACGAAGAGCGGGACGAACGCGGTCATCGGGTCGGTGGGGTGCCCCGCCGCGTACCTCACCAGCATGGCGATCCACTCGGTGTACGGGATCTCCTGGATCGGGTAACCCCGTCCGCGCAGGCGCTCGACGAGCGAGGCCAGCAGCGTGGAACGGGGGTTGGTGAGGTGGTAGACCTCGCCGCACGCGGGATGCCGGGTGGAGATGTGTCCGATGGCGCGGGCGAGGCAGTCGGCCGGCAGGAAGTCCAGCGGCAGCCGGATGTCGGGGCACAGCCCGGTTCGCGCGATGAAGTCGATGAGGGCGGCCATCTCGCTGCTGGTGTTCATCACGCCGGTTCCGCTGCCGCCCGTGATGTCCATCAGGCGGTAGACGGTGACCGGCAGGCCCGCGTCGGAAGCCTTCTTGAGCAGCGCCTCGCCCACCCATTTGGTCTCCACATATCCCACCGACAGGTACTCCGGGAAGCGCAACGGCGTGTTCTCTGTCACCTCGCGCACCCCAGCCGGCCCGAAGCCGGCGAGCACGGCCATGCTGGAGGTGAAGTGGACGGGGACCGCCCGTCGGGCGGCGAGGCGGATGATCTCGTATGTGCCGTCGACATTGGACGCGCGCAACTCGTGGTACGGGTAGATGAAGTTGACCTGGCCGCCGAAGTGGTAAACAGCGTCGATGGTCGCTGCCAGCTCCTCGAACCGGCCTGAAGACAGCCCCAGTCCGGGCTTGGCCAGATCGCCGACGACCGGCTGGACGCGCTCGCTGGACAGGTCGCTGAGGACGTACCGCTGGTGGCTCGCGCGGATCCTCTTCATTCCTTCCTGTTCGTCGGAGGCCCTGACCAGGCAAAGGACCCGTCCCGTCGTCGTGCGCAGCAGTTCGTCGATCATGTACGCGCCGCAGAACCCGGTCGCCCCCGTGAGAAGCACGTCCCCGGGGTGTTGGGGATGCGGAGTCGGCCTGTCGCTGCCGACCGCCGGAACGGGCCGATCGGTCTCGGCGGCGAAGTCGACACTCCCGCCGTCCGGGTGCGCCAGCGTGCCGGCGCGCGCCTGGCGCACCGATTCGGCGAACGCGGCGAGCATCGGTTGCCGCAGCAGTGACCGGGTCAGGTCGCGGATCTGTGTGACGCCGATTCCGAAGATGACGCGGGTCCGGGCGAGCATCTCCATGGCCAGCAGCGAGTTGCCGCCCAGTTCGAAGAAGTCGTCGTGCGGACGGACGTAGTCCACACCCAGGATCTGACACCACAACTGGGCCATTCCCTGCGGCACCGGACGCTCGTGGGTGTCTGTGACGGCCGTGGTCGCCGCGATTCCGGGTTCCGGCACGGCCCTGCGGTCGAGCTTTCCGCTGGGCGCGACGGGCAGCCGTTCCATCACGCGGAAGGCTGCCGGGATCATGTAGCCCGGCAGGACCTCGGCGAGTGCCGACCGCAGCCGTGCGGGCAGCGCCGTCTCGGCGCCGGCGGACGGCGAGGCCGGCGTGCAGTACGCGATGAGCTCCAGCTCGCCGTGGTCGCGTGCCCGGGCCACCACCATCGCTTGGCCGACCTCCGGGCGGGAGACGAGCGCGGCCTCGATCTCGGCCGGGTCGACCCGGAATCCGCGGATCTTCATCTGGTCGTCGACCCGGCCCAGGATTTCCAGATTGCCGTCCGAGCGCAGGCGGCCCAGGTCCCCGGTCCTGTACATCCGGTCGCCCGGCGCGGAGCCGTGCGGGTCGGGGAGGAACTGTTGTGCGGTCAGGGCGGGTTGCCGCCAGACACCGCGTGCCAGCCCCCGGCCGCCGAGGTAGATCTCGCCGCGCTCGCCCGGCCGCACAGGGTGCAGTTCGGCGTCGAGCAGATGGATGTGAGTTCCCTCCAGGGGCCTGCCGACCGGGGCGACCGCGCTGTCCGGCGCCGCGAGCACCTCCTCGTTCAGTTCGCAGAGCGTGGAGGTGATGGTGGTCTCGGTGAGCCCGTAGGCGTTGACGAGCCGCGCGCCGGGGATCCGGCGCAGAACGGCGCGGCAGTCCTTCGCGGTGACGATCTCGCCGCCGACGATGGCGAGCCTCAGCGACGCGAGGCTCTCGCCACGGTCCGCTACGGAGAGGATCTGCTGCCAGTAGGCGGGGGTGAGGTCGGCGACGCTGATCCCGTACTCCGGGAGGCGGTGCAGCAGTTCGGTGGGCGCCCACGTCCGGGTGCCCGCGAGGACCAGCGTCGCGCCGCTGATGAGCGTGGCGAAGATCTGCTCCAGGGAGGTGTCGAAGCCGAGCGCCGCGGCGTGCAGCACCCGGTCGCCGGGCCTCAGTTGGTATGCCCGGGCCACCGCCGTGAGGGAGTGGGCAAGTGAGCGGTGGGTGATCATCACACCTTTGGGAGGGCCGGTGGATCCGGAGGTGTAGATCACGTAGGCGAGGTCGTCCGGGCGGGAACCGTATGCCGTTCGAGCCGGGGTTCGCGTCGCCGGTTCCCCGGCGGCCCCGGGGTCGAGGATCAGGGCCCCGCAGTCGGCGAACATCGGGGCATGCTCGTGGCTCGAGACGATGAGACGCGAACCGGTCTCCCCTACCAGCCCGACGATCCGTTGCCGCGGAGTCGCCGGGTCGAGGGGCAGGAACGCGCCGCCGGAGCCGAGCACCGCCAGCAGCGCGACGATCAGCTCGGGCACACGGTCGAGGCACACGGTGACGACGGACTCCGCCTCGACGCCGGACTCCCGCAGTTCCTGGGCCAATCGGTCGGCGCGGTCGGTCAGTTCGAGGTAGGTGAGCCGGCCCTCGTCCGAGAGCACGGCCAGATCGGACGGGGCCCGTCGGGCCCGCTCCCGGACCAGTTCGGGCACCGTACCCGGCCCGGATCCCGGGGGCTGCCGCTCGGTGCGGGCGCTCAGGGGCCGCAGGTCGGTCCACAGGTGCTCGACCAGCTGTCCACATCTCGCGGCGGACGCCGGTCCGTCGATCTTGCACCACCCGGCGGGAATACGACGCCCGGCGGGCCAGATCGCGTACTGGTCCTCGTCGTTGCGCAACACGAGGCACAGCTCAGCCGGCTCTGCCGACGGGTCCTCAGGTTCCAACACCTTGGGTCTCCTGCCTCGCGCGGCGTTGTGCTGAGCACGACCCGAACCCCTCGCGGGAGAGGCCCCACGCCATCACGGGTTCCGTTCCTCGGGCACCGCGGGCAGCGCGGCCAGGCGGCCGAGCGGCGGTGCGAGGACGAGCTGTTCCGCCTCCTCGGCGCTGATCGGCTCGGCGAAGAGGTATCCCTGGCCGAGCGGGCAGCCCATGGAGATCAACAGCTCCTGCTGTCTCACGTTCTCCACCCCTTCGGCGATCACCGTCAGGCCGAGCGAGTCCGCGAGATGCGTGATGCCCTCGACCAGGGCGTAGTGTTCGGGCGAGTGCCCTAGTTCGTCCACGAACGACTTGTCGATCTTGAGGATCGAGATGGGGAACTCACGCAGATAGCTCAGTGACGAGTAGCCCGTTCCGAAGTCGTCGATCGCGATGCGGATCCCGAGGTCGGTGAGCGAACTCATCTCCCGCAGGATACGTTCGTCGTTGTACAGCAGGACACTCTCGGTCAGTTCCAATACCAGGGACGACGGTTCGATGCCGGAGAGATCCAGGGCGCGCCGGACGACGTTGTAGAACTCCTCGTCCCGGAACTGACGCGGTGACACATTCACGCTGACGTAGGGTTCCTTGCGGCCGGCTGTCAGTTCGCGTCGCACGGAGCCCCGCCACCGGACAGCCTCGGTCGCGGCCTGATCGAGCACCCAGGCGCCGAGCGGGACGATCTGCCCGCTCTCCTCGGCCAGTGTGATGAACTGCTCCGGCAATATCATGCCGTGCGGGGAGTGGGGCCAGCGAACGAGCGCCTCGAAACCGGCGATCCGACCGCTGGTCAGTTCCACGATGGGCTGGTAAAGCACCATGAACGACGTCTCGATCGAGGAACTGTCCAGCCCTTCCTGCAACCTGGCCCGTTCGGCCATGCCGCTCTGCAGTTCCGGGCGGTAGTGACGCCACTGGCGTTTGCCTGCCGTCTTCGCCGCGTACAGCGCGAGATCGGCGTGGGTGAGCAGTTCGACCGAGTCGATGCTGTCCTCCGTCGTCGCCACGCCGACGCTGGCGTAGGTGCTCACCGGCCCCACGCTGAGCCGGAACGGCTCGACGAACACGGACATCAGGTTTTCGGTGAACCGCTCCACGCCGTCCTGGCTGGCGGAACCCTCCACCAGGAGTGCGAACTCGTCTCCGCCGACGCGCGCGGCGGTGTCGGAGGCACGGACGGCGGTCTGCAGCCGGAGCGACAGCGCGACCAGGAGCTCGTCGCCCACACCGTGGCCGTGTATGTCGTTGACGACCTTGAAGTCGTCCACGTCGAGGAAGAGTACGCCGACCACCGTGCCATCGCGCTGAGCCTGTACCAGGGCATGGTTGACCCGCTCCTGGAAGAGCACGCGGTTGGCCAGGCCGGTGAGCGAGTCATGGAAGGCCTGGTGGGTGAGCTGGCGTTCGAGCTTGCGCTGTTCGGTCACGTCCCGCAGGGTGAGCACCACCCCGCCTACGGTCGCCTCCTCGCGCAGGTCGCTCCACCTCACCTCGACCTCGATGGACGCCCGGTCGACGCGGATCATGCGCCAGTGCTCGCGCCTGGTCTGGTACTCGCCGCTGCGTATCCGGCCGAGCGTCTCGACCACCCTGCGGCTGTCCTGCGGCGGCACCAGGCCGATGAGGTGGGTGCCCTCCAGCTCCGGAACGCCGAGCAGCTGGTCGGCGGAGGGACTGGCGTAGCGGACCCGGTCGTCGTCGTCGAGGATCAGGATGACGTCAGAGGCGTTCTGCACCAGCGTGCGGAAGTACGCCTCGCTGTTGCGCTGGTTGACCTCTTCGGCGAGGGAGATCCGTGCCACGGTAAGTGCCGCCTGCGCGGCGAGAGTGGCCAGCGTCTGACGGACCAGGAGCAGGTTCTGCTCGGGCCCGGCCAGGACGAGCGCCCCGATCAGCGGATCTCCCGAAGGGTGATCCTGCGAGATGAGCGGGCAGACGAGCGCGGGGACCGTGTGGGGCGGCTCCTCGCCCAGATCCGTGAGGCGGGCGGCGAGATCGGGCCCCACACCGTCCAGGGCCACCAGGCGGCTCTCGCCGGGCGCGGTCAGTTCGCGTACGGCCGCGGTCACCTGCTCGGACACGGGCCCGGCCGCGCCGCCGGGCTCCCCGTTCACCCAGAGGGCGTCGTCCGGCACGATGAGGAGCGCCGAACGCGGCGGACCGTGCGGCACCAGTTCCGTCACCGCGGAGTGGACGACGGCTGCCACGTCCCCCAGATCGCTCGCGCCGCCCAGCGACGACACCGTGATACGCAGTACCTTCTCCCGGCCGACCGCCTGCCGGTGGGTCGTCGCCACGCCTGCCAGCCGGTAGAGCACGAGAAGGAAGAGCACTGCGGAGAACACCCCGATGACGCCGATGTTGGCTCTCTCCCCCCGCACCGCCTCGACCAGGAGGATGGCCGGCGCGATGAGCGATGCCAGCGTGAGCAGGCTGAGTCGGCCGCCCACGCCGGTCTCGGCCCGCCATGGCACGAACCGCGTCACCGACCGCATGGAAGGATGGAGCGCGGCGGCCGCCCAGGCGCCGTACAGGACGACCCAGCCGAGTTCGACCGCGGTACCCGTGCGCCACGTCCCGTGCAGCTGAATCAGGCCGTACAGCACGTCCGCGGTGAGCAGACCGACGGTGCCCGCGGTCAGGAGCACGAGTGAGGGGCTCTTGCCGCCCCGGCCGGCGAGCAGGCGCAGCAGCATCGCCAGGACGAGGATGTCGCCCAGCGGATAGGCCATGGAGAACGCCTTCTGCACCCAGGTGAGGCCTGCCGCGTGGGCGTACGGCTCGATGAGGAAGAGCCACGCCAGCAGTGCCAGGCCGACGGTCAGCGTCAGCGCGTCGACGAGGCTCCCGCGGTCGCGACGCCCCGTGCGCCAGTGGATGAAGCCCAGCAGCCCGGCCGCATAGAGCGGATATGCCGCGAGATAGAAGCCGTCGGCGACCGACGGGAATGCGGTCTGGTTGAGCTGGATGAGAATGACTTGGGTGGCCTCGCCCGCGGCGAAGGCGAAGTTTCCCGCGGCGAGCAGCAGCCAGGGGAGTCTATGCGGGGGATCGTTGATAACGACACCAAGAATAATGCCGATGACACCGGCCGCGCCTATGGCGACGAAGATCATCCGTTGCCCCGGAAATGCGTAATAGAACGCTGTCAGCGCGACGATGGATGCGCAGACCGCGGCCGCCACGGCCTGGCCTCGCAAGTGCGGGGTCACCCCAACTCACCTCCCGGTAGGGCAACGTGACGGGGCGGACGGAGCTGGGCGAACAGCACCCGGCTGCGACGGAGAAACCCGTAGGACCAACTGGCAATTGAGAATTCTCTGGGTCCGGGAATCGGTACGCGCCGCCTGCGAATCGCGGGCGCCGGTATCGCGGGCGCCGCTTGGTGCGGGCTCCTTCTCGCCGAGACATCGACGTGTCTTCCATCAAGCTAACCCGGCTCGCCATTTCACGCACTCTCACGCGCACCGGGACGGCCGGATTCCGGGTCGCGAGTCACCGTCGCATGCCTGAAGATGGAGGCCGCACAAACCGCACCGGATCGCTCAGTGACGATCGGCTCCTGACGGAGCGTGGAGTCTCATGCTCTCCGATTACCGTCGGATCTTCTCTCCTGCGGGCAGTCTTCTCTTCTCTGCCGCGGGCTTCATTTCACGCCTTCCGTTGTCGATGATCGGCGTCGGCATCGTCACCATGCTGTCGCAACTCGGCGGTGAGTACTGGCTCGCCGGCTCCGTCTCCGCCACGCAGGCGCTCGCCGCCGCCGCTGTCGGACCTCAGATCTCCCGGCTCGTCGACCGGCATGGTCAGCGTCGCGTCGTCCTCCCGGCCATGGCCGTGACGGTAGCCGCCATCTGCGCCCTCCTGCTGTGTGCCCACTTCGCCGCCCCGGCCTGGACGCTGTTCGTGGCGGCGGCGGTGGCGGGCTGCATGCCCAGCATGGGTGCGCTGGTCAGGTCCCGCTGGGCGGAGATCCATCGGGACTCACCGCGGCTACTGCACACCGCGTACTCGCTGGAGTCGGTTCTCGACGAGTTGATCTACGTCGTCGGCCCGATCCTGGCGATCACACTGTCCACCAGGGTCCGTGCCGGGGCCGGGCCGCTGGCGGCCGCGGTCCTGCTCGCCGTCGGCGTGTCGCTGTTCGCCGTCCAGCGGCGTACGGAACCGCCGGTGCGCTCCGGGCCGCGACACACCAGGGGCTCGGCGCTGCGCACTCCGGGCCTCGGCCTGCTGGTGCTGACGCTTACGTCGGTGGGCGTGTCCTACGGTTCGGTGGACGTCGCGACGGTGGCGTTCGCCGGCGCGCACCACCACAAGGCGCTCTCCGGACTGTTGCTGGGCCTGTACGCACTCGGCTCGGGCCTGGCAGGCGCGGTCGTCGGCGCGATCGGGCCGCGGGGGACGCTCACGCTGCGGCTGCTGCTCAGCGTCGGCGCGATGGCGGTGACGACGGCGCCGCTGCTGTTCGCGCCGAGTCTCGCTGCCCTGGCGGGGATGCTCTTCGTGGCGGGCATGGCCGTCGCGCCGACCCTGATCACCGCAGTGGGTCTGGTGGACCACCTGGCGTCGGCAGCCCAACTCACCGAGAGCATCACCTGGATCGTCTCCGGGCTCTCCGTCGGTGTGGCGCTGGGCTACGCCACGGCCGGGTGGGTGGTGGACGCCGCGGGGGCCGCCGCGGGCTACCGGGTGCCGTGCGCGGCGGCTCTGCTCGCCGCCTCGACGGTCGGTCTCGCCCTGCCACGGCTGACCCGTGCAGGCGCACGGTGAGCAGGCCGAGCACAACCGCTCGGCCAACGCATATGTGGTGGAAGTCGACTATTGACCCTAATTTGTCTATGACGATCTGATCCACCCCCTTCCGGCTGCCGGCCGCGGTGCGCCCCCCGGGGTCGTACCGGAGTTCCGTGGCCCAGGAGCCCCAGGGAGAACAATGGCGCATGTCCTGATAGCCGACGACGACGCGGACATCCGGGATCTGGTGGCCTTCAAGCTGACGCAGAACGGTCACCGGGTCACGGCCGTCGAGGACGGCATGGCCGCGCTCCGCGCGGTGCGCGAACAGCCGGTTGAACTGGCCCTGCTCGACATACGCATGCCGGGGATGTCAGGTCTGGACGTCTGCAGGGAACTGCGCGCCGCCCCCGAGACCGCCTCGCTCCCCGTCATCATGATCACCTCCCGGTCCCAGGAAGGAGACATCGAGGTCGGATTCGCGGCGGGTGCCGACGACTACATCATCAAGCCGTTCAGCCCACGGGAGTTGTCCAGCCGGGTCATCGCCGTGCTCAGCCGGGTTGAGCGATGATCCCCACGGGGTTCGTCATCAGGGCGCTGCTGTGCCTCACGGCCGTCATCCTGACGATGTGTCTGCTGATCGTCTGTGTCCGCGGCATCCGCAAGCACCGGCAGGCCAGACGTCGGCGGGTCGTGGCACCTGTGCGCGGTCTCCTGCTGCGGCTCCTGTGTGCCGAGGAGGACGAGCAGCCCGAGCTGCTGCACCAGCTGACTGAGATCGACAAAAGGACCTGGATCGCTCTGGAGCCGACTTTGACGGCGCTGCTGGAGAAAGTCTCCGGAGGAGCCCGCACCGCGCTGATCCGGCTGTACGAGCTGCGTGGGGCCGCCGTGGACGCAGTCGCCGACCTGGGAAGCCGCAGTGCGGTTCGGCGGGGGCGCGCAGCACAGGTGCTCGGGCAACTCTCCCACCGCCCGGCGGCCGAGTCGCTGTGCCGACTGCTGACCGACCGTGACCCGGATGTACGCCTGGCCGCCGCACGGGCGCTGGGCCGGTGCGGGGGACCGGTGGCGGTCCCGCACCTTCTGGAGTCCCTCTGCGGCGCGCGGAGGCAACCCCCCGGTGTCATCACCATGGCGCTGGTCTGCCTGGGCCCGGAGGCACAGCGGAATGTCGCGGCTGGACTGGAGCACCGGGAGCCGCTCGTCAGGGCCGTGGCGATCGAGGTTCTCGGCGCGACCGGCGCGGTTTCCCACACCTCCCGGATCGCTCGCGCGCAGCACCAGGACCCCTCCATCGAGGTGCGGATCAAAGCCGCACGGGCGTTGGGCAGGCTGGGCATGCCCGAGGGCCTGGAGCCGCTGCTCGCGGCCGTCCGGCCGGGACGGCCGGCCGCCCTGCGCATGGTGGCCGCGGGGGCACTGGGCAATTTGGGTGCCGTCGCCGCGACCGGCCCGCTCGCGGACCTGCTCGACGACCCCGACCCGCATGTGGCCGGCACCGCGGCCCGAGCGCTGCTACGGCTCGGCCCGACAGGTCGTGCGGCGCTGCGCGCGGCGGCGGACGATCCATCCGGTGGTCCGGCCGCCGCCCAGGCCAGGGCCGTGCTGGCCGAATCGGCGGTCGGTGGGGCACACCACGACGTCCGTGCGGAGGTGGCGCTGTGAGTACGGTGGCCGCGGACCTGTGGGCGTGGCTGACCGGCCCGGCGCACAGCCTGATCGCCGTCTGCGACGACGTAGTGATCGTCTACTTCCTGACCATCAACACCTCCTACCTGGTGCTGATCCTGATCGCAGTCGTGGAGTTCGTCAGACGGCTGCGGCGGGCGTCCTTCGCCGGGTACGACGACGCGTCCAGCAGCCCCTTCACCCCGCCCGTGTCCGTGATCGTGCCCGCCCACAACGAGGCGGTCGGCATCGTCGAAGCGATCCGGGCCATGCTGCTGCTGCGCTACCCCATGTTCGAGGTGGTCGTGGTCGACGACGGCTCCACCGACGGCACGCTGGACGCCCTGCGGGACGCCTTCGACCTGGTTGAGGTGGAGTACGTGGTGCCCGACGACGTCCCCGTACGCGGCAGGATCACCTCGGTCCATCTGCCCAGAGGCGGGCCGGTGCCCCTGGTGGTGGCCCGCAAGGAGAACGGAGGCAAGTCCGACGCGCTCAACCTGGGGATCAACCTGGCACGCTATCCGCTGCTGTGCATGGTGGACGCCGACTCGATCCTCGACTCACAGGCGCTGCTCGCGGTTGCCAGACCCTTCAGCGACGACCCCATGCGGGTGGTGGCCACGGGCGGTGTAGTGGGCCTCGCCAACGGCTGCACCGTCATCGCCGGACGGGTCGTCGAGCCGCATGTGCCCCCGAACCTCCTTGGACGGGTTCAGGTCGTCGAGTATCTGCGCGCCTTCTTCCTCGGCCGCACCGGATGGTCCAAGGTCGGCAGCCTGCTGATCATCGCCGGCGCCTTCGGTCTCTTCCGCAGGGACGCGGTCGTGGCGGTCGGCGGGATGGACGGGGACTGCATCGGGGAGGACGCCGAACTGGTCATCCGTCTCCACCGGTACATGCGCGAGCAGCGCCGCGACTACCGCATCGTCTTCGTCACCGAGCCGATCTCCTGGAGCGAGGCGCCCTCGACGCTGAGGGTTCTGGGCCATCAGCGGCGGCGATGGCACCGGGGCCTGACGGAGATCCTGCTCAAGCACCGTGGCATGATCTGCAACCCGCGCTACGGCCGTATCGGCCTGGTGGCCCTGCCCTTCTACGTGGTCTTCGAACTGCTGGCCCCGGTGGTGGAGCTCGCGAGCCTCGTCCTGGTCCCCCTCGGCGTGCTGATCGGCGCGGTCGACGTGGGCTTCCTGTGGCGCTTCCTGCTCGCCGCCTACGCCTACGCCATCGTGGTCAGCCTGGTCTCGGTCGCGGTGGAGGAGTACGCCTTCCACCGCTTCACACGATGGCGGGACGTCTGGGGCGCCCTCGTCGGGGTGGCCGCGGAGAACATCGGATACCGCCAGCTGACGGCGTGGTGGCGGTTGCGCGGCCTGTGGGACGCGCTGTGCCGGACTCCCCAGGTGTGGGGCTCGATGACCCGCTCCGGATTCGACACCTCCGGTCCCGTGAAGGAGCGCGGAGGCGATCGCGCGTGAGCGGTCCGCGGAACTGAATCACCGCCAGGGAACTGGTCCACGACGCCGCGGGCAAGGGCGGGGACGGGCAACCAGTCACCCGAATGCCGCAGCCGGCCGGTAACTCCTGGCCGGGGCCACCCACTCCGCCCAAGGGCGCGGCCCTTGGCTCGATTTGCGATCTTCCCTCGTTCGTCCTTGTCTTGAAGAGTCCGACGCAACCGCTGGGCAGGTGGCTGACCTTGTGATTCGGGGTCGTCCACCGTGAGCGGACGCTGCTGGTCACACGTCGCTCGCAGACGCCGTACCGACGAGATCGCGACCGGTCTGTCGGCAGTCCCGGCCGCAGCATGCGGTCGTGCACGACATGTGGAGGCGGATGATGGAACCCAAGCCCCCGGACGCGCCAGGACAATACGCGGCGGACGACGAGGAGCGGTTTCGGATTCTGGTGAAGAACTCCGCGGACATGGTCTTCCGCCGCACGGTACCGGGCGTCTACCAGGAGGTGTCCGCGTCGGCGTCGGCGTTGTTCGGGCGGCCGGCGGAGGAGATCGTGGGGACGGCGGTCGGATCCTGGGTGCATCCGGGCGACGTGGAGGAGTTCGAGTGGGCTGAGCGGGATCTGCTGCGCGACGGCCGGGTGGTGGTGTGTCTGCGGCTGCGTCGCGCCGACGGGCATTGGGTATGGACCGAGACGACGTCCTGGGTGGTGCGGGACGCCTCGGGCGAGCCTCTCGAAGTGCGCGGGTTCGTCCGTGAGGCGGAGGGCCAGCGGCGCAGGGAGGAAGCCCTGCGGTTGTTGCAGGAGCAGGCCCGCTCGGTCATCGAGACCGCCCGAGACGCCTTCGTCTCCATCGACGAGGACGGCTTGGTCATCGACTGGAACCACAGTGCCGAGCGGTTGTTCGGGTTCAACCATCGCGAGGTGATGGGGCGTCCGCTGAGCGAGACGATTCTCCCTGAACGGTACCGCGCTGCGCACATCGCAGGTCTGAAGCGGGTGCTGGCCGGTGGTGAGGCTCATGTGCAGGGCCGCCGCATCGAGCTCAGCGCCCTGCACCACGACGGCCACGAGATCCCGGTCGAACTGACGGTGTGGCGGATGAAGTCGGCGAAGGCGCGCTGCTTCAACGCCTTCGTCCGTGACATAAGCGAGCGCAAGTATGCCGAAGTCGCCCTGGCGGAGGCGCGCGACCAGGCGATCGCCGCGTCCCAGGCGAAGTCTCAGTTCGTCGCCTCCATGAGCCATGAGATCCGTACCCCCATGAACGGCGTCATCGGGCTGAGCGACCTGCTGCTGGGGACCACGCTGGATGCCGAGCAGCGCCGCTATGCCGAGGGCATTCAGGCCGCCGGCTCGGCATTGCTGTCGCTCATCAACGACATCCTGGATTTCTCCAAGCTGGAGGCGGGCAAGATCCAACTGGACAGCGTCGCCTTCAGCCCTCAGGCGCTGGTGGAAGAGGTCGTCTCACTGGTGGCGCAGACCGCCCAGGCCCAGGGCCTGGAACTGCTCAGCGACTGCCATCCCGAACTGCCCGCGACGGTGCTCGGGGATGCCGGCCGACTGCGGCAGATACTGCTCAACCTGGCATCCAACGCGGTGAAGTTCACCGAAGCCGGCGAGGTCGTACTCAGCGTCCGCCCCGACCGGCCCCGGCCGTCCGCAGGGCCCGTGCCATGGCTGCGCTTCGAGGTGGCCGACACCGGCATCGGCATCGCCGAGGCCGATCAGGAGCGGATGTTCGACGCCTTCTCCCAGGCCGATGCCTCAACCACCCGCCGCTACGGAGGCACCGGTCTCGGCCTGGCCATCTGCCGCAGGCTCACCGAGGCGATGGGCGGCTCCATCGGCGTCAGCAGCCGGCCCGGACAGGGCAGCAACTTCTTCTTCGACGTACCCGTGCGCACACCGGACACCCCCGAACCATCCCCGGCCCCTCTGGACTCCGGCACGCTTCGCGGGCTGCGGGTTCTGGTCGTCGATGACAACGACACCAACAGGCTGATCCTTGATGCTCAGCTGCGCAGATGGCACATGCAGCCGACGACGGTCTCCAGCGGCCCCCAGGCCCTGGTGGCCCTGCATGAATCAGCGGCTGCGGGCCGCCCCTTCGCCCTGGCCCTCCTGGACATGCACATGCCTGGCATGGACGGCCTGGAACTGGCCCGCCGGATCACCACCGATCGGACCTTCGCCCGTGTGCGGCTGATGTTGCTCACCTCCGGCGCCCAACTGCCCGCTGCCGAACTGCAGGCTGCCGGCCTCGCCCGCAGTCTGGCCAAGCCCGTCCAGCAGTCCCAGCTCATGGATGCCCTGGTCGAACTCACCACCCGGACACTTCCCGTGACGACCGCAGCAACGGCGCCCGCTCCCACCACCCCCCGGCCACCCCGGCGCGGCCATCTGCTGCTGGTCGAGGACAACGAGATCAACCAGTTGGTGGCCCAGGGCATGCTCGCCCGCCTCGGCTACAGCACGGATACCGCTGCCGACGGCATCGAGGCCCTGCGGATGGCCGAGGAACACTCCTACCAGGCTGTGCTGATGGACTGTCAGATGCCCCGGATGGATGGTTACGCCGCCACCCAGGAACTGCGTCGCCGCGAGGCACGGGGAGACCCGCACCTGCCGGTGGTCGCGATGACCGCCAGCGCTCTCGCCGAGGACCGCGAGAGATGCCTGGCCGCGGGCATGGACGACTACGTATCCAAACCCGTCGCTGCCGACGAGCTGGAAGAAACCCTCGCCCGCTGGGTCAACCCGGCCGACCAGCAGACAGACGACGAGGCGCCGCGCGACTGCATCGAGCAGCGGCTGAACGAACTGCGCGGCGTCGGCTCCCCGGCCGAGAACGAACTGGTGGACCGGCTGGTGGACCACTTTCTCGTCCGTGCCCCCGAGATGACCAGCGCACTTTTCCACGCACTGGACCGCCACGACAGCGAGGAGATCGCAGAGGTGGCACACAGTCTCAGAGGCGCTGCCGGCAACATCGGAGCCCAGGGCCTCGCTGACTGCTGCACAGAGTTGGAACAGTACGCCGAGGCCGGAGACCCGGCCCCGCTGACTCGGGCCGCCCCCCGCCTTCAGGAGGAGCTCGACCGAGCCTGCCGCACCCTGGAGACGCTCCGCTCCCGTCCTCGCCGACGCGGACCTGGATGAGGACGTGGTCAAGGTTCAGGCCGGGCTGCTCGCCGGCCGTGAGGCTGCGGCCTGGACGTACGCGACAACGGGGACCGCAGTGATCGTCACCTTCCTGCTCACCTCCTCCTCGGCGCGTTACATGCTGGCCGTGTTGATATCTGCCTCGGTCGTCGTCGCGATCCTGGTGGGCGTGGCCAGGAACAGGCCGCCGTCGGCCCTTCCGTGGTACCTGTTCGCGGCAGCCATGGCGCCGTACGCGGTGGCGGACACGATCTGGGGTCTCTACCAGGTCCGCGGCGCCGACGTTCCGTTCCCCGGCGTGGCCGACCTGCTCTACCTCGGCAGCTACGTGCTGTTCACCGCCGGTCTGGTGACCCTGGCCCGGAAGCACGCGGGCCGGCTGCACTGGGCGGGGCTGCTGGACGCGGGAATCGTCACGTTGGGATTCGCCACTCTGGCATGGACGTTCATCATCGCCCCCTACCTGCGCAGCCGGCTTGCCGCGTGGCCGATGGCGGTGTCCATCGCCTATCCCGTCACCGACCTGGTGCTGTTGTCCCTGGCCGCGTGGCTGATGTTCACCACCGGCACCCGCACACCGTCGTTCCTGATGTGCATCGGATGGCTGCTCGTCCTGCTCGCCTCCGACGGCCTCTACTACGGGACCGAGGCGACGCATGGGACCGCGCTCGCGGAGAACGTGTCCGAAGTGGGGTGGATGGTCTCGTCCCTCCTGCTGGGGTCGGCGGCGCTGCACTCCTCCGTTGCCCGACCGCCGCAACTCGCCGAGACCCAGGAGAGGATGCCCCGGCGGCGACTCTCGATCCTGATCGCGCTCATCCTGATGGGGCCGTTGATCGTGCTCGCCGACATCGGTGGCATTCGGGATCAGCCGATGCATGTCACCGTGATCGTCGGCATGATGGCGGGGCTGTCGCTGCTGCTGGTTCTGCGCATCGCGTTCCTGGCCCAGTACGCCCAGGAGACGGCCACTGCCGCGAGCACGCGAGCCTTGGCACTCACCGCCTCGTTGCAGGAGCAGGCGGAGCTCCAGAAGCTTCTGAGTCATCAGGCGACCCACGACCCGTTGACGGGTCTGGCCAATCGAGCGCTCCTGAACGAACGTCTGGAGACCGCCCTCGAGCAGTGCTCCACCACTGCCTGCGCAGGACTGCTGATGCTGGATCTCGACGGCTTCAAGGACGTCAACGACACGCTGGGACACTCGGTCGGAGACGAACTGCTGGTGGACATCGCACGGCGGCTGACGGGCAAGGTCCGCGAGCAGGACCTGGTGGCCAGACTCGGCGGCGACGAGTTCGCGCTCCTCGTGGAAGGCGTGGACGCGAGCACGCTGCACGAATACACCACGCGGATTCTTGACTCCATCACGGCCCCCTTCACCCTCGCCCACGGCCATTCGGTGCACGTGACGACGAGCATCGGAGTCAGGAGAATCACCAGACCGATCACGCCTGCAGAAGCGTTGCGGGACGCCGACACCGCTCTCTACAGAGCCAAGACGGCAGGCAAGAACCAGGCCGCGTTCTTCGAATCGACGCAGTAGACATTCTCATCCCCGGGCCTGACCGCGGACCACGACGCGGCCGGACTGCCGGACTGCCGGACTGCCGGACTGCCGGACTGCCGGACTTCACGAGTCAACCTGATAGGCCGTTCGGACCGACTTTCCCACCACGTGGCGCGGTGAAGTTTGCAACGGTCTCAGTGACTGTCATTACTGATCCAATCCAAATGCTTGGTTCCGGTGGCCCCTTCGATTCATGGGTAGGCAATGAAGGCAGGGAAGGCAGGGGAGGCAGGAAAGGATCCGGGTCGCAGCCGGAAGGGCGCTGTGGCGAGGGCGCGGGCATGCGCCGCCGTGATGCTACGACGCCGCCACCGAACCCTCCTCTGGGGTGCCGGAGCTGTCGGTCTGTTGTCCGCCGCGTCGGCCGGTTTCCTGGTGTGGGAGGTCCGCGCGGTCCAGAACAACCTTGCTGCGGCTCAGGTGGCCACCGACCGACTGCAGACGGAGATGGCCGCTCATCGTCAGCCCTCGGCCGAGATGCTGGGCGACATCCGGAAACACACGGCGGCCGCCCGGAGCGCGGCCGGCACGCCGGTGTGGAGCGCAGCCGAGAGCCTTCCACTGATGGGCCCCCCGCTCCGTTCTGCCCGGGGGCTGAGTGTCGCCGCCGACGAGATGGTCACCGGGGTGCTGCCGGAGGCTGTGCGACTGCAACAGATGCTCGCGTCCGGCCAGATGATGTACCAGGGGCGCGTCGACCTCCGCCGACTTTCGGCTGTCACGGACCTGCTGGGGGGCGTGCACCGTCAACTGGCCGGAGTCCGGACGACGTTGAATGGCCTGCCCGGCTCGACGGTGGTCAGTCGCCTCGACCTGGCACGGCAGCGGCTGTCCGACCGGGTGGCGCGCCTTTCCGACTCGGTCTCCGAGGCGGAGTCGACGACGCGGCTGCTGATGCCTGTTCTGGGGGGTACGGCGCCACGCTCCTACTTTCTCGCCTTCCAGAACAATGCCGAGGCCCGGGGGACCGGTGGCCTCGTAGGCGCCTTCGGTATCCTGACCGTCGACCGTGGTGGCATCACTTTGCACGACTTCGCGTCGGACGACACGCTGCCGCGTACCGACACCCCCGTGGCGAACTTCGGACCGGCGTTCGACCGCCGGTACAGCGGTACCGAGAGTACCCAGGGGCTGGCCAATTCCAATCTGTCCGCTCATTTTCCGTACGCGGCGCAGATCTGGGTGGGCCTGTGGCAGCGACTTACGGGACAACGTCTCGATGGGGCCATCGCAACCGATCCTGTAGGACTCGCCCGTGTCCTCAAGGCCACGGGCCCGGTCCGACTTCCGGACGGAAAGAAGCTGACGGCGGAGAACACCGTGGAGCTCACCGAGAGCACCCTTTATGCGTCGTACAGTAATATCGAAAGAAAACGTTTCCTGGTACAGGTCGCGCAATCAGTAGCTGCTGCCTTGCTGCGCCACGGGCACGATTCGGTGGCCCTCCTCCACGCACTGGGGCAGAACGCCGGCGATGGCCGACTACGTGTGTGGAGCAGAGATGCCTCCACCGAGTCGGCACTCGGAAAAGCCGGGCTGGCCGGCGACGTCCCCGAGAGAACAGGGCCCTTCGCCTACCTCGTGGTCAACAATTCCGCGGGCAATAAAATGGACTACTACCTGGGGCGGTCGCTGGCCTACGAGCTAGGCCCTTGCCATGGCGGTGCCCGTTCCAGCGTGGTGCGGATCAGACTGAATAACGGCGCTCCCGCTGTGGGCCTGCCTCCCCTCGTCGCTCTCCGTTCCGACGATCCCCGGCACTCACATCCCCCGGGATCAACAAGCATCTGGCTTTCGCTGTACGCCAGTTCCGGTGCGCGGTTCACCGGTGCGACGCTGGACGGGCGGCGACTTCTGTTGTCGTCGACCGAGGAGCGGGGTCACCCGGTGCTCGGGACGCAGGTGGAGCTTTTGCCCGGTCAGACGCGAGAAGTGGACGTTCGTCTGCTGGAACCGGCTTCGGAGCGGCCCCCCGTGGTGCCCTCGCAGCCGTTGGCACGGCCGCAGACCACCAAGGTGCGTATGCAGCCGTGCGTGAAGTAGTCAAGGGGAGTCGTTCAAGCGGGCGGCGAAATCGTTACCCACGGAAAATCAGGTCCGTGAGATCGCAAGAAACATTCTGATCCACCCAGAAGGACGCGGCGGCGTCCGTGGACATGCCGTCAGTGAAGTGCCGAAATAGGTCTTCGGCAATTGACGTCCTGCTGATCGGGGTTCACCTTGCGTGGGGAATGCGCGGGCAAAGAGAAGCTGACAGCGGTTCATCCTGCGGTGCTCCACACCGCAGAGAAAAGCCGCGCCCGGCCGGGTGGCTGGTCCGGCGTTGCCGCCCGGTGTCGCCGACCGGCGGTGGCCGCCATGGACGCGGTCGCCTGGACATGCGGCCTCCTGATCGCAGGCATGACCAGCAGCGGCGCTTCCGACCTGCTCGTCGGACCCGGCGATCTGGTCGTCGGCTGTGCTGTCACGGGGGCAGCAGCGGTGCTGGCCGGGGCCGTGTGCGGGCTCTACTCCGGGCGCTATCAGGCGGAGACCGGCCCGGAACTGAGCGCGGTACTGGTCTCCGCGGGGCTGACCGGGCTCCTTCTGGTGGGTATTGGTCAGGCGGGACTGCCCCTGGTGGGCGACAGGCCGGCCGTGGCCGGACGGGCCGCTCTGGTCGGCGTGCTTGCCATGATCACCGTCAGGGCCGCGGCGGCGACCGTCCGGCGCAGGCCTCGGCGGCCCGCGCCGAGCGCCATCAAGGTGATCGTGTTCGGCGCGGGCAGTGCCGGAGCGCAACTGGTGCAGCGGCTGATCGGTCAACCTGGCGCGCAGTACCAACCGGTCGCCCTGCTGGATGACGACCCGGCCAAGCGCCGGCTGCGGATCTGCGGGATCCGAGTGCGCGGCGGGCGGGAGCGCCTGGCGCAGGTCGCCGCGGAGACCGGGGCGACGGTCATGGTGATCGCGATCGCCGGCGGGTGCCGGGACGGCCGGGTGATCCGCGATTTGATCACCCTGGCCGAGTCGGTGGGTCTGGTCACCAAGGTGATTCCGCGCATCGAGGAACTGGTCGCCGGACCGGCGCGGATCGACGACGTCCGCGACCCGCGGATCACCCAGCTGCTGGGTCGCGATCCGGTCCGCCTGGACCTGAAGTCGGCCGCCGCTCAATTCACGGGACGCCGCATCCTTGTCACGGGCGCCGGTGGCTCGATCGGCGCGGAGCTGTGCCGCCAGCTGCACCGTCTGGATCCCGCGTCGCTTGTGATGCTCGACCGAGACGAATCAGCTCTGCACGCGATTCAGCTCGCGCTACACGGCCGTGCGCTGCTCGATTCCGACGAGGTCGTGCTGGCCGACATCAGGGATGCCTCCCGCATCCGCGATGTCTTCGCGCAGGCCCGCCCCGAGATCGTGTTCCATACGGCGGCGGTGAAACATCTGCCGCTGCTCGAGCGGTATCCGGCCGAGGCGCTGAAGACGAACGTGACCGGCACGTTGAACGTGCTGCGAGCGGCAGCGGATTGCGGTGTGCGGTCGTTCGTGAACGTCTCCACGGACAAGGCGGCCGACCCGGTGAGCGTCCTCGGTACCTCCAAGCGGATCACCGAGCGGCTCACCGCGCACATGGCCGGTGAGTTTCCCGGGACCTGGGTGTCGGTCAGGTTCGGCAACGTCCTGGGCAGCCGGGGTTCGCTGCTCGGCTCGCTGTCCGCGCAGATCGCCGCGGGCGGCCCCGTCACCGTGACTCATCCGCACGTCGCCCGCTACTTCATGACGGCCACCGAAGCCGTCCAGCTGGTGCTGCAGGCCGTGACGGTCGGGGAGAGCGGCGAGGTCCTCGTCCTCGACATGGGAGACCAGGTCCGTATCGTCGACCTCGCCCGCCGGATGGCCGCCGCAGCGCCACGGCGCGTGGAGATCGTCTTTACGGGGCTGCGGCCCGGCGAAAAGCTGTCCGAGGATCTGCTGGGCGCCGGGGAACGTGATCACCGGCCGAGGCATCCGCTGGTCAGACAGGTGCCGGTGCCCGCACTCGATGCCGCTGAGGTCACCGGCATCGCTCACCTCACCGATCCGGAAGAGGTACGCGCCGCGCTGGCGCTCCTCGCCGCGGCGGTCGGTCCCGAGGAGTCGGCCGACCAGGCCGTGCTGCCCGGCCAGCCCGGAAGAGCGGAGGCCAGCAGGTGACCGCCCCGCCCGTACCGGGCCGGCACCGGGCGGGCCCGGCGACCGCGAAGGTGTCCACCGCGCGGCCCGGCGACAACCAGGTGCCTCACCGCAGGCCGTACCGCGGCAAGCGACTACTGGACCTGGTCGTGCTCGGCCTGATCATCGTGCCGGCCGCGCTGCTCTGCGCGGTCGCCGCGCTGACGCACCTGCTCGCGCACGGCAGACCCGTCCTGTTCCGGCAGCAGCGCGTCGGCCGCGGCGGCCGCCCGTTCGTCCTGCTGAAACTGCGCACGATGCGGAACGTCCCGGACGGACCGGACACACCGGATGACGCCGACGTCACCCGGGTGACCGCAGTCGGACGGGTACTGCGCCGCACGTCTCTCGACGAGTTGCCCCAGCTGGTCAATGTGCTGCGCGGACAGATGAGCCTGGTCGGGCCCCGGCCGACGCTGCCCTACCAGGTACGCCGGTACACCGATCGTCAGCAGTTGCGGCTGCTGGCCACCCCGGGCCTGACCGGCCTGGCGCAGGTGCACGGGCGGCAGCGGCTGAGCTGGCCGGAGCGCATCGAGTGGGATCTGCGGTACGTCCTGCGCCAGAGCTTCCGGCTCGACCTGGCCATCTTGTTCCTCACCGTCTGGACGGTCCTGGCCGGGCGTGGAGCCACCGCCAGCCACGACAACGATCCCATCGCCCGCAGATCAGAAAGGATGCTCTCAGGTGCCTGACAGCAACGTCCGGATCCGGCTTGCCAGTCCCGACCTCGGTGAGGAGGAGGCGGAGGCGGTATGCAGGGTCCTGCGCAGCGGTGTTCTCACCAACGGCGCGGAGAACGAAGCCTTCGCGCAGGAGTTCGCCGACCGGCATCAGGCGCGGTTCGGTGTGACGTTCTGCACCGGCACTGCCGCGCTGCAGGCGATGTTGCTCGCCGAGGGCATCGGTCCCGGCGACGAGGTGATCGTCCCGTCGATGACCTTCGTCGCCACCGCGACATCGGTGTGCCACGTCGGGGCCTCCCCGGTGTTCGCCGACATCGACCCCCGGACCTTCAACCTCGACCCGGTGTCGGTCGCCGCCCGCATCACCGGGGCCACCCGGGCCGTCATGACCGTGCACTACGCCGGGCAGCCCGGGGACCTCGACGGGCTGGCGCGGGTGTGCGCCGCGGCCGGCGTGCCGTTGCTGGAGGACGCCGCACAGGCGGCCGGTGCCCAGTACCGCGGCAGACCGGTCGGCACCGTCGGCCGGTCTGCCATGTTCAGCTTCACCCCGGCCAAGAACATCACCACTGGTGAGGGCGGCATCGTGCTGACCGACGACCCGGGGGTCGCGGAGCGGCTGAGACTGCTCCGCAACCATGGTCAGACCGGCCTCTACCAGCACGAGAGCCTCGGCTACAACTGGCGGTTGACCGAGATGCAGGCCGCGATCGGCCGAGTGCAGCTGCGCAAGTTGGACGGCATCCTCGCGCGCAAACAGCAGATCGTTCGATCGCTGACCCGGCGGCTGACCGGGCTGCCCGGCCTGACCACGCCCCATCAAGCATCCGACACCAGGGGCACCTGGGCGCTCTACACCTGCCTGCTTCCCGGCATCCGGGACCAAGTGCTCGCCGACCTGCTGGACCGGGGCATCGAAGCACGGATCTACTTCCCGCCCGTTCATCGGCAGCCGCTCTTCGCCCGACGGGGCGGCGACACCGGGCTCGCCGCGGAACTGCCGGTGACCGAGGCCGTCGCCCAGGCGATGCTCTCGCTGCCGGTGCATCACCGGCTGACCGAGGCGGAGGTGGCCGAGATCACCGACGCGGTGAGCACCGCCGTAGAGCGGGCGACCATGGCGCCTAACGCACTGGACCGGCCGATGCCGGTCGGTGCCCGCTGACCGTGCAATCGTGTGCCGGCCCGCACGACTTGGGCGCGAGGTCCACGACGGCGCCCGGGGCCCGGCCGCGATGCTCGGGGTGGTCCTGGTCGCGTCGGCGCCGGATGCCCGGGAGCCCTTGACCGAACCGGAGGGTCAGGGCTGCCGGGCCCTGGCGGGCACGCCCACGACCACCTGACCCGGTGTGACATCGCGGGTCACCAGTGCCGCGGCGCCGACCATCACGGACGGCCCGATCCGCCGGCCCTGCAGCACGGCGGCGTTGCTGCCCACCGTGGACCCGGCGCCGACGGTCACGTTTCCGGCGATGTTGGCCCCCGGCAGGATCGTCACGAAATCCTCGAGCACCGTGTCGTGACCGATGCTGGCCTGATAGTTGACCTGGACGTGTGCGCCGATGACGGTGCCGGTGGAGATGAACGCCTGGCCGAGCACAACACAGCCGCGCCCGATCCGTGCGCCGGGGGAGACCACCGCCCGTGGGTCGATCACGGTTGCCGCTCGCATGCCACGATCCTCGAACTCCCGGGCCAGCCTTCGGCGCGCGTCGGCGTCGGCGATCGCCACGACGAACTCGTTGCGCTGTCCGTCGGGCGGGGCCAACTGCCCGGGAATGAGCACCGGACAGCCCTCCACCGCAGCGGCTGCCGGGTGCTCGTCCACGAAGACCACCTCTGGTGCCGCGGCCGTCGCGCGCACCGCGTCCAGCGTCTCCCTGCCGAAGCCGCCCGCGCCCACGATGTGCAGCGTCACGGCCGCACCTCCGGCACCGGCTCCTCGCGCCGCGCCGGTGCCGAGACCGCGTCGAGGAACGCGCCCGCCAGGGCGGTCATGCCGTGATGCCGGTACACCCAGCGGCGGCCGCGCTCACCCATCCGCTTCCGTTCGGACTGGCTCATCCCGGCCAGCCCCGCCAGCCCGGCCGCCATGTCCGCCGGTGACTCGGCGGGGACGCACACGCCGCCGCCGGACTCGCGTACCGGGCCGCCGGGCGCGTTGCTCGCGAACAGCACCGGCTTGCCGGACGCCAAGTAGTCGAACAGCTTGTTGCTGCTCAGGCCGTAATTGAAGACCGCGACATCGCGCAGGCAGAACAGCGTCACGTCCAGCTCGGCCAGCACGGCAGGCACGGCCCGTTTCGGCACCGGTGGCCAGAACAGCACGTTGTCCAGGCCGTGTCGGTGCGCAAGCTCCTGGCAGGCGGCCTTCTCCTGGCCGTCGCCGACCAGCACCACAGCGACCCGTGGATGGCCGGCGGACCGCAACTCCGCCGCGGCCGCGACAATGGTCGCCACCCCGTTGGCCGGACCGTGCGAGCCGACGTAGCCGGCGGTGAGAAAGCCATCCTTGCGCAAGCGGCTGATCCGGTCGATCAGGTCGGCGGCCTGGTCCGCGGAGTCCGCACCGTCCAGGCCGGCAGGCAGGCTCGGATCCCCCGACGGCGGGAGGTCGGGGATCCCGTTCGGCACATACTGGATCTTGTCGGCCGGCACACCGCGGGCCTGTAGGTAATCGGAGGCCCCGGGCAGGAGGCAGATGACTGCGGAGGCCTGCCGGCAGCAGAAGGACTCGGCCAGCCGGAGCAGCCGGGCAGGCAGCCCGTTCGCGCGCAGCGCGCCCATGTCGATCAGGGTCTGCGGCCACAGATCGCGCACCTCGAAGACGAAGCGGGCGCGGCGGCCGCGGGCCGCCAGCCAGGCGGCGAGCACCGCGGGCAGGTGCACTGAGGAGCCGACGATCACGTCCGGCCGGTTCAGACCGCGTTGCACCGAGAGCACCCGGGCCGCGTAGTAGGCCATGTTCAGCGCGCGGCGATATCCGTTGCCGGTGTACGGCGGCGTGCGGACCCAGACGAAGCGGACGCCGTCGAAGGTCCGGGTGGCCACCTTCTCGCCGGGTGCGAGCCGCTCCTCGCGCCTGCTGAAATGGCTGAAGCTGCTGGCGAAGACGGTGACCTCGTGCCCCTTCGCCGCCAGCACCCGTCCCAGCTCGTAATGCCGGGTGCCGGCGGCGCAGTCAGGCGGCGCCGCGTAGTGGTTGAAGATCCAGATCCTCATGTCCTCACCTCCGCCGAAGCCGCCCTGTCGTAGTCGACGGCGTGCTGAGCAACGGGCTCGTCGTGGGTCGTGACGCCAGTACGTCGATGATCCGGACGGTGGTCTCACCGTCACCGAAGGGTGCGCGCGGCTCGCCGGCCGGGCCGCGGCCGCCGACAGTTCTCAGGGGTCGGGCACCAGCACGTCCATTCCGTCTCGGCGCACGGGGCACCGAGCGCCAGCCCCTCCTTCTGCAGGTCGCCGGAGTCGGTGATCCGTCCGTGGGCCCCGGCCAGCTCGGCGATCACTTTCCGGTAGGGCAGCGGGCCGACCGCTGCGGGGAGCCGCCCGACAGGTCGATGCCGAACTGCCGGACTCGGGCGGCGAGTCGTGGGTGGGGGGCACCAGCAGCCGGGCGGGATGCGGGCCTGCGGCGAGCGCGGCAACCATTGCGACCTGCCGCTCCGGATGGTCGGTGGTGGCCTGCTCGGTGCACGGCGGCGAGCAGGTACTGCCCCGGATGCCCGCTGCGGAACGGTGAACGCCGTTCTCCACCCGGCCCCGCCCACTGCTCCCTGGTCACCCGCGGCGTGGCCATCGCCACCGCGGTCGGAGCGAGCAGCAGATCGGCCAGGCGATCGGCCATGATCCGGTTGCCTTCCTCGGGCACCGTCCGGTCGAAGGACTGCAGGTCCACTTCCACATGCCCGAGGGGCAGGTCGCGGGCCACCGCCGCGAGCGTGCCGGCGAGGGTGGAGTTGGTGCCGCCGTAGGTCAGTAACGCAGTCCGGGCGCTCCCGCCCGAGGACTGGATCGAGCGCCACGAGCATTCTGGAGGTCTGCTCTGCCTGACTGGCCGGGCAGACCTCCAGGTTGACGTCCGGGCGCGGGATGCCGAGATCGTCGAAGAAGGACGGGGACAACAGGTGGTCGTGGTGCTGGCCGGTGTGCACGATCAGCTGTTCGTCGCCGCGGCGGGCGAGCTGGCACGCGACCGGTGCAAGCTTGACGAACGGCGGACGTGCACCGACCACACTGAACACTTTCACAACGGCGTTCCCCTGTCAGGCCGGGTCGTCCACGCCGGAACAGCCCTGTCCGGCGTCTGCTAACGCCAGCGGTGACCGGCCCGACGCCGAGAAACGCTACTACTCTGTGTGCTCAACATGCCACTTTGGGTTACTGGTGCCGCTACATTGTGCGCGTGCCGAGGCGGTGACGACATCCGCCGTCCCTGCGGTACCGATCCCGTTTCGCGACTCCGGAGGCCGTGTTCGTGGTGCAGTCGATCATGAAAGGCCTCCGCGTCCGACTGCCGGGAGTGAGCCCGGCGGCCATCGGAGGCTCATTGGCCGCGCGACTGCTCGCCACGGCGATGAGCTTCGCGGCGGGCGTCATCGCGGCGCGGGACCTGGGGGTGCACGGCCGGGCCACGTTCGCGGTCATGATCTCGGTCCCCACTGTGCTGAGCATCGTCACGGTCCTGGGCATGGACAACGCCAACGCCCGGTTCGCTGGAACCTCGCACACCGCGTACCGTCAGATCGTCCGGTGGAGCGTGGCGTTCTCCCTGGTTCCCGGTTCGGCACTGGCGGGGCTGTGGTTGCTGCTCGGTCATCTCTTGCCGGTCGTGCTGCTCGGTGTGCCGTTTCGGCTTGCGCTGGTCGCGGCCACCATGTGCCCGGTGACCCTGCTGACCACGCTGCTCGGCACGGCCGAGATCGGCCGCGGCCGGGTCAGGACGTACACCCTCGCGAGCACCGTCCCGGCGGCCTGTCACCTTGTCGGAGTCTGCGGCCTGTTCGCCGCAAGATCACTGACCCCCACTAGTTGCTTTCTGTCCGCGCTGGCCGGGCAACTGCTCTGCGCCGGGGTGCTGCTGATGGCGAGCACGGCCCGGGTCCACGACGATGGTGAACGGGTGTCCGCCCGGACTTTCGGCAGCTTCGCCCTCAGGGCCTATCTCCCGAATCTCATCCACTACGGAATGCTGCGTCTCGACGTGCCGGTGATCCAGTTGCTCGCCGGGGCGACGGCCGTGGCCATGTACGCCGTGGCACTGCCCGTGGCCGAGGCGATGTTCCTGCTTCCGACGGCGGTCGCGCTGGTGATGTTTCCCGCGGTCACGTCGGGTGCCGTCGACGCGCGGGCGGCGGCCAGGATTGCCCGGACCGTGTTCGCTGCCGCCGCCGCGTCGGCCGCCATGGTGGCGGCAGCCGCACCCGTCCTGATCCCGGCGGTCTACGGGCGGCCGTACTCCGGTGCCGTGCAGGTGATCTGGGCGATGCTCCCGGGTCTTGTGCTGTTCAGCACGGGCCGCTCGCTCCAGGCCTATCTGGCGGCCACCGACCTGCTTCGGCCGGTGATCACGGCCACCGTGATCGGCGGGATGGTCAACGTCGTTTTGCTCGGAGTGCTGACCCCCCACTATGCGGCAGTCGGTGCCGGCGCGGCCGACTCGGCCGGATACCTGGTGTTCGCGATCCTGATCGGCCGGGGTGTGCGGTGGGGCGTCCGCGCCGGCCGGCACCCTCTGGCTCGGCCTGCTGCCGAGGACGGGCAGCCCGCCCCTGCACGCCGACCGGTCGGTCGACTGGTGGCCAAGTGGGTCGGCGACAGCCGGCAGATCGTGTATCCGAGGTATGTGAGGTCCATGATGCTCAGGCGAGCCCACCTGGTCGCGGCGGGGCTTGTGACCACGGCAGGTGTCGGCTACCTCGCGATGGCGTACGGCCCCGCCGTCAGCTTGGTCGGCGCCGCCGTCGGGATTGCGGTCCTCGTCGTGGCCTGCCTACTTATCCCAGACGCGGGTCTCTATGTGCTCGCAGCCGCGATCCCGCTCTCGCAGTCAAACGTCGGGACATCGCTCATCAGCCCGAGGCGCCTGGTCGCCCTGATGCTCGTCTGCCTGCTGGGTCGCCTCGTCGCCGGCACGGGGATCGTGTGGCCGAAGCTGATCGGTGCCCTGATCACCACCGGCACGGTCGGTTATATGGCGGCCGCCAGCGCCGTGGTCGGCGACACCGGGCCAAAGGGCACCGGAAACTGGCAGTACCTGTTGCTGACGTGCGCGCCGCTGTTGCTTGTACCACTGATCGCCCCACCGGGACCCGCTCTTGACCGGGCGCTCACGGTGTTCTGCTACGGCAGTGTGATTCTGGCCGTGATCGAAATCGCCCAAGCCGGGTCCATCTTCGCCATGAAGGCGGACCTCACCCCTGCCGACACCGCTGTTCTGGCCATCACCCAGGAGGGCACAGCCAACCACAACGCCGTGGGGGCCCTGCTCGTCATGGCGGCCGCAGTCCTGCTCAGGCGCTGCCCGGCCGTCCGGGGGCGCCTGACGCGACTGGCAACCGCCGCCTCGGTCGTAGTGCTCGGCCTGGGGGTCGCTTACTCGCTGAGCCGCGAGGCATATCTGGCGGGCATCGCGGTGATCGCGCTCTATACCGCCCGTAGATCACTGCGCGGTGCCCTGGCCCTGGGTGCCGGCGCGGCCTGCATACTGCCGCTGCTGCCCGAGGCGATCGCGGCCCGGTTCGACTCGATCCTCGGCGGCGCCCCGGACGCCAACTCTGCTGTACGGCTCGACCTGTGGAGCAGCGCCCTGCGGATGTTCGAGGCACACCCGGCTTTCGGCGTCGGATATTTGAATTTCGCCGACCAGTTGCCCGCCTATTACCAAGCCACCGGTGATTACGAGGTCATGTTCCTACAGTTCCCGCTCCTGGAATTCGCGCACAACACCTACCTGACCGTGCTCTCGCAGACAGGGCTTGTGGGCGCGCTCGGGATCGGCGCACTTGCCGTGCTCGGCGCCCGCCGGGCCTGGAGTGCGATCCGCTCCGGTGATCCTGCGGGTGAGGCGGCGCTGCTGGCCATGGTCGGTGCCGGGGTCTGCTCGCTGTTCGGTGAGGTCCTGCTGGTGCCCCCTCTGCTGGCCGGCCTGATGCTGATCATTCTGGCTGCGAAGCCGGTTCCGGTCGGCCCATCACGGGGGCCGACACCAGTACCGGTGCCGGCAGCGGCACCGGTACTGGCGTCGGCGTCTGCGCCGGTGGCGCGATGAGTACGTTCGGGAGCGGGAAGCCCCCGCGGCGGCTGCGCATCCTCCAGATCACCTCGACCGCCGTCGGCGGGAGCTGGTTCCACGATCAGGTGCGGGGGCTGGCCGAGCTTGGCCACGAGGTCTGCGCGGTGCTGCCCCGGGAAGGCCCGCTCGCCGACCGGCTGCGCAAGGTCGGGGGCGTCCGGGTGGAGATCATCGGGTTCGGACTGTCCCGTCGTGTCAGGCAGTTGCCCGGGCTGATGGCCGCGCAGTGGCGGCTGATGAAGTTCGTCAGGGAGTACAAGCCGGATGTCATCCACTCGCATCTGATCATCGCCATGCTCGCGGCACGAGTGGCGTCGTTTGCCCATCGGCCGGCGCTGGTCGTGTCGCAGGTTCCAGGACTGGTGCATCTACGGATGGCTCCCTTCCGGATCCTGGAATGGCTCTCGCTGCGTCGGGATGACCTGGTGCTCGGGTCGTGCCGGGCGATCGCGCACCGCTACCAGGCCATGGGAGCGCGGTCGGTCGCGGTCAGCTACTACGGCTGCGACGTGCACCGGTTCGATCCGGCGACGCCGCCGGGGCCGTTCCGCCAGGAGTTCGGGCTCGGCGGCGACACGCCGGCCATCGGCATGGTCGCCTACATGTATCCGAGCAAGCTGCGCGAGTTCCGCCAGGTCGGCGTCAAGGGGCATGAAGTCTTCATCGACGCCGTCCCGCTGATTCTGCGGCAGAACTCCGACGCCAGGTTCTTCGTGGTCGGCGACGAGCTGGTCGGCGACGGAGAGTACCGGAGAGAGCTGGAACGCCGCGCTGCCCGGCTCGGCGTCGCCGACCGGATCCGGTTCACCGGCTTCCGGTCCGACATCAGCTCGGTCATGGCCGGGCTGGACGTACTGGTGAACCCCTCCATGGACGAGTCCGCCTGCTACACCGTGGTGGAGGCGCTGCTCATGCGCAAGGGCGTGGTGGCGACTGAGGTCGGTGGCCTGCCGGACACCGTCCAGCACGGTCGTACCGGCCTGTTGGTCCCACCCGCCGACGCGGCAGCACTGGCACAGGCCGTGAACGCACTGGTCGCCGACCCCGCAGCACGTCTCCGCATGGCCGGCCGCGGCCGCGAACTCGCGCTCCGGCAGTTCGACATCGCCGGGACAGTGAGCCAGGTGGACGAGCTGTACCACCAGGCGCTGGCCGCGCGGGGGCGACGCCGGCCGCTCCGCTGGAGGAAGGCGTGAAGGACAGGACGTGGCCCACAGCAACCCTTGCCGGCATGGTGGGGAAGGCGGTACGCGACCTGCGGCGGCCGAGCTTCCCGGTCGACGTGACGGCACCGCCAAGTGACACGTCGACCGACCAACCGGCTAGATACCCGCTCGACCTGCGGCCGATGACCGCCGGGAGCATGCTCGACCACGAGCACGTCGTGGTGACGCGTGCCGTGACCGGCTCAACCTACCGGAACCCGGTCTCGGTCAGCCTGTATGCGCTCGCCCAGCACACCCGCGCGCTCGCCGCCGGACGGTCCCCGGCCACTTCGGACGAACGGCCGCCGGGCATCCAGGCTCTGCTGACTCAGGCCGGATGGCTGCGTGCCGCCCAGGACAGCAATGGCGGCTGGCGCTATCCGGTACCGGTGCCGCGGTACGGCGTACGCCCGGGCTGGTACTCCGCCATGGCTCAGGGCCTGGCGGTGTCCGTGATGCTGCGTGCATACGCCACGACCGGCGAGCGGTCCTTTCTCGATGCGAGCGAGGGTGCGGTGGAACTGATGCTTCGGCCGCTGGAGGCGGGCGGCTGTTCGCACTACGACCAACTGGGGCGCCCTTTTCCCGAGGAGTGCCCGTCGGACCCGGTCAGTCACATTCTCAACGGTGCGGTCTTCGCCCTCTTCGGTCTCTGCGAGCTGAGTGGGCATCAGGGCGGGACTGTCCACGAGCGCGTGGCGGACCGGCTGCGCGACTCGCTGCCCGACTTCGACCTGGGGTACTGGACCAGATACGACCTGCGGCACCACGCGCCCGCCAGTTTCGCCTACCACTGCCTGCACACCGCTTTGCTGACCGCGGCCGGACGCGTGCTCGCCGACCCGCGATGGCTGGCGGTGGGCACCGCGTGGGACCGCTACACGCGGAGCCCGACCAGGCGGGTGCGAGCTGCGGCCGGCAAGGGCCGTTTCGTACTCAGGGAGCACCGTGCAGGATCATGATCATGTCCCGCTACGGCGGCGCACGGACGATGTGCCGGCCGCGCCGCTGCGCGTCGTCCTGCTCGCGCCGGCCACGTCGGCGCACACCCGGCGTTGGGCGGACGACCTGGCCGTGCGGGGCCATCAGGTGACGGTCTGCAGCTGGCACGAGCCGGGCCTGTCTCCCGATGGCTGGCGAGCCGCATCCGCCCCCACCGGAGGGCGCCGGCCGTTGCGGGTGCTGCGCGCGGGGCACTGGCTGCGCCACGAGGTGCGCGGGGCGCGGCCGGATGTCATCCACGTGCATTCGCTCGGTGCGCACGGGGCGCTCTCCCTTCTGCTCCCGGCCCGCCCGACGGTGCCGCTCCTTGTCACGCCGTGGGGCTCCGAACTGCGCGCGGCGGACCGGCATCCCGGCCGGGCGCTGGTCGCCCGGCTGGCGCTGCGGCGGGCCGTGCGCGTGGTACCGACCTCCCGGGAGGTGGCTGAGCTGGTCGCGACCCGGTACCGGGTCCGCCGCTCACGGATCACGGTCCTGTCCTGGGGGGTACCGGACGTGCTGCTGGATGCCGGACACGACGCAGATCCCCGGTTGACACGCGCGAAGTACGGCATTCCGGCCGAAGCCACGGTCGCGCTGTCGGTCCGCAGTACGTCGGAGGTCTACCGTACACACGAGATCCTCACGGCCTTCTCCCGCGCCGCGCGGGTCCGGCCGGACCTGTTCCTCCTGCTGGTGGCAGGTCACCAGCCGGTTCACGCGGCCGCCAGACACGCGCAGCAGGAATATCTCGGGCTGGTGCGCGCATGGGCACAAGACCTGTCCGGCCAGGTCGCCCTCGTCGATCAGCCACTCGGCCAGGCCGAGATGTTCAGCCTGATGCGCGCGAGCGATGTGGCGATCTCGGTCCCCCGGTCCGACCAGCGAAGCTCCTCGGTGCTCGAGGCCGCGGCTGCCGGGTGCCGGCTGCTGCTCTCCGACATCGCGCCCTACCGGGAACTGCTGGCGGACGGCCTGCTGGCGGACCTGCTTCCCGATCCGCTGGTCAGCACGTTGGCTGATGCCCTCTCAGGCACGGGGCCGCTGGATGCCGCCGATCGCCTTGCCAACAACCAGCTGATCGGCCAGACCGAGCGAGGTTCCCTGAAAATCGCCGAACTCGAACGGCTGTACAGGGAGGTGGCCCGTGCGGGGGCGATGTGATCCCGCAGGATGCCAGGGGGCCGCGAGGGGCACCTCATGCCGGAACCAGGGCGACGCGGAACACCTTGGGCCAGAACCTGCCCGTGAGGCGGAACCGTCCGTTCCGAGGGTGGCCGCGATGCCGTTCGAAGGGGAGCTGGGGGCGACTTTGCCGGCACGCAGGAGGCCCGAGGCGAGGCCGGCCCGCCAGGATGGTCCCCTCGCCGAAACCTGGGGGTGAAGGTCCTCGAAACCCTCACCCACGCCCCCGGGCCGCGATCGGCTCGGATCGGGTGAGCAGCGCGGTGGCTCCGTCCGGAGGAAGCCGGTGGCCAGGAGCGCCGCCATGTCCGACAGGGGCGTATTCCGGTGTGCGGCGACGGCGCGCAGTCCGGTTGCCCGGAACGGCTGGTTCCGGGCAGACGGACGGCGTCCCGGCCGGGGCCGGGACGCCGTAGTCGTGCTCTGGGCACGCCCTGATCCGTCAGGAACTGCGACGACGGCGCACGACCAGCATCGTGCCACCGCCCGCCATGAGGAGGGCGGTCGCGGTGCCGCCGATCACCAGGGCCTTGTCACTGCCCGTCGCGGCGAGCTTCTTGGCCCTCCCGTTCACGTCCGGGTAGCTCATCGGGTCGACGGCTGCGGCGAGTTCGTGGGAGTCGCCGCGTCCGACGCCATCTCCGTTGTGGCCACCGTGTCCCGGCGTGCCGTGGTGCCCGGGCTTGCCCGGGTGGTGGGGCGGCTTGGGGGTCGGGGTGGGCGTCAGACTGCCCTGCACGTAGATGCTGACGCCGACACTCGGGTCGGGGTGGCGCGAGGTGAGCCGGAACACGTGCCAGCCGGTGATGGTGTTCGCCGGGATGGTCACGGTCCCCGAAACCGATCCGTCGGCCCGGGCGCGGAAGTGGCCGAGCACGACCGGGGTGGATTCCAGCAGTGCCGTGACGCGCGCCCCGGGGGCGAACACCCCGGAGACGGTGCTGAAGTCCAAGGAATCCCCGGCTGTCACCGTCGTGGTACTGACGGACAGGGGCGGGGGCGGCGGCGGGTACGGCTGCGCGGAGGCGGCCTGCGCCCCGATCAGCGGTGCTCCGATGAGAATGGCAGTCGATGCCGCCGACACCAGAGCGGCCCGCCATCTGCGCGATGCTGTCATCTTCTTCGATCTCCTCGACTTGGGTCCGGGCCTGGTCGTGCGGCGGCCGTCAATCGGTGTGGACACCAAGACCTGGATACATGGCGCAAAGAGAACATAACGACACTCGTTGGTCCGATGGCGCGAGAAGTCACCGGATTGGTCCAGTCCCGGTTCGCGCGGTGCAGGTCGCAAGCGCCGTTCGAGGGGGCGACACAGGGGGTGGCTCCCTCTTTCGAAGAGTCCGAGTCCCTATGGTCGACATCGTCCATAGGGAACAGAAAGCCCCACTTCGGGTGGTTCCCTCAGTCCCGTGAGGGGTGCAGCTTGGATCTCCAAGGATTCCTGAAGGCTCTTGCCAGGCGATGGCCGACGGTCGTGGTCTGTCTGGTTCTCGCGGTCGGGACGGCGCTCGCCGTGACAAGCGCGAGCACCCCCGTCTACGAGGCGAGGACGCAGCTCTTCGTCGCCACCCGCGCCGGTGAGAACACCATCGATCTGAACCAGGGGCAGACGTTCTCGCAGGCGCGCGTCCAGTCGTACGCCGAGATTGTGAGGACCCGTCAGGTCACCGCTCCCGTGGTGAAACAGCTGCGGCTGCACACCACTCCGGAGGAGCTGGCGTCCCGGATCACCGCCGGCGTTCCGCTCAAGACCGTGCTCATCGACATCACTGTCCGGGACACCGCGCCCCGGCGCGCGGCGCGCATCGCCAACGCCGTGGCAAAGCGGTTCAGTTCGGTCGTCGAGCGGTTGGAGACCCCCAAGCGGCCGGTCTCCTCGACATCCAAGACGGGCAACAGGGCCGAGGACGACGCGCGCGTACCCCCGGTCTCCCCGGTCTCCTTGGGCGTCACCGAGGCAGCCGTCGCCCCGACCTCTCCCGCAGAGCCCCGCCCGTTGCTCAACCTGGCCGCGGGTGTGGTGGGCGGCCTGCTGCTCGCTGCCGGGCTGGTCGCCCTCCGTGAGACGCTCGACACCACGTTCAAGACGAGCGAGGCACTGGGTGCATTCACCGCCATGCCCGGCCTCGCCACCATCCCGTACGACAGGAACGCCCCAAGGCAGCCGCTGATCAGTACCGACGGGCACTCCGCGCGTGCCGAGGCGTTCCGCAAGCTACGGACCAACCTGCAGTTCTCACAGGTCGACGATCCGCCGCGGATCATCCTGGTGACGAGCTCGGTGCCCGGTGAGGGCAAGACGAACATCGCGATGAACCTCGCCCGATCCCTCGCCGAGGCCGACGTCTCCACCTGCCTCGTGGACGGCGACCTCCGCCGCCCGTGCGTGGCACCGGCCTTCGGCCTCGTCCAGGACGCGGGTCTGACCACGGTGCTCATCGGACAAGCCCGTGTCGAGGATGTGATGCAGCAGGTCGCCGGCGGGCTCTCGGTGCTCGCCAGCGGCGCTGTGCCGCCGAACCCCGCGGAACTGCTCGCTTCGGCGCGTATGGAAGAGGTGCTGCGCGAGCTCGCGGACATGTACGACGTCGTGGTCATCGACACGGCGCCGCTGCTGCCGGTCGCCGACACCGCGGGGCTCGCCTCTCTCACCCAGGGCGCGCTGCTCGTCGTACGGGCCGGGAAGACCAACCGGGATCAGGTGCGCACCGCCACGGAATCGCTGGAGCGCGTGGGCGCGCGCGTGCTCGGCACCGTGTTCAGCATGGCTCCGGTTCCCAAGGGCGGCCGTTACGGCCGTTACGGCGCCTACGGGCCGTACGGCGAGCTGCCCGCTCCGCGGACGTCGGCCACGCCGGAGGGGGCGGCCGCCTCGGCGGTGACGCGTACCACGGACGGGACATGACTCGGATCCTGTTCGTCTGCACGGGCAACGTGTACCGCTCGGTGCTCGCCGAGCGCCTTCTGGCGGCGAGGCTGCCGCCGGGCTCGGCACTGCGGCCGGAGAGCGCCGGTACGGAGGCGTGTCACCGGCCCCGCATGGACGACACCGCCCGGGAGGTCCTGGAACAGCTGGGCGGCGACGGCTCCGGATTCATCTCCCGGCCGCTCACCGCACAGCTCATGGCGGGTGCCCCACTGGTCCTCGGACTCGCGCGCGAGCACCGCGAGGCGGCCGTCCGCCTCGCCCCGGCGGCGATGCGGCGCTGCTTCACCCTGAAGGAGTTCGTGCGGCTCGCGAATGGGGGAGCCGCCGGGGCGGGTGGGGGCGGATTCGAGGCCGTGGTGGCAGCGGCTGCCACCCGTCGCGGTACCGCGGCCCCGGTCCCGCAGGCCGAGGACGACATCCCGGACCCCTGGGGCGGGCCCCGTGAGGAGCTGTACGAGTGTGCCCTGGAGATTGACAGGGCGGTGAGCGGACTGGTGCAGCTGTTCCTGAATCGAGCGATGTGCAACTCCTCTGATCAGCCATAAGGGTGGATACGCGACGCGCAGGAAAACCGGACGGGGCGAGCAGAAGTTGATCGTGGGTCGACTCTCTTTCGCCCCCCGAACGGAGAAGTCCAGTGACCTGCTCCTTTCCATCGATCCCGGTGACCAGACCCGTGATCGGTGAAGCCGAGATCGCTGCGGCCGTACGCGTTCTGCGTAGTGGCCGTGTCGTCCAGGGCCCGGAAGTGGCCGCGTTTGAAGACGCGTTCTCCGAATTGGTCGCCGGCCGCGCCTGTGTAGCGGTCAACTCAGGAACCTCCGCCCTGCAGCTGAGCCTCATGGCCCTGGGCATCGGACCGGGAGACGAGGTCGTGGTGCCCTCGTTCTCGTTCGCGGCGACCGCCAACGCAGTACGCCTGGTAGGTGCCGATCCAGTCTTCGCCGACATCACGTCCAGCACCTACTGCCTCGACCCGCTCGCCGCATCAGCGGTGATCGGTCCGCGCACCGCCGCCCTCATGCCGGTGCATCTGTATGGGCACCCCGCGCCCATGGACCAGCTGATGCAACTCGCCGCACGCCATGGGCTCGCCGTACTGGAGGACGCCTGTCAGGCGCACGGAGCCACGCTGCACGGACGCCCCGTCGGCACCTTCGGTGAGGCGGGATGCTTCAGCTTCTATCCCACGAAAAACATGCACGCTCTCGAGGGCGGCATCGTTTCGACCGCCGATCCGCACCTCGCCCGCACCCTTCGGCTCTTGCGGAACCAAGGCATGGAGCAGCGCTACGAGAACGAGATCGTCGGGGCCAACATGCGGATGACCGACGTCGCGGCGGCCGTCGGCCGTGAGCAGCTGAAGCAGCTACCAGCCTGGACGGAGCGGCGGAGAGCCAATGCCAAGGTGCTCGACTCCCACATCGAGGCGCTGTCCACTCCGCATGAGGCCGACGGTGCGCGGCACGTCTACCACCAGTACACGGTCCGCATCCCGGGCGGTCTCCGGGATTCCGTGCAGCGGGACCTGGCGCGACAGGGCATCGGCAGCACGGTGTACTACCCGACCCCGATCCACCGACTCAGGCCCTATCAGGATCAGGGCAGCCCGCCCCTGCCCGAGACCGATCGGGCAGCCACGGAGGTTCTTTCCCTCCCGGTCCACCCGACCCTGCGACAGGCCGAGCTGGAGCGGATCGCACAGGCCGTGAGCGATGCCGGAAGAGTCGGGTGAGCCGGCGCACCCTTCGGGCCGGGCTCATCGGCCTTGGAGCCATGGGACGCAACCACGCCCGGGTGTTGTCGTCGCTTGACGGCGTCGAGCTGGTGGGCGTCATGGACCCGGCAGGTGACACCACGGGTGCCAGCCGGAACACCCTTGTCGTCGCCACCCTGCATGAGCTGCTCGCGCGTGGACTCGACTACGCGGTGGTCGCCTGTCCCACGGCGTTGCACGAGGAGGTCGGCCTGGCCTTGGCCGACAACGGCGTGCCCGCGCTGATCGAGAAGCCGCTCGCCCACTCGGCGACGGCCGCACAACGGCTGGTCGACGCCTTCGACAGAGCGGGGTTGGTCGCCGGTGTCGGACACATCGAGCGGTTCAACCCGGCACTGCAGAGCCTGCGTTCCCGCCTCGAGGCGGGAGAGCTCGGGGACGTCTTCCAAGTGGTCACCCGCCGCCAGGGGCCCTTCCCGCACCGCATCGGCGATGTCGGGGTCGTCAAGGACCTGGCCACTCACGACATCGACCTCACCAGTTGGATCACCGGCCATTACTACGTCTCGCTCTCCGCGCGCACGGCCTCCAAGAGCGGCCGACTCCATGAGGACATGGTCTCCGTGGTCGGCGATCTCAGCGACGGCACCATGGTCAGCCACCTCGTCAACTGGCTCAGCCCCCACAAGGAGCGCTACACCGCGGTGACCGGCGAGCGTGGCTGCCTCGTCGCCGACACTCTCACGGCAGACCTGACCTTCCACGCCAACGGAGCGGTGGCCACCGAGTGGGAGGCCCTGCGAGCATTCCGCGGCGTGGCCGAGGGCGACATGGTCCGCTACGCCATCCCCAAGCGTGAGCCGCTCCTCGTGGAGCACGAGCGGTTCCGTGATGCCGTGAACGGGAAGGCCACGGACATCGTCACGCTCGATCAGGGGCTGAGGACGGTGGAGGTGGCGGAGGCGGTCCTCGACTCGGCACGGCGGAAGGCATCCGTGAGCCTGCGACGCCCGCGCACGCCGACCCTGGCGGTGGTCACCCAGCGGTCATGACGAGCACCCCTGCCGAGGACCGGGACCCAGCCTGGCGAGGTTGCCCGGAGAGCAGTATCCAGAGCAGTCGGTGCTCGTTGCTCAGCACATGAACCAAAGCGGTGAGGTGGCGTTTCCGCAGGTGCGGATCGCACCCGGTGCACAGGTCGACGAGTCAGCCGTGCTGAGCCCAGGTACGACTGTGTGGGAACTCGCGCAGATTCGCGAGGAAGCCGTGCTCGGCTGTGACTGCGTCGTGGGCCGGGGTGTCTATGTGGGACCCGGGGTGAAGATCGGTCACAGGGTCAAGATTCAGAACCATGCGCTGGTGTACGAGCCTGCCGAGCTGGCCGACGGCGTCTTCGTCGGGCCTGCGGTCGTCCTCACGAACGACCGCAATCCTCGCGCCGTCGGCGCGGACGGACGTCTGAAGCGCGCCGGTGACTGGGAAGCGGTCGGCGTCCGGGTCGCTGAGGGCGCGTCACTCGGCGCGCGTTCAGTGTGTGTGGCTCCGGTCGGCATCGGCCGCTGGGCGATGGTCGCCGCGGGGGCCGTCGTCACCAAGGATGTGCCGGATTTCGCCCTCGTCGCCGGTGCCCCTGCCCGTCAGATCGGATGGGTGGGACCTGCCGGCGAGCGTCTGCGCGCACTGCCGGATCGGGTCGGAGTCTGGGAGTGCCCGAGTAATGGGAATCTCTACTCGGAGAACGACGGAGTTCTGACGGAGCTTTCAGCTCAATACCGAGAAAAGTCGATCCCGTGAAGGTCATGAGCGTGGTCGGGGCGCGGCCCCAATTCATCAAGCTTGCCGCAGTCGCCGCAGCTTTCGGCAACACGGAGCACGATCATGTGATCGTCCACACCGGTCAGCACTACGACGCCGATCTGTCCGACGTCTTCTTCACCGGCCTCTCCATCCCCGAGCCCCGCGTGCACCTGGGCGTCGGCTCAGGCACCCACGGCGTGCAGACCGGTACCATTCTGGCGGCCCTCGATCCCGTCATCGCCGCCGCACACCCCGACTGGGTGTTGGTTTACGGAGACACCAACTCCACTCTTGCCGGCGCGCTTTCCGCTGCCAAACAGCACATCCCCGTTGCCCATCTGGAAGCGGGCCTGCGCTCTTTCAACCGGCGGATGCCCGAGGAGCACAACCGCGTCCTCACGGACCACGCTGCCGATCTGCTGCTCGCACCCACCGAGGAGGCGGTGCGCCACCTGGCAGCCGAGGGCCTGGCCGACCGTGTCGTTCTGACCGGGGACGTCATGGTCGACATGTGCCTGCGCATCAGGGACAAGGTGCTGAGGGGCAAAGCCACCGCCGCACTTCCGGCCTTCATCAACGCCCAGGGGCCCTACCTCTTCGCCACACTGCACCGGGCCGAGAACACGGATCGTCCCGATCGCCTGGCCGCTCTCGTGGATGCCCTGGCCAGTCTGCCGGTTCCTGTCGCCTTGGCCGCCCATCCCCGGCTGCTCGCACGTGCAGAGGACTTCGGCGTCAAGCTCGACAGCGGCTCTCTCCATATCAGCCGCCCTCTTCCCTACGCCGAGTTGATCCGCACGGTGCTCGGATCGCGTGGCGTGATCACCGACTCGGGAGGACTCCAGAAAGAGGCGTTCCTGTTGGAACGCGTCTGCACGACACTCCGTACGGAGACGGAATGGCCCGAAACGCTCCGGGGCGGCTGGAACGCACTCGTGCCGGATCCTTGTGAACTGGGCTCCCAGACATGGCGTGACACCGTCCTGCGTCCTGCGCCCAGGAGCTCACGCGGTGTGCCGTACGGCGACGGCGAAGCAGCACCCCGTGTGGTGCGGGCGCTGGAAGATCACCTGAGCGGATGTCAAGCCCGCTGAGCCGCCGTCCGGGACGGCGCACCAAGCAGGATCACCTCGGCCCCGGCCCATCGATCGGGGTCGGTGATCCGCCGCCCGTCGACCACGACGCGCACCTCCGGGAACCGGTCGGACCCGAGCTCTCGGTACTCGCCATGATCGGCTTGGACGACAGCGGCGGTGACTGTCCGGCCGCTGTACGGCGGCAGGCCGAGTGCCCTCAGCTCATCGGCCGTGTACAGCGGGTCGGACACGTACGGCTCGGCGCCGCGCGCCCGCAGTGCCTCGACGACGGGGAACACCCCGGAGAATGCGGTCTCCTTGACGCCGCCCCGATAGGCCGCGCCCAGTACCAGCACGCCTGCGCCGGTGAGGTCGCCGTACACCTCCGCAAGCCGCCGTACCGCGTACTCGGGCATCGAGGCATTGGTCGCGCGGGCCTCTTGTACGACTGTCGCGTCCGAGTCGTTCCACAGATACATCCGCGGATAGACGGGAATGCAGTGACCTCCTACGGCGATGCCAGGCTTGTGGATGTGGCTGTAGGGCTGCGAGTTGCAGCCGTCGATCACCAGCTCCACGTCGATGCCGATGCGGTCCGCGAACCGTGCGAACTGGTTCGCCAGCCCGATGTTCACGTCACGGTAGGTCGTCTCGGCCAGCTTCGCGAACTCCGCGGCCTCCGTTGAGCCGAGGTCCCAGACGCCGTTGGGACGAGGCAGTTCGTCGCGTACGTCGAAGTCGAGGAGGGACTCGTAGAACTCGACACCTCGGCGGGCGGAGGCGACGTCGATGCCGCCGAGCAGCTTGGGGTAGCGGCACAGGTCGGCGAACACGCGTCCGGTCAGCACCCTTTCGGGGCTGAAGACGAGAGCGAAGTCCCGGCCCGCGGTCAGCCCGCTGCCCTGCTCCAGCATGGGCGCCCAGCGCCCTCGAGTCGTACCGACGGGCAGTGTCGTCTCGTACGACACGAGTGTGCCCGGCCGCAGTCCGCGCGCCACCGCCTGCGTCGCCGTATCCATCCAGCCGAAGTCGGGCGTGCCATGGGCGTCGACGTATACCGGAACGACCAGGACGACCGCTTCGGCGTGCGTGACCGCCGCGGTCGTGTCGGTGGTGGCCAGCAACCGCCCCGCCGCGACGACGCTCTTCAGCCGCTCAGCGAGTTCAGCCTCGCCGGGGAACGGCTCAACGCCCTCATTGACCAGGCGCACGACTCGCTCGTCCACGTCGGCGCCGATGACGTGGTGGCCTTTTGCCGCGAACTGGACAGCCAGCGGCAGACCGATCTTTCCGAGCGCCACCACACAGATCTGCACGGCTACTTCCTCCGAGCGGCAACCAGCTGCGCAGGCGACCGAAGAAAGCCGACACGCATTGACAAAGCACTACGCACCTTATCTCCGCAGCTTCATTTCAGTGAGCCGACACGAAGGGTCCAACGCCCGGCCGAGGACGGCCGCCACTGCCCCGACTGCCGCACGGACCTCGCCCACCAGCCACCCGGTCTGCTCAAGGCGCTGTTCGGCAGGAACTCCGGCACGTGAGCGGCTGTTTGTAGGCCTGGATGAGGCGCAATGATGAGCGGGCCGGGAAGTCACCGTGGCTTCTCGGCCCGCCAATGATGCCCTGTTGTGGGGCGGTTCCGGTTGCTGTGGTGTAGCGGGCGGTGGCGTCGTCCCAGTCGCGTATGGCCGGCCCGGTCTGCGCCGGCCGGTCGGCGTGGCGGTATACCAGATATAGAGTAATTCGGGTAGATGTCTGAAATGACTGATAGTTACCTTCCTGGAGATGTCGCCGCGCATGACTGGTTCGTGCGTGCTCGGGTCCGCATCGGCGAGGAACATCGCGCCAACTCGCTGGAGGGGAAGTCGAGGGTTTTCCGGCCTGGGGAGGAGTTGGAGATGATGCAGTGGGGGCGGGCAGGCCAGGAGATCGATGCGGACGCGTGGTGGACGACACACCACTACATTCCCGCTGCTCACATCGTCCCGGCGGGCAAGATTCAGGTCCTTGAGATCCTCGAGGAACGGCGGCCCGAGGCGGACGTGTAGAAGGCTGGCGAAGGCACGACTTGTGATCATGCGAAGGCGCCTGTCGGCGGTCTCACGGAGACCGCTCGATCGTGCGACAATGCCGCAGGTAGTGAGAGCGGCGGGCGACTGCTTGGCGTCGGCGACGCCAGTTCGACCAGCTCAGCGCGTGGTGTCGTCCGCGGTGTCCGCTCAGATGCGGGGGCCGGGCACGACAAGCTGCCAGGAGTCGCCGAACCTCCGCCCCTGTGAGCCCGATGGCCCCGGGTGTCACGAGTGATGTGCCTATAGCAGCCCACGTAGCGACGGACCTCGTACTGATCCAGGCCGCACTCGTTCGTCGCGGCCTGGAAGCACTCCTCGATCGCCCAGCGCGCCCGGCGAGATGGCGGCAGGTCCGGGCCCACCGTGCTGGTTGCCCTTCGGGCCACTCATTCACAGTAATGGGAACCGCGGTACGAATTTCGTGCTCCAAACGCTTCTGACCTGGCGTTTTCTGTCGATCGCGGTCTCCTGGCGCCTCCTGCGGCCCGGGGCGAACAGGATGGCTGGATTGCCGCCGATCACGTTGCGGGGCTTCCTGAATCACGGGGACGTCCCCACCAGCTTCCTCATTCACACAGAGAAAGGCGCGGAATGCCATCCTTCAAGCGCTTCGGGTCCGCGGTCGCGTCGGCCGCGGTCCTGACCTCCCTGGCTATGGCTCTCTCCCCGGCAGCCACAGCGGCCACGACCCCGCAGATCACCAAGCATGTCCCTGTCGTTCAGGAAGTGAAGACCCAGGGGGCCAGGTCGCTGACCTGCGCCGCTCTGAGCGCTCAGCTTTCCACGCAGCTGAAGGCCGCCCAGACTGCTCTGGCCGCCACGCCGCCCGATGTCGTCGCGGCCCAGGCGGCAATCACCGCGGCCCAGGCCACGGTCGTCCAGCTCCAGGCTCAGCTGTGTCTCCCGACGCCCCCCGTGACTCCGATCTGTGCGGCTCTCGCTCTTCAGCTCCAGCAGGACCTCAAGGCCCTGGTCGCGGCGGTGACGGCCGTCCCGCCGAACCAGGCCCAGATCACTCTGGCGCTGAACGCGGTGCTCACCACCAGCGCGGCACTCAAGGCCAACGCTTGTGTGACCGCCGCCTGACCAAGCGCTCCTCGCGCAGTGCCGACCCGAGGAATTGTCCGGGAGGGCCGGTGATTCACTGAGCAAGCCCCACCTCGGTGTCTCCCAATGTGACGTTGGGGTGAAGGGTCTTCACAGGCGGCAGCCTGTGAAGACCCTTCTTTCTTCGAGTTCCCGATCCCACACAGTCACCGGCGCAGCGTGGCGCAAAGGGGCGCGGGGAACTGCGCGAGCAACCCCCACGAACCCGCACTCGGCAGATCGCGGGACCGATCGATCTCGCAGCCATACACCAACTGCGGTACGTCGACGGCCACAGTTCCCCCCAGGGTCTACCCCCACTGTCAGCGACGCCCCGTACCGTTGACGCATGGATCTTCGACTGCCCCACCGGCGAGGGCTGCTGCGGAGGCCCCGACGGCTGCTGGCCGCCGGGGCCGCCGTCGTCGTACTCGCGGGCGCGGGAACGTGGACGGCCGTCGCCTCGGACAGCAAGCCGCCGGTGCACGAGACCGACCGCATCATGGCCATCGACGGTGTCCGCGTCGACACCTCGTACTTCACGTCCGGCTCCGCCGGCCGCAGGCCCGCCGTGCTGCTGGCCCACGGCTTCGGCGGCAGCAAGCAGGACGTACGGCAGCAGGCGGAGGACCTCGCCAGAGACGGCTACGCGGTACTGACCTGGTCCGCCCGGGGCTTCGGCAGGTCCACGGGCAAAATCGGCCTCAACGACCCCAAGGGCGAGGTCGCGGACGTCTCCCGGCTCATCGACTGGCTGGCCAAGCAGCCCCAGGTCCAGCTCGACAAGCCCGGCGACCCGCGCGTGGGCGTCGCCGGCGCCTCGTACGGCGGCGCGATCTCCCTGCTCGCCGCCGGCTACGACCAGCGCGTGGACGCCATCGCCCCGGCGATCACCTACTGGAACCTCGCGGACGCCCTGTTCCCCAACGGCGTCTTCAAGAAGCTGTGGGCCGGCATCTTCGTCAACTCCGGCGGCGGCTGCGCGAAGTTCGAACCGCAGCTGTGCCGGATGTACGAGCGGGTCGCCGAGTCGGGCAGGCCCGACGCCCAGGCCCGCGAGCTGCTCCAGGCCCGTTCCCCCTCCGCCGTCGGCAGCCGCATCAAGGTGCCCACCCTGCTGATGCAGGGCCAGACCGACTCCCTCTTCCCGCTCGGCCAGGCGGACGCGGCCGCCAAGGCGATCCGCGCCAACGGCGCCCCGGTGGACGTCGACTGGATCGCCGGCGGCCACGACGGCGGCGACATGGAGACCGGGCGGACGCAGTCACGCGTGCGTGCCTGGTTCGACCGGTACCTCAAGGACGACAAGGGCGCCGAGACCGGCCCGGCCTTCCGCGTCACCCGCACCGGAGGCGTCGACTCCACCAGCGGCGCGGCCCAGTTGCGCGGCGCCACCGACACCACCTACCCGGGCCTGGAGAGCGGGCGGCGCCCGGTCGCCCTGCGTGGCACCCAGCAGCGCTTCGACAACCCGCCCGGCGCCACCCCGCCCGGGGTCTCGGCCCTGCCCGGCCTCGGCGGCGCGGGCGGCCTCGCCCAGCTGTCCTCGCTCGGCGTCGGTGTCTCGCTGGACTTCCCCGGCCAGTACGCCCGGTTCGAGTCGGCGCCGCTCAGCACCGGCCTGCGCGTCACCGGATCGCCGACCGTCACCGTGCACATGACGTCGACGAGCGACGACGCCGTGCTCTTCGCGAAGGTGTACGACGTCGGGCCCGGCGGCGGCACCCCCGTGCTGCCCTCGCAGCTGGTGACGCCCGTCCGCGTCGAGGGCGCCAAGGCCGGCAGGGACGTCACGATCACCCTCCCGGCGATCGACCACGAGGTCGAGCAGGGCCACCGGCTGCGCCTGGTCCTCGCCTCCACCGACCTCGGCTACGCCTCCCCGACCGCCCCGGCGAGGTACACCGTCTCGCTGAAGGGCGACCTCACGGTGCCGACGGCCCCCGGTGTGACGACCGCCGCCGCCCCGCTGCCGTCCTGGGTGTGGTGGCTGCCGCTGGCCGGCGCGGTCATCGCCCTGGCCCTGCTCCTGACGAGCCGTCGCCGCACGACCGCGGCACCGCCGCCCGACCCCGACCTCGCCGAGATCCCGCTGCAGATCACCGGCCTCAGCAAGCGGTACGCCCGCTCCGCCGACCGGTACGCGGTGCGGGAGGTGACCTTCCGCGTCGAGAAGGGCCAGGTCCTCGGCCTGCTGGGGCCGAACGGCGCGGGCAAGACGACCACCCTGCGCATGCTGATGGGCCTGATCAAGCCGGACGCCGGCGAGATCCGCGTCTTCGGCCACGCCATCCGCCCCGGCGCCCCGGTCCTCTCCCGGGTCGGCGCCTTCGTGGAGGGCGCGGGCTTCCTGCCGCACCTGTCCGGCCGGGAGAACCTGGAGCTGTACTGGCAGGCCACGGGCCGCCCGCCCGAGGACGCCCATCTGCAGGAGGCCCTGGAGATCGCCGGGCTCGGCGACGCGCTCGCCCGGGCCGTGCGCACCTACTCCCAGGGCATGCGCCAGCGCCTGGCCATCGCCCAGGCCATGCTGGGCCTGCCGGACCTGCTCATCCTCGACGAACCGACCAACGGCCTGGACCCGCCGCAGATCCGCGAGATGCGGCAGGTGCTGATCCGCTACGCGGCCGCCGGCCGTACGGTCATCGTCTCCAGCCACCTCCTCGCGGAGGTCGAGCAGTCCTGCACGCACCTGGTCGTCATGGACCGCGGCCGGCTCGTCCAGGCGGGACCGGTCGGGGAGATCATCGGCTCGGGCGACACCCTGCTCGTCGGCACCGCCGCGCCCGTGGAGGAGCCGGTCGTCGAGAAGGTCGCCACCCTGCCGGGCGTCGCCTCCGCGGTGCCCGCCGACGGCGGCCTCCTGGTCCGGCTCGACCCGGACGGCAGCGCGCAGCGCCTGGTCGTCGAGCTCGTTCGGCTCGAAGTGCCCGTCCAGTCGGTGGGCCCGCACCGCCGCCTGGAGGACGCCTTCCTCACCCTGATCGGAGGTTCCGCATGAGCACGCTCGTCGAGCGCACCGAGACCGCCTCCGGTTACCGGGCCGGCCGCACCCTGCCCCTGCGGGTCGAGCTGGTACGGCAGTTGAAGCGCCGCCGCACGCTCGTCATGGGCGCGATCCTCGCCGCGCTGCCATTCGTACTGCTGATCGCCTTCGCGATCGGCAACCCGAGCCAGGGCAACGGCCAGGTGACGCTGATGGACACGGCGACGGCGTCCGGCGCCAACTTCGCCGCCGTCAACCTGTTCGTGTCGGCCGGCTTCCTGCTGGTCATCCCGGTCGCCCTGTTCTGCGGGGACACGGTCGCCTCGGAGGCCGGCTGGTCCTCCCTGCGCTACCTGCTGGCCGCGCCCGTGCCGCGCGCCCGCCTGCTGTGGTCCAAGCTCGTCGTCGGACTCGGCCTCAGCCTCGCCGCGATGATCCTGCTGCCGGTGGTCGCCCTGGCCGTCGGCACGGCCGCCTACGGCTGGGGCCCGCTGCAGATCCCCACCGGCGGCGCGCTGGACACCGGCACGGCCACGCAGCGCCTGCTGGTGGTGGTGGCGTACATCTTCGTGTCCCAACTGGTCACCGCCGGGCTGGCGTTCTGGCTGTCGACCAAGACCGACGCGCCGCTCGGCGCGGTCGGCGGCGCGGTCGGCTTGACCATCGTCGGCAACGTCCTGGACGCCGTGACCGCCCTCGGCCACTGGCGGGACTTCCTGCCCGCGCACTGGCAGTTCGCCTGGGCGGACGCCGTCCAGCCGCATCCGGAGTGGTCCGGCATGATCCAGGGCACGGCGATTTCCATAACGTACGCGCTCGTCCTGTTCGCCCTGGCCTTCCGCGGTTTCGCCCGCAAGGACGTGGTCTCCTAGGTCAACGGAGGGTCACCCACCGGTCTCGGCGGGCCATGATCGTGGCCGCTTCGAGATCCATCCGCAACGGTTCGTCACGCACGTTCCGACCCCCTCCGCCGTCACAGTCACAGACGGCGACGCCAATACGGCCGTTCGAACCACCGGTCAATCGGCAGAGGGGGCACGGAAGATGAAGCAGCGGTATCCAACACCAGGGCCCGGCACGGCACACCGTCGTACCCGACGGCTGCGCGTCGCCCTGCTCGCCCTCGCGGCGACGGGCGGCCTGCTGCTCACGGCGTGCAGCGCGGGCCAGGACAGCAACACCGGTTCGGCGGACCGCTCGAACCGCACCGGCGGCCTCCCGGCCCCGGCCGGCTCGGCGGCGGCCGGGGAGCAGCGCGGAGTGAGCCCGGACGACAGCCCGTCCGCCGACCACCTCTCCACCTTCGCCCTCGACGTCGACACCGCCTCCTACGGCTACGCCCGCCGGGTCCTCGCCGACGGCCGGCTGCCGGACCCCTCGCAGGTGCGCCCCGAGGAGTTCGTCAACAGCTTCCGCCAGGACTACGACCGCCCCGACGGCAACGGCTTCTCGGTCACCGTCGACGGGGCCCGCACCGACAGCTCCGCCTGGTCCCTGGTCCGTGTCGGCCTCGCCACCCGCGCCGCCGACTCCGGCGAACGTCCGCCCGCCGCGCTCACGTTCGTCGTCGACGTCTCGGGCTCCATGGGTGAGCCCGGCCGCCTCGACCTGGCGAAGAAGTCCCTCGACACGATGACCGACCAGCTCGGCGACGACGACTCGGTCGCCCTGGTCACCTTCAGCGACGAGGCGCGGACCGTCCTGCCGATGACCCGCCTCGGCGGCCACCGCGGCAGGGTCCACGACGCCGTCGACGACCTCGAGACCGAGGACTCCACCAACCTCGGCGCGGGCGTCGAGAAGGGCTACGCCACCGCCACCGACGGCCTGCGCGAGGGCGCCACCAACCGGGTCGTACTGATCTCCGACGGTCTCGCCAACACCGGTGACACGCACGCCGACTCCATCCTCGAACGCGTCTCCCGCGAACGCCGCGACCACGGCATCACCCTCTTCGGCGTCGGCGTCGGCAGCGACTACGGCGACGCCCTGATGGAACGCCTCGCCGACAAGGGCGACGGCCACACCGCCTACGTCTCCGGCGAGGACGACGCCCGCAAGGTCTTCGTCGACCAGCTCCCGCAGAACATCGAGCTCACCGCCCGGGACGCCAAGGCCCAGGTCGCCTTCGACCCGGAGACCGTCGCCGAGTTCCACCTCGTCGGCTACGACGACCGCAAGGTCGCCGACGAGGACTTCCGCGACGACAACGTCGACGGCGGCGAGGTCGGCCCCGGCCACACCGTCACCGCCCTGTACGCCGTGCGCACCAAGCCCGGCGCCGACGGCCACCTCGCCACCGCGAGCGTCCGCTGGCTCGACCCGAAGTCCCGCGCCCCGCACGAGGAGTCCGGCCAGCTGGAGACCGACGCCCTGCACGACGACGTGTGGAGCGCCCCCAGCCGCTTCCAGGTCACCGCGATCGCCGCCTACTTCGCCGACACCCTGCGCACCCGCGCCTCCGAGGCCGACGACGTCGGCTCCCTCCCCGGCAACCCCGGCCTCGGTGAACTCGGTGAGCGGGCCCACGCGTTGGCGAAGAAGACCGAGGACCAGGACGTCGACCGGCTGGCGGAGGCGATCGACGAGGCGAGCAGCATGAAATGATCCGGCCCATTGACTCTTTCTTACTTGCGAGTAAGTTGTGCTCCCAGTCCGAGCCGACCGGGAGCCGTCATGGGCGTACGCAAGGATCTGAAGCGGGCGAAACAACGCGGTGACCTGGCCGCGCGCACCAGGGTCGAGGTCGTCAGGGACACGTCCGGCACGGTGTGCGAGGCCCGCACCGCGCCGATGGCGAGGACACCCACCACCGGAAGCACCGCCGACCTGCCCTACACCAACGCGGCCGAGGCCCCGGACGCCGTGATCCTGCGCCGCAAGCTGCACGGCACCTGGCAGCAGGTCACCGCGGCCGCCTTCGCCCGCGAAGTGAGCGCCGTGGCAAAGGGGTTGATCGCGGCCGGCCTCGAACCGGGCGGCCGGGTCGCGGTGATGTCCCGCACCCGCTACGAGTGGACGGTCCTCGACTTCGCCATCTGGGCGGCCGGCGGCCAGACCGTCCCGGTCTACGCCACCTCCTCCGCCGAGCAGGTCGAGTGGATCGTCCGCGACTCCGGCGCCCGCTTCGTCGTCACCGAGACCGCCGACAACACCGCCACGGTGACGACCGGAACCGCCGGCCACCAGACCCCGCCCCGCACCTGGGAGTTGGACGAAGACGCGCTCGCCGAGCTCACCGTCCTCGGCCGGGACGTCCCCGACGAGGAGGTCACCAAGCGCCGTACCGCCCTGACGCCCGACACGATCGCGACGATCTGCTACACCTCCGGCACCACCGGCCGGCCCAAGGGCTGTGTGCTCACCCACGCCAACCTGCACGCCGAGGCCGCCAACACGGTCGAGCTGCTGCACCCCATCTTCAAGGAGGTCACTCGTCAGCAGGCCTCCACCCTCCTCTTTCTCCCGCTCGCCCACATCCTCGGCCGCACCCTGCAGATCGCCTGTCTGATGGCCCGCATCGAGATCGGCCACTGCCCCAGCATCAAGCCCGACGAACTCCGGCCCGCCCTCAAGGAGTTCCGCCCCACCTTCCTGGTCGGCGTGCCGTATCTCTTCGAGAAGATCCACGACACCGGCCGCGCCACCGCCGAGAAGATCGGCCGGGGCGCCTCCTTCGACCGCGCCGACCGTGTCGGCGTCCGCTTCGGAGCGGCGTACCTCGACAAGTTCCTCGACCGGGGCAAGGGCCCGGGCCCCGCCCTGTACGCCGCCTGGGCCCTGTACGACCTGCTGGTCTACCGCCGCGTCCGCAAGGAACTCGGCGGCCGCATGCGCTACGCCATCAGCGGCGGTTCCCCGCTCGACCGCAACCTCAACCTCTTCTTCTACGCGGCCGGGATCATCGTCTACGAGGGCTACGGCCTGACCGAGACCAGCGCGGCCGCCACCATCGTGCCCCCGCTCAGGCCCCGCCCGGGCACCGTCGGCCAGCCCGTCCCCGGCACCGCGGTGCGCATCGCCGACGACGGCGAGGTCCTGATCAAGGGCGGCATCGTCTTCGGTGCCTACTGGAACAACCCGGCGGCCACCAACGCCGTGCTCCAGGACGAGTGGTTCGCCACCGGCGACCTCGGCGTGCTCGACGAGGACGGCTATCTCACCATCACCGGCCGCAAGAAGGACATCCTCGTCACCTCGGGCGGCAAGAACGTCTCCCCGGCCGTCCTGGAGGACCGGCTGCGCAGCCGCCCGCCGATCGGCCAGTGCGTCGTCGTCGGCGACAACCGACCCTTCGTCGCCGCCCTGATCACCCTCGAACCCGAGGCGGTCGCCCACTGGCTGTCCGTCCGCGGGCTGCCCGCCGACACCCCGATGTCCGAGGTGGTACGCGACCCCCGGATGCGCGCCGACGTCCAGCGGGCCGTCGACTACGCCAACGAGGCCGTCTCGCGCGCCGAGTCGATCCGCGCCTTCACGCTGGTCGAGGGCGAGTTCAACGAGGAGAACGGCCTGCTCACCCCGTCCCTGAAGGTGAAACGGCACGCCGTGCGGGCCGCGTACGCGGAGGAGATCGAGGCGCTGTACGCCAAGTAGCCGCCCGGGCACACGAAAGCGGGCCGCCGAGGTGCTCGGCGGCCCGCTTCGGCGGTGCTGCGGTCAGCTGTTGCTGGCGCCGTTGCCGGAAAAGACCGGGATGTTGTCCAGGATGTGCGACAGCGGCTCGTCGCCCTTGGCCTGGGTGGAGTTCTCGGTGCACTGCTGGTTCTGCGGGGCCGAGAGGATCGGGACGTCCTGGAGGGCGGTGGTGACCGACGCGATGGTCTGGGTGTTGACCTTCGAGGGCAGGGCGAGGCAGGGCTTGTTCAGCGAACCCTGCACGAGCGCGAGCTGGGGGCTCATGTCGCCGTGCGTGGCCTGGTTGCCGTACTTCTGGACGGAGCCGTTGCCGTTGACGGTGGTGACCCCGTTGTCGTTGCCGATCGCCAAGGCAGGGGCGGCGGTCGCGGCCGTGGCGCCGACGATGGAGGCGGCGATGGCCGCGCTTGCCCACAGCTTCTTCATGTTTCTTTCCCTTCGGAGAGCGGACTCCGGTGCAGAGTTTCGGAGAGCGGACCCCGTTGTAGAGCCGCGTTTTGACCAACCACCGAGTGGGGGTTTGGTTGCGCCGTTTGCCCCATTCGGACCAGTGTGGAGGAGAAAGTGTTATCTCGTTACCGACACGCGAGTGAGCTTCCCCGGACGGGCAGGGAGGAGCGCATGTCCGGCGGATCGCTGGGGAGGGGGTTCTGTCCCGCCGCGATCAGTGGCCGGTCCGCACGCAGGTCGGCGAACACCTGGTCGGACTTCTTCGTGTCCCAGCGCAGTGTCGAGCCGACGCCCTTGATGACCGGGTTGAAGCCGGCGATCGGCACCGTGGCGAACTCGGTGCCTGACAGCGGCACTCGGCTCAGTACGGACGCCAGCTCCACCAGGTCACCAGTCCCGAAGCCCTGGTCGACCGAAGCGGCGCCGAGGAGGGTGCGGCCGATGCGCAGCATCGCTTTCGGGTCGGTCAGCACATGCCGGGACACGAGTCCGCGCAACGCCGCGACCAGGAACCGGTGCTGGCGTTGAATCCGGCCCAGGTCCGCCGAACCGTCCACATGACGTGAGCGGACGTACTGCAGGGACTGCCCGCCGCCGAGCCGGTGCCGGCCGGGCGCGAGGTCGAGCTTGGTGGCCGAGTCCTTCAGCGGGCGCGCTGTGCACACCTCCACCCCGCCGGCCTGGTCGACGGCGTCCATGAACCGGCGGAAGTCGATCTGCAGGAAGTGGTCGATCGGCACGTGCGTCATGTCCTGCACGGTGCGAATGGTGAGCTGGGCCCCGCCCTCGGCATAGGCGTTGTTGAGTTTCGCCGGATGCGCCGGAAGCTGTTTCCCGGTGAAGTCGTCGCGCCGGGCGGGAATCTGCGCGAGGGAGTCGCGCGGCAGACTGACCACGCTCACCCGGTCCCGGCGTTCGGAGAGATGGACGAGCATCATCACGTCCGTGCAGTCGCAGGCGACACCACCCGCGTGGAACTTCCGCTTTTCCTCGGGTGTGATGGTGTCGCGGCCGTCGGTTCCCAGCAGCAGGATGTTCGTTCCGTGGTCCGCTTTCGCGGGAGCCCGGAACGCGGAGTTACCGAGAAGAGGGACGGCAGCCAGCAGCACCATTCCCGGAATGAGCATGCGCCGCAGTGACTTCCGGAAACGGAAAGGGTTTTTCGCCATGCGAGGAAGGTAGGCGAGCGGGCCGCCGAGAATTCGGCGGCCCGCTGCGTGCGTCACCCGATCAGCTGTGGCGGGAACCGTTGCCGGACAGGACCGGGATGTTGTCCAGGATGTGCGACAGCGGCTCGTCGCCCTTGGCCTGGGTGGAGTTCTCGGTGCACTGCTGGTTCTGCGGAGCCGAGAGGATCGGGACGTCCTGGAGGGCGGTGGTGACCGCCGTCAAGGACTGGGTGTTGACCTTCGTGGGCAGGGCGAGGCAGGGCTTGTTCAGCGAACCCTGGATGAGGGCCATCTGCGGGCTCATGTTCCCGTACGTCGCCTGGTTGCCGTAGATCTGCGCGGCACCGTTGCCGTTGGCGGTGCTGACGCCACCGTCGTTCCCGATGGCCAGCGCCTGGGGCGCGAAGACCGCCGAGGCTCCGACAACGGAAGCGGCGACCACCGCGGCAGCCATAACCTTCTTGATCACTTGCTGGTCCCTTCTGGAGTAACCCCGTCCACCGGAGCGCTCTGAACAACTCCGCCCGCACCGCGTGGTTGCTCCCCTTCACCCCAATGGCCGCAGGTGAATCCCGGCGGGGCGGAGCGTTCTCCGGGGTCGCTTCGTGCGCACCCCCAGCCGGCGCCGTCTCCAGCGTCGCGCGGTGCGCGCACAGGTGTGGCGGCCTGCTCCATCCGGGAAGGAGAACCTGGCGGACCGGGAGTGTGCACTGCCCAGTTGACCTGGGATTTTTGCCGGGGGCTCGAGCACACTGCATTTCTTGCGCTTGCGCTGCTGGCTGGGTGAGGGCTTCCTGAAAGTGCGGGAGCAGTAACGTCGCCGACGTTGGTCAATAGGGAGTCATGATGCAGACGTCCATGTCCGAAGCAGTCATCGCTGGTGCCGAGGCAGCGGACCTGGAAGGCCTGCCGGTCCCGGACTATTTCCCGGCGGCCACTGTGCGCGAGGAAGACACCGATGTCTTTCAGTCCATGGAGGACAAGGACGTACGCAAGTCCATTGTCATTGACAAGGTACCCATGCCCGATCTGGCGCCCGATGAGGCATTGATTGCCGTCATGGCCAGTTCGATTAACTACAACACTGTGTGGACGGCCATGTTCGAACCGATCCCCACATTCCAGTTCCTCAAGCAGATGGGCAAGGCCGGCGGCTGGGAGAAGCGTCACGACTTGCCTTACCACATCGTCGGATCTGACGCATCGGGAGTCATCGTCAGGACAGGTTCCTCCGTACGAAAGTGGAAGGTGGGTGATCATGTTGTGATTTCTCCCGCCTACGTCGACGAGCAGGACCACGACACCCATCGGGACGGAATGCTTGGAGAGGGACAGAAGGCTTGGGGTTTCGAGACCAATTTTGGAGGACTGGCGCATTATGCAGTGGTGCGGGCCAGTCAGCTGATGCCTAAGCCCGCTGCTCTGACCTGGGAGGAGGCGGCGGTCAATCCGCTATGCGCAAGCACTGCTTACCGAATGTTGGTGAGCGACCGCGGAGCGCAGATGAAGCAAGGAGACGTTGTCCTTGTCTGGGGCGCTACCGGAGGGCTGGGATCCTACGCCGTTCAGCTGGTCCTCAACGGCGGCGGGATCCCTGTCGGCGTTGTCAACTCGGCTGAAAAAGCAGAGCTGTTGAAGGCGCTCGGATGCCATGCGGTCATCAACCGCGCCGACCTCGAGGATGGTGACCCCGCGATTCTGCAGCAGCCCGAGGGGTGGAAAAGGATGGGACGAGCCATCCGCGACATGGTCGGAGAGGACCCGCACATTGTGTTCGAGCACGTCGGTAGGAAGACCTTTGCCGCTTCCGTCTTCCTTGCCAGGCGTGGGGGCACCGTCGTGACCTGTGGATCGAGCACAGGTTACGAGCACCTCTATGACAACAGATACCTTTGGATGCGCCTGAAGAGGATCATCGGGAGCCACGGCGCCAACCTCTACGAGCAGTGTGAGGTCAATAGACTCATCGCGTTGGGGCATGTGGTGCCGGCTCTTTCCGCAACATACACCCTGGATGAAGTCGGGGTTGCGGCCCGCAGCGTTCAAACAAATCAGCACATCGGCAAGGTAGGCGTGTTGTGCCTCGCCCCTCATTCGGGCCTGGGTGTTACCGATCCGAACGCCCGGGAGAAGATCGGTGAGCACCGCCTCAGGGCGTTCCGTAGATAAAAGTTCGAATCGACCTTGAGCGGGCCCGACCGGAAAGGGAGACAGTCGGGCCCGCTCGGCAACTCCACGCGAGGATCCGGTCCGATGAAGCACCGGCCGGTCCATTTGCATGGAGTCAGACATGGTTAGCGCGATTAACCGGTAAGCTACATATCTCTTTAGGGAGCGTGCTGCGGCCACCATATGCCCGCGTGTAACACTGCAAGTGTACCCGTAAATTCCGAACCGTTGAACACGCTACGCACCGGAACGCCATGTGCGTCCCATGGTGTGGGAATTCGCATCGCGATAGGTCACGTAAACCGGCACTCGCTCGAGTTCGCGAGACCTGCGGCGCTCAACGGCCTTCACCGCCTGGAACCTCGCGAGCACAAACCGGGGCATCATGCGACATTGCCGATGTTCTGGTTGCCTGCTGTCACCCACAACGGTGATCCCCGAAGCGCCAGGGTTCGCCACCCTTCCCCCGGCCTTCCGGCAACCATCAGCATGATCACCGTTTGACCTGCAGATACGTACTCGGTGCACAGCCATGGGTATGGCGCGTTCTCGACGAGGCCTTTCAGGAGATCACATGTGGAACTCAGCATGGATGCGCAGTGTGGAGTGGCTTGCCGCGGCCTCCTCCGACCCCCGAGCGTGCAAACGGCAATGGGACTCCGGAACGGGCACGACCCTGCTGGAAGCCGGGCGCTACTGGAACGTTCTCAGTGTCCCCGAAAGCCTCGGGCTGCTTGCTCTGAACGTCCTGTGGGAGGACCCGCTGCACACTCCCGGCCCCGTCCTCAGGCACAGAAGAGCTCGTAGGGTGGGCTTCTTCCTGCCTCCCGGCCAGGCCGGCCAGTGGATCGGCGTCGGTGTCCGCCACGTCGGCAAGGGATGCTGGGTTGCGGTTCCGCCCCCTTACCGTGACACCGGACATCTGGAATGGGTCATTCCACCGAATGGAACGGGGACTTTGCACTCCCCGGACCTGCTGGAAAGAGCCCTGCAGGCTGCCGCGCTTGCCGGGTCACCATCCACGACCAGGTAGTCAGCGTTGCACCTGGACGGGAACCGATGTCCGGCAAAGACAGGAAAATGGGCGCAGCATGTGCTCCTCCGTTCGGCGGCGCACCGCTGGCGCCGGGGCGGCGCCGCTTGCAGGGTTGCGGTGTGGGCTCATCCGGTCCTTCCCACGTCGCCGCCTGGGCCGGAGGCTCCCCGGTGCCGCCGCTGTCGGCGAAGCAGTGGCGGCACCGTTTGGGTCCTGTCCGGGTGACTGCTTCTGGCGCTGGTGGCGGCCACCCTCCCGCGTGAGCTGAGCGCGGTGACCCACTCGACGCGTGCCTGGGGCAGGTCGCATGGGCCACGGTGGCAGTGTCACCTGACGGAGGTCTGAGGCCCGCTGTTCGACGGCACTCCATCAACGGGTGCCTCCGTCGGCTGCAGTCGGTGTCGGCGCAATGGACGCCGGGGTGGCCTGGTCAGGGTGATCTGGCGTACCAACTGCTGGAAGCAGGTCAAGGACGCGAAGATCGGCATCGCAGCCGCCGCTCTGCCCATGAGGTCGTTTGGGGCCTGGGCGACACACAAGGCCATGGCGATGGACGAGAACACCAAGACCACGCACCAGGAGTGCAAGGACCGGCTCCGGTGCAGCGCGTGACGCAGGATGGACAGCGACGCCACCAACCAGGGGCCGAAGATCAGGAGAGGCCACCAGGAGACGACGCTGCTGGCGGTGGGGCCCGCGGCGATGAACAGCAGCGGATCGTAGGCAATCACCCCACCGAACACGCTGACCGTCGCCGCGATGACGGCCACCACTGCGCCAATGCAGTAACTGAGAGTAAGGAACTTGTCTCTGCGTGGTGCCCGAGTCCTGCGATGGCCCGGGGCCGCGGCCTTGACGGGTGGCAACTCTGCGGTGATCTGTACCAAGTTCTCCCGATGGGACCTCGCATCCGCAGGTTCCCCGCCTCGTGCGGCCGGAATTCTGGCCTGCTCCGCCTCGACAGCATCGCGCAGCATAAAGGCCAGCTCTTCTGCAGGATCCCAGCCTGACTCCGGCGGCGTCAAAGGAGGATAGAGAATTCCAACTGGATTCTGATATTCGTTGACATCCTTATAGCCGTGCAAAAATTCGGCGGAGAAATCGGAATAGGGGATTGGTCCTTCTTCGTGCATGGCGTGGTGGCCCGTCTTTTCGTGTCGACACTCAGGCTTCCAGCTTCATCCAGCGTCTTGAAAGACCACATTCCAGAACACTCAAAGCCTGCACGAAATCATGCAGGTCCTCATCGATCAGATCAAGCGTGATGGACAGTCCCCCCTTTGCGAGAACCCCGTTCATCGTTTCGTCGCTGGCGGGTTTCGGAATGTAGGTGAAAGAGCCCAGTCGTGTGACGCGGACATCGTTCGGGCGAGTCCGCTTCGGGAGAGGGCCGATGGTCTGTTCCTCGATTGCCTTCGTCATGTAGCGACTAACGGCGTCCCTCGTTGGCGGATGCGCCGCGAACGGGTGAATGATTAGCCAGACAAACATGTTGTGCAGGTATCGGGCAGACCTACAGGCCATCGTATGAGGCGGGGAATGCCGATCAACCACAACACTTACGTATTGCTTTATGGGCATCTCGGCCGACTGTGATTTTTATGGTAACCCCGACCGAAACGGTGAAGGGCGCGTCTCGTTTCGAGTGAAGTTCGTGATCAAGGGATGGCGGGTGCGCATCTCCGATGCTCCACTCTGCAATCGCACCTGGGCGACGTGACCTGCGATTACTGTGCCGTCCTGGCTCTGACTGACGCCGAGGCGATCAGACTGTCGGGCCGGTCCGCGGCCGTCGTCGCCTGGGAATGGCGTGCCACGCACTACATCCGGAGAAGGATGAGACCCGTCCGGGCGCAGGGGGGCTGCCGCCCGGACGGGTCATTGCCTTCGCTCAGCGAAGGCCGGGGAGGGTCAGATGCCGGGGCCGGCGACGTAGGTGAACGCGGCGGTCGCGGTGGCGGACCCTGCGGGGTTGGTGACGACCACGTCGACCGCCCCGGCGGCGCCGGGCGGGGTGACCGCGGACAGCGTGGTCGTGTTGATCACCGAGAACGGCGCCGGGGTGCCGCCGAAGGTGACCGACTCGGTGCTGTCGAGGTTGGTGCCGGTGATGGTCACCGCCGTACCACCGGACGTGGGACCCGAAGTCGGGCTGAGCGTGCCGATCGTGGGGTCGTCGATGTAGGTGTAGGTCAGGCCGTTGTTGGTGCCCCCGGCGGTGGTCACGCTGACCGCCACCGGCCCGGCCGCCGCCCCTGCCGGCACCGTGACGCTGAGCGAGCTGTCGGAGTTCACCGTCGGCGTGGCGGTCACGCCGCCGAAGGACACGCTCGTGGCCGTGGACAGGCCGGTGCCGTTGATGGTGATGCTGTTGCCTCCGGCCAGCGCCCCGGAGCTTGTACCCAGGGAGGACTTGAACGGGGCGCCGACGTAGAAGAACGGCACCGGGTTGCTGGTCCCGCCCGGGGTGGTCACGGTCACCCCGACCGTGCCGGTCCCCGAGGGGGCAACAGCGGTGACCTGGGTCGGCGAGACGTTGGTGACGCTTGTGGCCCGCTTGCTGCCGAAGGTCACCGCGCTGGTGTTGGACAGGTTTGTGCCGGTGATGGTCACCAGGGTTCCGCCACCGGTGGAACCCTGATTCGGAGAAATGGGCATGAGGACACTCCTCGCTGATCGATGGGGACATGCGAGGAACCGGCATGGGGGACCTGACCACCGGGGCGCAGCATCGCGGAGCCGGGCCGCAGGCGACAAGCACCTGCTCTCTTCCCGACGCCTTCAGGCGCCGTCAGTGCCGGGCCCAGAGTGAAGGAAGAGCCGCCCGCCGCGGAATGGCGGCAAGCACAGCAGCCTGCGTCATCTCCCTGGGCAAGGAGAAGACCGGCAAGGGCTGCCTGTCTCAACGTTCACCCCGGCACGGGATGGGCAGCCCGCCGGTTCACACTCTCAGTGACCCACAGCCCCAAATGGGTGACAAGAGGCCATCCCGCACATCACCCGAATGGAGTACATCTCATGCGTGTGCCGGCCGCAGCGAGTCCGGACTGATCGGTTCTGTTGGTGCCGGGCAACTGCCCTGCTTCGATAAGGGGTTGGCACCACAGGAACGAGTTCGTCTGGTCGCTGACGTTGGACAGTTGGGCGCTCCGCGGCCCTTACTTCTGGATGCCCGATTCCGCGGATCCGGGGCATAATCCGCGCTGCGTTCGACCCACTGGGGTCAGGCCGGTCGCAGGGCAGGCGCGCAAGCCGGTGGTACACAGGCGCCCGCAATGAACATGCTCAAGCATCCATTGAGTTGTATCGCCCCCTTGCGAAAGGCGGTTCCCTGTGGAGTACTTGAAACAACGAACCGGCGGGCCGCCCATCCCTTGACCGGAGATCACGTCACGGGCGGCATGTGCCGGTTCTTTTCTGTGCACCGACGGCGGAACTCCGCCACCCCGGCTGCACAGTTCGGATGCCGACTCCCTCCGTGGGTCTTCCGCGCAGGACCTCCGTGGTCCCCGGGGATTCGATGTGTCTGGCCTTGTTCTGTCAACGAGGAGCCTTGTCATGCCTGTCTCTTCGCACCAGGCATCCACCGGCGACGGTGCTCTGGCGACCATCACTCCCATACGAACCTGTCTGGCACCGCAGTGTCGCGCTCGGGTGCCGGCAGTGCCGGCGAGAGGATGACCAGCGCGGACGGCACGGGCAACCCGATGCCGTTCTTCTGCGTCGGTGCTTCGCTCAAGTCCTCGCTCGGGCCGGCTACCGGCGCTTTTCCCGGCGGCAACGCGGTCACGACAAACGGCGTTGGGCCAGCAGTGGCCGCCGGTATGTCGTTCGGGCATTCGACCCTCACATACGGTGCCAGGTCCTCACGGGACCGAAGCTGCCGTAGGAGCCTCCCCCTGCTGACGCCAAGCCGCGGCCGTCGCGGAGCACAGGGACCCGCTGAATTCACGAATGATCATCTCGAGGCCTGCAGAAAGGCAGGGCATCGTCATGCCACCCACGATCAGCACCATCAGTCCCGCGCAGGGGCCCACTACCGGGAGCACCACGGTCACCCTCACCGGCACTGGGATGACGGGGTCCACCGCCGTACGGTTCGGCAGCACTAATGCCACCTCCTTCACCGTCAACTCGGCCACCCAGATCACCGCCGTGAGCCCTCCCCACGCCGCGGGAGCCACGGCGGTGACCGTCGTCAATCCAACCGGCACCAGCAACTCGGTGACGTTCACCTACGTGGCGGCGCCGACACCGGTGGTCACGGGCCTGACCCCGAGCAACGGCCCGACGTCGGGTGGCACCAGTGTCACCCTCGCAGGAACCGGGTTCACCGGGGCCACCACGGTCACTTTCGCCGGGGTCCCGGCGACGTCGTTCACCGTGAACTCGGCCAGCCAGATCACTGCCGTGACACCTGCAGGAAGCGCCGGGGCCGCCGTCGTGACCGTCACGACACCGGGGGGCACCAGCGCCCCGGACGCCTTCTTCTTCTACGCGGCGCCTCCCGTCCTGAGCAGTGCCGAACCCGCCCGGGGCCCGACGGCCGGAGGAGTGACCGTCACACTGACCGGGAACAATCTGCTCAACGCCGGCACCGTGTGGTTCGACAACACCAACGCCGCCTCCTTCACCGTGGTGTCGGCGACGCAGATCACGGCCATCGCCCCGCCAGGCACGGGCAGTTCACCGATCACGGTGATCACCCCGGGGGGCGCGAGCAACCCTGTCGCCTTCTCCTACATCCCCAGCCCCGCCCTGACAGTACTGGTGCCCAGTAGTGGTCCAACGTCCGCGGGCACCGTAGTCACCCTCACCGGGACGAACCTGGCCACCGCCTCAGCCGTCGTCTTCGGGGCTGTGACCGCGCCGTTCACCGTCGTGTCGAACACGCAGGTCACGGCGGTCGCACCCGCAGGACCGGCAGGTCCAGTCACCGTGACCGTCACCACAGCGGGCGGTACCGCCCCCGGGCTGACCTACACCCGCAACGCCCCGCCTGGCATCTGACATCCAAAGATCCCGGGGCAGCCGCCGCCGCCCACACCTCGTACGTGGTGGAACATGACCGCCCCCACGCTCGTCTGTACGACGACCGGGTTCATGCAGATGATCCAATCAGGTTACTTACGGGCGCTCCTTCCAGGGACGGCAACAGAGATCCTCCTAGCGTGAGGCTTTGCACGGCATCCGCAGTCCGCGGATCCGGCGAGTACAAGGAGCCGAACCAGTGAGGATCACACCGCGTAGAGGGCGACTGGTCGTCGCCACAGCCCTGGCCGCCGTGCTGGGCCTGGCATCGCCTGCCTGGGCCGTAGCCTCGAGCACCACGGTGACGGCCATTCCATCGTCCGCGGTGGCGGGTTCCCAGGTGCTGCTGACGGCCACGGTCGACTGTACCGCCGACCCCAGCGGCGGCCTCGGCGTGACGTTCTTCGACGGCCCCACCCTGCTCGACACCGTGCCCGTCAGTGCGGACGGCCAGGCCAGCTACACCACCACGTTCACCACCACGGGCTCGCACGACATCACCGCCGCCTACAACGGCAACGCGGAGTGTGACGCCTCCAGCAACACCACCACCGTCCAGGTCACGCCGCTGGCACCAGGCCCCACTCCCGGCGGGTGTTTCCTGCTGTGCAACGGGCTGATCAACTTCTCCGTGAGCGACTCCGGCAACACCGTTGACATCGACAAATAAACGATCACAAAGCAGAGATCCGCACGGCCTTCGGCTCCGTCCGGGTCCGTCAGATCAGCGGCCCTGGCTCACCTTCGGTGACAGCGGGCAGCGCCATGTCGACGCGCCTCGGGACATCCTGCTTGTTCGGGTAGTGCCCACAACTGTCACCGCTCGCCGGATGCGCGCGTCCACCGCGGTTCCAGCGTCTCGCGCAGGGTGCACGGCGCGTTGACCAGTACGGCGGAGCTGGGCCCCTTGTGAAGGCAGCGCGGCAGCCGAGACGACAGTCTGCACGCTTCGGCTGCTCGCGCATCCCATCGCGAGGGCTGTCCCGGATGGCCCGGGCCGTGCCACGCCCTGCTGATAGCCGTAGGCGACAACCCTTGCGAGTCATCGCTCGACCTGGTTGAGCCAGAAGTCGTTGGTGGGGGTGAGGTGCGATCACCTCGCCGTGGCGGTGCAGCACCGGCACCGACCGTCCAGCCACTGGATCTGCCATTCCAGCACGATCCGGCACCGCAGAGCCAGCGCCTTGGAAGACGTCCGGCGTCTCGCCCAAAGCGCCTGACACTAGGGCGTGCGCTTGATGGGGCGAAGGGCCCATACGGCCACGGGTGCTCCGGTTGCCACGAGTGCCGCTGCCACACAGAGACCGAGCTGGTAGCCCGTCAGGAATGCCTGCCCCTGTGTGGCTCCCCGAGCCACGGACGCATAATCTCCAACGGTCACTACTGCACCTACCAAGACAATACCGAGCACGCCAGACAGTTCGCGGGTAGCGCTGAACAGGCCGGCGGCGAACCCGGACAGGTGGACGGGTGAAGATTCCAGGGCGCGGGTTGTCAGAGGAAGAGCCAAGGCGGAGCCCGCTCCTACCGCTGCCAGGCCGGGCATGAGGCCGAGGAGCTTGCCCTGAAGACTGCCGAGGGCGATCAGCAGCAGTCCCGCGGCAACTGACATCAGACCTGTAGCGGCGACTTGACCATCTCCCCACCGCTTGGCCATGACGGAAACGAATGGGGCCGTGAGGAAGAGAGCCGAAACCACCGGAGTGAATGTCAGCCCAGCCTCTGTCGGGCTGAGGTGTAGGGCACTCTGCAGGAACTGGGACGTATAGAAGTACACACCGGTCACTCCCAGGCCCCACAGGAGTTGGGTGATGAGCCCGCCCGCAAAGGGTCGGGCTCGAAGAAGTTGCCCCACCGCGGGGCTACTGCTGCGCCTGCTGCGCTTCTTGCACGCCAGCACGATCGCACCGCTGACGGCGGCGATCCCAGAGACCATCACGGACGGCTCACCGAGCCCCGTGGAAGGCGCTTGGATCAGGCAGTAGACGAAGGAGGCGATGGACAGGCACGCCAGTGCGATATGACGATGCAACCCTTCGGCTACATCATGTGTGCCCTGTTGTGGACGAGAAGGGCCGCTGGGCAGGGCGAGGGCACCGACAACGAAGCTGGCTACGCCGAGCGGGACGTTCATGACGAACAGCCACTCCCATCCAAGGTGCTGCGTGACGACGCCGGAGATCACAGGTCCGAAGGCCAAAGCAGAGGCCATCGCGGCAGTCGTTGCGCCAAAGCCCGCAGTCCGTACCCGGCTTGGGAGATCGTGCGACATCATGGCAAGTGACGCGGGCAAGATGAACGCGGCACCGCCGCCCTGGACACCGCGGAGGCAGGCCAGCATCACTCCCGTGGTCGACAAAGCGCAGCAGGCCGACGACACCGTGAATACGGCGACACCTGTCAGCAGGGACCATCGTCGACCCTTTCCGTCCGTCAGGCGCCCGGCAAACAGTAAGAAGCTGGCAAGGGCCAGAGGGTATGCGGTCGCCACCCACTTCACATCAGTGTCTGTCAGGCCGAGTTCAGTGCGCATCTGCGGGAGGGCGAGATTCACTACGGTGTTGTCCAGGGCCGTCAAGAAGGTCGAGAGAACGACAGCTGTGACGATGCTTAGTACACGTAGTCGACCCATGATTCCCTACCTGTCACGATGCTCCTGACATTTGTGTCGGCAACCAATCCGTCGAGACGGTCAGCTACTGGCCTTTCTGCCTCGCCGCGGTGAGGCCGGTTTCGCTCAGATATTCATCAACGAGATTGCCCCGGCACTGGATATTGCGCTGGCCCCGGCCGATGGGCGCAACAGGCGGTCGGGGCGTGTCGAGGCGCTTGCATCTGGGCGTCTTTGTGCCACGTTCAGGTTGTCTCACAGGGGCACGATCGGCGCGGCGAGCTGCTCTCGGCAGGTCGCGGTCATGGGGTCAGGAGAAGCCGGGGTCTGCCCCACTTGTCTGGGGAGCAGCGGGTGCCATCTGCGAGGAGCCGCCGTCGTCTTCGAAGCGCAGCCCTTCGGAGCGCCGCCACGACAGTTCATTCGACTGGCCTACCGAGACGACCGCAGTGTTGCGGGCCCCGCGATTTCACGCCCTCCGAGGCCGGCAATTCGAAACAACTGGCCCGGCACCTGGGGGCGTTGCTATAGGCGCGCTCTCAAAACCCGCTGGCCGGTGTACGGGCCGCCCGCCGTCCAGGTGGCGGCGTGTCATGTAGAGAAGGGGTCGGTGTCGTGTTTCACTCTTTGTGCTGCTTTGCATTCCCAATCAGGCAACTGCAGCGTGTGATATCCCGTTCGGCTGTGCCCGACTGATCCCGGGGCTCTTTGCCATGCTGAAATGAAGGTCGGTGAGTCAGTGCCATCGTCGGTGACAGAGACACTCAGCCAGCAGCTCGCCCACACGGCCGCATGCACGCCGGAGGAAACGGCTTTCACGTTCGTCGACCACAGCACTGACAGCCGGGGAACAGTCACATCGCTGACCTGGAAGCAACTGAATACCCGGGTACGCGTCACAGCCTCAGGCCTGCGACACATGGGTGCTGCCGGTGAGAGGGTCGCGATCGTCGCGCCGCAGTCCCTCGAATACATCGTCGGCTTCCTGGGTGCCATCTGCGCGGGAGCGATCGCCGTCCCGCTGTTCACCCCGTTCCTTCCAGGCCACAAGGACAAACTTGCCGCCGTCCTTCAGGACGCGGCCCCCGTCCTGATGCTGAGCGTGGAGGACCACCGCCGGCCACTCACGGATTTCTGCGCCGCCCAAGGAATCGTGTCCGGCTGCGGTGTCGTCACTGAATCGGATGTGCAGGAGGCCGCGCAACAGCCTCCTGTCGAGGATCGAGACCCCCAACCCGGTGATGTGGCCTACCTGCAGTACACCTCCGGCTCCACCCGGATTCCGTCAGGCGTGGAGATCACACATTCCAACGTGTGCATCAACGCTCGGCAGGCGCTTGATGCTTACGACATCCGCCGGGGGCGCAACTGTACTGTGGGATGGCTGCCGCTTTACCATGACATGGGCCTCGTGCTTGCGGTCGCCTTGCCCATCATGGGGCATATCCCTTCGGTGCTCATGGATCCCCTGGCGTTCATCCAACAACCGGGCCGTTGGTTGAGCCTGCTCTCTGAGCACAAAGGGGCCATCACCGCGGCACCCAACTTCGCCTATGACTACTGTGTCGAACGGGTGACTGCCGAAGAACGGGCCGCTCTGACACTCGGCTCCGTTGCAGCCATGGTCAACGGAAGCGAGCCCATCGCGCCGCGAACCCTGGATCGCTTCCAGGCGGCATTCTCGGCGGTCGGCATGAAGCGCATGACCATGCGCCCCTCCTACGGGCTTGCCGAAGCCACGGTCTTCGTTTCTGCTTCTCCCGTCGGGGAAGAGCCGACGGTCACCGCCTTCGACAGGCAGTCCCTGCGGGAGGGGGTTGCCCGCGTCGTGGAGGACAGCGACCAGGAGGCGGTCGTCGAACTTGTCGCATGCGGCCGGCCGACCGGCCAGGAGATCGCCATCGTGGATCCCTCGACGCACAGGCGGCGAGAAGACGGGCAGGTCGGGGAGATCTGGCTTCGTGGACCGAACATCGGACGCGGTTACTGGGGCTGCGCCGAAAGCAGTGAGGCCGCCTTCCGCGCGGTTCTCGAGGAAAGTGAGCCCTGGCTGCGTACCGGAGACCTGGGCGTGTGGCACGACAAGCAACTCTACGTGACTGGTCGTCTCAAGGATCTGGTGATCGTCGACGGCACCAACCACTATCCGCACGACATCGAAGAGACGGTCCAAAAGGCACATCCGGTGATCCGGCCTCACCATATCGCCGCGTTCGCGGTGGCCACTGCCGGCGGGGAACGCCTGGTCGTCGTCGCTGAGCATGGCCGGGACCTTACGGACGCCGACTCCGTTCTCGAGGAAGTGACGCGCGCCGTCCGGGCGGCAGTCGCCTCCGAACATGGACTTGCCCTCCACGACTTCCTTCTCGTGCAACCCGGGGCGGTTCCCCACACCACCAGCGGCAAGGTCGCCCGCAGCGCATGCCGTGACCTGTACCTGGCCGGTACCTGGGCGGCACCCACCGGCGACTAGGCGCGCGGGCGGGCCCTACACGACGGAGCACCCGGGGAGAGACCATGCAACCCAACACCGAAGCGGCCACGGAATCCGAGGACGACCCGATCTCCGCACCGGGGCTGCGGGCAGCCCTGCGCCAACTCGTCAGTGACCTCTGCAGGGTGCCGGAGGAAGAAATCGACCCCGCCGTTCCGCTGGCGACCTACGGCCTGACCTCCCGTGCCGCTGTCGACTTGGCCGGACGTCTGGAACGGCTGCTGAAACGCCCGCTGCCCGCCACCCTGGTGTGGGAACACCCGACCATGGAACGTCTCGTGCAGCACCTGTGTCCCGTCCCACAGGATGCTGTCGAAAGCGGGGAGCCACGAGCACGTCCTGAGCAGCCCCTCGCTGAGGGGCTGCGCCCGGACAGCGACCACGTTCGCGTGGCCCCTTCGGCACCATGCTCTGTCGCGGTGGTCGGCATTGGCTGCCGCCTGCCCGGTGGTATCAGCGGGGCGGACACCTTCTGGAGACACCTTCTGACGGGGAGCGACCTTACTGGGCAGGTGCCGAGCAGACGGTGGCGAGATTTCGCCACCGGTCCCGGCGCCGCGAAACTGGTCGAGGACACCAGCCCTTACGGTGCCTTCCTCCACGACATCGAGGCCTTCGACGCCGACTATTTCGGCATCACCCCGCGCGAAGCCGAGGTCATGGACCCTCAGCAACGACTGCTGCTGGAGGTGTGCTGCGAAGCCCTGGACCACGCGGGAGTGCCGGCGCACGGGATCGAAGGCACCAACTCCGGTGTGTTCGTCGGACTGAGCGCCGTCGAATACGGTCATCTGACCACGTCTGATCCCTCGCGACTCACTCCCTGGACCAGTACCGGGGCGGCCGGGAGCATCGCCGCCAATCGACTGTCGTACGTCTTCGATCTGCACGGACCCAGCCTCACGATCGACACGGCCTGCTCATCGTCCCTGGTCGCCGTGCACAATGCCTGCCGGAGCCTGGGGAGCGGTGAGTGCGACACCGCCCTGGCGGCGGGTGTGAACGTCCTGCTGTCTCCTCTGGTCACAGCCTCCTTCGAGCAGGCTGGGGCACTGGCCGCCGATGGACGCTGCAAGCCCTTCGACGGCCGCGCTGACGGCATCACCCGAGGAGAAGGCTGCGGCGTTGTCGTGCTCAAACGGCTCGCCGATGCCCAGCGCGACGGCGACAGGATCCTGGCGGTCATCAAGGGCACCGCTGTCAACAGCGACGGACGCTCTGCGGGGCTCATGGCCCCCAACCCCGCAGCTCAGGAGAGCCTTCTGCGCACAGCGCTCGACCACGCACAGGTTGAGCCCGACAGCATCGACTACGTCGAGACACACGGTACCGGCACCCTCCTGGGCGACCCCATGGAAGCCAGTGCACTGGGTGCTGTGCTGGGCTGCGGCCGGCTGGTCGACCAGCCGCTGCTGATCGGGTCGGTCAAAAGCAACCTCGGCCATCTCGAGGGAGCCGCGGGCATCGTCGGTCTCATCAAGACGGTCCTGGCATTGCACCATCAGCGCATCCCGCAGAGCCTGCACTTCCACACCCCCAACCCGCACATCGACTTCCCGGCCCTGCGGCTGCGGGTCGTCACCGCCGCCACCCCCTGGCCCAAGCGGCCTTCGCGGCCTGCGCGGGCCGGTGTCTCCGCGTTCGGTTTCGGCGGCACCAACGCGCACGTCGTTCTTGAACAGGCACCCGTCACCAAGCGTGTCCTGCCGCTTCCCGGAGTGCAGACGGAAGACGGTTGCCACGACGGCCCACACGTACTGATCGTCTCGGCTCGGTCAACGGATCGCCTCGCTGACGCGGCAGCCGGCCTTGCCCGATTGACCGCGGCCGAGGACGCACCTGCCCTGGTGGACATCGCGCACACGCTTGCCCGCCACCGGCGGGGCCCCAAGTGCGCGGCCATTACCGCGCGCACCGGCCAGGACGCTGCAGCACTACTGGCCGCTCTGGCGCGCGGCGAGGAGCTGCCCGGCATCGTCTCTCCGCCACCTGACGACCCGGCAGGACGATCATCGGCCGCTACCCGCCGGCCGGTCTTTGTGTTCTCCGGATACGGATCCCAGTGGCAGGGCATGGGCAGGCGACTCCTCCAAGAGGACGTGTTCTTCGCCGCAGCCGTGCGCGACCTCGACCCGGTCTACCTGGCCGAAACGGGGCTCCCCTTCAGCAGCATGCTGACCCCGTCGCCGTCCCCCACCCACGTCGACCACGTCCAGCCTCTGCTGTTCGGCATGCAGATCGCACTGGCGCGAACCCTGGAAGCCTACGGTGTGCGCCCAGCGGCCGTCATCGGTCACTCGATGGGAGAAGTCAGTGCTGCGGTCACCGCGGGAGCACTCGACCTGGCTGACGCTCTGCGCGTGATTCTGCGCCGGTCCGAGGAACTGGCCGCCATCGACGCACAGGGCCTCGGGGCGATGGCCGCCGTCGAGCTTCCGCTCGAGACCCGCACCGCGGTCCTGTCGCGTCACCCCGGCGTCGGCATCGCCGTGCACTCCTCTCCCCTCAGGTGCACCGTGGCTGGACCCGCACAGCCTGTGCGGGCACTGGTGGAAGAACTGGTGGCCCAAGGAGTGTTCGCCCGGCTCCTTGAGGTAGCGGGAGCAGGTCACTCGGCGGCAGTCGATCCCGTGCTGCCGAGGGTCCACCACGCGCTGGCAGCACTGCGTCCCCGACGGGCGGACCTCCCTTGGTACACCACCGTGCACGAAGACCCCCGCGCAGACGTCCACGCCGATGCCGACTACTGGTGTGCCAATCTCCGCCGCCCCGTTCGCCTCCACCAGGCGGTCGAGGCGGCCGCGGCAGACGGGCACGACCTCTTCCTCGAAATCTCACCCCACCCCATCGCACTCGTTCCGTTGAACGAGACGCTCCACGCCCACGGGGCACCGGTCATCCCCCTGCTGCGCAAGGAGGGAGATGAGGCAGTCGACCTGCGCACGGCACTCACCCGACTGCACCTCGCCGGAGTCGATCTGAACGAAGACCGCCTGTGGCCTGTCGGGACGCGCGTCGCCCTGCCCACTCCGGCGTGGCGGCACAAACGCTACTGGTTCGGCCGCCCAGGACGGGCAACCGCTGCCTCCGACGTCGGCCACGGCCTGCTGGGCACGCGTACCGACGATCCCCGCAACGACACCATCCTGTGGCAAACCGACCTGGGAGCCGGCACTGCCCCCGCTCCCGAAGGCCACCTCCACGGCTGTCCGGTCCTCACCCTGCCCGCAGCCGCCGCCATCATGATCGCGGCAGCCCGGGAAGCCCAGGACTGCGACGCGAGCGCTTGTGTGCGGATCGAGGACCTGGCCCTGCACGGATGGCTGCCGATCGCCGGCAGCACACCCGTCACTGTGATGTGGGAACCCGGCGAAGAAGACGCCGTCGCAACGATCAACGCCCGCGCCACCGACGGCACCTGGCATCGCTATGCATCAGCTCAGGTCCGAGTCCTGGGGGAACCTCCCCAAGACACACCCGAAGACACCCCCGGAACGCAGCCAGCCCTCACCGGCCACTGGACACCCACCACCGAGGGGGAATCGGTATCCAGGGCCGTCGAAGAAGCGCTCACCGCAGTGCTCTACGCGCCGGCCGGAACAGACTCAGCTGATGCGCGCGACGCCGTTCCCGGCATTGACCCTTCCCAGACTGTCCCTGTAGCCGTGCACCGTCTGCACGTTCACAACCTCACGGCAGACGGGCCCCTCAGCATCCAAGCACACCCCACCGCACCGAAGCCTGCGCCATCTGCCGGCGCACCGACGCCCCCGGCCGACACCCTGCCGACCTGGAACGTGGTCGCGAGCGGGTCAGGAACGCGCATCACGGCCCAGGGTGTCCAACTGCACCGCGCCGAACGCGCAGAGGTACCGGAGCCACTGGAAGCGTTCACCTACGAGATCGAGTGGCAAAAGTCGCCCGCCCCGCTGCCCGGCCGACTCGACAGCGCGCTCGTGCTGAGTGACGAGGCCTCAGCGCGTTCGAACGCCACTGTGACCACGGCCCTGCACGCGACCCTGAAGCAGCGACGGGTACAGACCACAGCCGGTACGTATTCCGAAGACCACACAGACCAGGTACTCGCCGACTGGCTGGCCGGCACCGAGCAACATGCCGACCGGGCCGTAGTCCTCCTGCTGCCCTCTCCAGCACAGGCCAACCATGCAGAAGCGCTGCAGACAGCCACCCAGGTCGCCAGACACCTTGCGTCCCATGCCCCTGCCACACCACCACGACTGTGGCTGGTCACTGAACGGGCCGTGTCGACGTCACAGGCTGAAGCCGGGGTACCGAACCTGGCCTGTCTTCGCGGACTCGTCCGCGTCCTGCGCCTGGAGGAGCCCGGCCTGAGGGCGAGCCTGGTGGACCTCGACATGCATCCCGGCTCCGCCGACGACCTCGTCCAGGAACTGCTCGGCGACAGCCTTGAAGACGAAGTCGTCTGGCGTCTGGGAACCCGTCTCGTCGCCCGTCTGACCCGCGCCGACCTGACGGAACAGCAGCACAAGGCGCCGTTCGTCCGGCGCGGCGGTGCCTACATCATCACCGGCGGCCTAACGGGCCTGGGCCTGGCGACGGCGCGCCGCCTCGCCGAGCAAGGTGCGGGCCACCTGGTCCTCAACGGCAGGCGGCCCCCTTCGCCGGAAGCCCAGAAGACCATCGCCGAGATGTCGGGCGGCGCCACCTCGATCACCGTGGTGCAGGGAGACATCGCAGACCCTGAGGTAGCGGCACGACTGGTCGACAGCGCATGCGGCGAAGGGCACGCCCTGCGCGGGATCGCCCACTGCGCCGGAGTCCTCCATGACCGGATGATCACCGACCTCTCCCCAACCGACGTCGACGCGGTCCTGCGCCCCAAGGTCACAGGGGCACTGCAACTCGAGAAGGCACTCGGCAGCCACGCACTGGACTGGTGGGTCTCCTACAGTTCCGCAGCGGCACTTCTCGGCTCGCCGGGCCAGGCCGCCTATGCGGCCGCCAACGCATGGCTGGACGCGTTGGCGCACCAGCACCGAGCCCAAGGCAAGCGCGCCCTCTCGATCGCGTGGGGCCCCTGGCGCGACACCGGCGCCGCCCCTGCCCAGCGCGGCATGGCGCTGGAGGGCCTGAGCCTGTCCGAAGGCCTGGACGCATTGCACACTCTCATCGTCCGCAACCGCACTCACACAGGAGTCGTGCACCTCGACGCGCGCCGAGTGCTCGAGGCATTCCCCGGCATGCTCGACATCCCCTTCTTCCGCGAAACGCTCACAGACGACACCGCCGCCGACGACGACTGGGCCGGCCCCGACAGCGTCGCGGCACTCGGCGCCGACGCGGCCGAGAAGGTCTTCGAACGGCTGGTCAAACGCACAGCTGCCATCATGGGTTTCAGCGTTGCTGACCTCGACGAGACGGCCTCCCTTCCAGCGCTCGGCCTTGACTCGCTGATGGCCGTACGCATCCGTAACGCCGTCCAGCAGGACTTCGCTGTCACCCTGCCCACGGACCTCATGTTGCGGGGCGCAACGCTGCGGGAGGTCGCCGACGCCCTGCTGAGCGACCTCGGACTTGGCGCCGACAATGAGCAGGCGCCGTCCCCGTCCGAGAGCGGACCCACCTGTCGGCCGCAGCCCGTCCTGCCGTCGACGATCCAACCGCGGGATGCCGCCGAGCGCCTGGTTGCCAGCACCTGGACGGAGATCCTGCACAGTCCGCCCAGCGATGTACGCGCCGACTTCGTGACGGCCGGCGGCGATCGGGGCACCGCTGAGCAGCTCGTGAAGGCGATCCAGCGCCGAGTCGGTGATGTCCGCCTGGACATCACCGCGGCGGACATCCTGGCGCAGCGGACCGTGGCCGGGGTGGCAGACCTCATCAGGCCGGCAGTCAACCCGGCCGCCGAGTCCGTCATCACCACCTTGCGAAAGCCTGGCCCAGGCACGGCAAAGGCACCGCTGTTCACATTCCACCCCGCCGGGGGACCGACGTCCGTCTATCGGCCCCTGACCGAACTGCTGCCGCCTGACCAGCCTGTGTACGGGATGGAGCGGATCAGCACGCTCGACACGATGGAAGAGAAAGCGGCACACTATCTAGACCTCGTGAAAGACATCCAGCCGCGCGGACCGTTTCGACTTCTCGGCTGGTCTTTCGGCGGCTGCCTCGCCTACGAAGTGGCGCAACAGCTGCGGGCAGCAGGAGAGGACATCAGCTTTCTCGGCCTCGTGGACACGATCCTTCCCGCTGCTCTGCCCGGCCTGCACTCTCAGGACGTACTGCTGGAGCGGTTCGGCCGTTTCGCCGAGTACGTACGGAAAACCTATGGGCACGACCTTCAACTGCCGTACGACGAACTGGCCGCCACCCCCGAGGATCAGCAGATTGATCTGGTCATGCGCCTGGTGGCCGAGTCGGGCCTCGACATGAGCCCTGGGATCATGGAACACCAGCGGACCTCGTATCTCGACGCGCGCGTCGGTGAACGCTACACACCGAGGCCGTACAACGGTCCTGTAGTCCTCTACCGTGCTCAGCAAGCGCAACCGCTCACCACGGCCCTCGACCCGCGCTACCTCAGGTCGGAGGCGGATCTCGGCTGGGGATCCCTGTGCCCCGCCCTCGAGATCGTCCCGGTTGAGGGTGACCACCTCTCCCTCATCGATCCGCCACACGTTGCCACGATCGCTCGCCACCTGACGCAGTCCCTCAGGGCGGTCGAACACCGACGCGGTGACCACGGATGAATTCCGCCTGAGGCAGCTCAACCGACCAGTCGGTGCCACACGTGTGGCACCGACTGGCGATCCAACACCTCCCAGGGGGGCCCATCGCAGCTTGGCCACAGCCGTAGCCTCCTGCTTTGCTACAGCGACCGAAGCTGCACCCCCGAGAGGTATGGGCGGCCCACCGGTTGGATATCTCCAGTGACGCAACATTCGGCATATGCCGCAAGAGCCAGGGGCATATGTTCACCCTTTTGGTGGGGCAAGGGAACCGGTAAAACTGTTTATATGCCCGGAGTGCGCGAGAGCGTGGACCCTTTTCGCTCCGCCTCCGGTGTGTCCACTGGTACTTGGTAGCGCTATTCAGGCATGGTCTGGTTTGGGATACCTCATTCCCGGCACCTCCATGTCCTCTTGAGGAGACTTCGCGGCGTGACTCTTTTGACCAGACTTTTTGCCGGTCGCTTTCGGCTGCGCAGCCTCCGGCGCGTGACATATCTCTCGCTCCTTACTCTGCTGATGACCGCGGGAGTGTCGACGGCGGCGGCAGGCAATGACGGCCTGCCGGTCGTCCCGGAGGCTCACATTGTTTCCGTGAAAAGGATCGACTCCCGCACGCAGGACCTCATGGTGAGCTCGCCGGCCATGAAGAGTGTCATCCCCGTACGAGTCATTCTGCCCAAGAATTGGGCACAGAGTCCGAAGGTAAACTTCCCAGTCCTGTACATGCTGCACGGCGGTGATGACGACTACACTTCGTGGACTCGTGAGACCGATATCGAGGAATTGACACAGTCGTCAGATGTGCTCGTCGTGATGCCCGACGCCGGGAAAGCCGGGTATTACAGTGACTGGTACGCAGGTGAGCCGCGGTGGGAGACGTTTCATACGGGTGAGTTGGTGCGCCTCATGCAGAGGACGTACCGGGCCAGTTCCTCGAGGGCGATCATTGGTCTGTCCATGGGAGGCTTCGGCGCTCTCAACTATGCGGCACATCACCAAGGAATGTACCGGTACGTAGGCGCAATGAGTTCCTACGTCGATCTGAACGACCCCGCTGTCCGAATTTCCCTGGCACTCGGCTCCCAGAGGGACGGCATCGACATCAGACGTGTCTGGGGAGACCCCGTCAAGGATTCCGCTGTCTGGCAGGCGCACAACCCTTCCGCCATGCCGCATGCTTTCCGGGGCACGCACGTGCATCTCTCGTCAGGAAATGGCGTGCCGGGCCCGTTGGACCTTCATCGCAGCTATGATCAGGTACTTGTAGGCGCAGTGGCTGAAGCGATGCTTCCGAAGTCCATGGAAAAGTTCGCTTCTTCGCTCCGTTTGGCGGGCGTAGGGGTCACGACTCACTTCTATCAGCCGGGTACGCATGCCTGGCCGTATTGGCAGCGAGAACTACATGTCATCTGGCCTGCCGTGATGAGATCACTCAAGTAGTGCAGATTTCCGCGGAAATCCTGTCGGTCAGGGTGTAATGCAGACCCGGCCGAGAAAGGGATGGCATGGGGCGAACCGTGATGATCTTCGCCGCGGGTTCCCGCGGCGACGTTCAACCCTGTTTGGCGCTGGGTAGAGAGCTAATTCGCCAGGGGAATCGAGTCCGCATCCTCGCCAGCGTGCGCTACTCGCCTCTCATCAGTGAGGCCGGGATTGATTTTCACCCCCTCGTCGCGGACCCCGCAGAGATCATCGAGTCAGCAGCGGGAAGGGAACTTCTGGAAAAGGGGAGTAATCCGGTTTCCTTTATCCTCGGCATGCGAAGAGTACTGAGCCCCCACATCGCCGACCTACTGGAACAGACACAGGCCGGCGCGAAGGGGGCCGACTTGGTTCTGGCCCCTTCTTTTGGCTTCCTCGGCATTCACCTCGGCCAGTTCCTGCGGGTTCCGCACGCGATCATTCACTTCCAGCCCAGCCAGCCCACCAGAAAATTTCCGCACCCCTTGATGCCGGATGCCAAGCTGCTCGGCTCCTTGGGTAACCGCTTGAGTTTTGATGCGGTCGATGCCGGTTCCTGGCTCATGTTCCGTCCCTTCATCAACGAATGGCGCCGACGAGGCCTCGGCCTGCCGGCCTTGTCCTTGCGGGCTTCAATGCGTCGTATCCGACGCGCGCCAGTGCTCTGTGCGTTCAGTTCCTCGATTGTGCCGAGACCGCCCGACTGGGGCAGGAATGTCCATATGACTGGATTCTGGCATCACGAAGAGCCGTCCTGGGAACCTTCCCGTCAGCTGCTGGACTTCCTCGCCGATGGCCCACCACCCGTTTATTTCGGGTTCGGCAGCATGACGCCCAAGGATCCCGCGGCCACCAGCGACCTCGTACGGGAGGCGCTGCGACGGGCAGGACTGCGCGGAGTGCTTGCCGGCGTGCCCGGAACGAGTGAGCCCGACATGCTCGCGGTGCGGGAAACGCCCCACCACTGGCTGTTTCCGAGGATGGCCGCAATCATCCACCACGGTGGGGCGGGAACCACAGCAGCGGCGCTGCGTGCCGGAAAGCCGTCGCTTGTCTGCCCATTCTTCGGCGATCAATTCTACTGGGCAGATCGGGTGCATGGACTGGGCGCCGGGCCCAATCCGTTGCCGGCCCGCAGTCTGACGGCTTCCAACCTCACCCAACGTCTCCGCATTCTCACTGCTTCGGCTTACGCCGATGCGGCCTCGAGGCTTGGCCGGGCACTCAGTGCAGAAAATGGAGTCTCCCAAGCTTGCAGAGTGCTGAACACCCATCTATGGACCTGAGTGACTTGACGGAGCAGGCATCGCCATGGAACCACGCCGAACCAGAACCTTGATCGGGTGATGTTGGCCTGCCGGCGCCTGCGCGAGGGCCGGTCGAGGGCATGCGGATCACCTGCTTGGCCAGCAACACCGTCCTCGGCCGGCACCCTTCCAGGCGAGCCACCCCGGGCCGCTTTTCAGATTTCCGGTACCGCATGGGGAAGCGTCTTTTACTCCTCCCGGGTCAAATCGCGGATTCATAACGGGGCGTTCGAGTGAATTATCCCGCGGCGTGTGTTCCGTGGTTTCTTCGGCTGTCTATCCCTCGTTGTGCAGCCTGCAGGTCATGGTGCGAGCCGTTCAAGCTGTGCTCGCTCGGTTTCGGCCGTCACCAGGACATGACCGCAGAGAAGGGAAAGCTCATGAAGAAGACCGCTGCCGTCGTCGCGGGTGTGATCATGGCGCTCGGTACGGCCGCCCCGGCTTTTGCGGACGCCGAAGCCGAGGGTGTCGCGATCGGTTCCCCAGGGTTCCTCTCGGGCAACGTGATCCAGATCCCCATCGACGCTCCGCTCAACGAGTGCGGCAACGCGACCAACGTCACCGCTCTGCTGAGCCCCGTGATCGGTAACAGTTGCAGCAACGACTGACGACGTAAAGCTCAACGCACGAGCCGCTGCGGCTGTGTCGTGGCCGGCCCTTGGACCTCTTCTCCCCGTTCCAGGGCCGGCTTTTCCCACTTCTCCCAGCAGGAAGACAACGAGAGTGCGACAGACCCTGAGCAAGGGAATGGTCGCGGCCGCCGCCGCGACGAGCATCCTGTCCCTGTACGCCAGTCCCGCCCTTGCCGACTCGCACGCGGGTGGGGCCGCCAAGGGCTCGCCGGGCATCCTGTCCGGCAACAATGTCGAGGTCCCCGTCGAGGCGCCGGTCAACGCCTGCGGTAACTCCATCAACGCGGTCGCAGGACTCGATCCGGCGTTCGGCAACCGCTGTGCGAGCGACTCGGGTTCCCACAAGCATCGCGTACACCAGAGTTCACACGAGGACTACGGCGAAGACACGGGGTACGGCGACGAGGACTCCGGCTACGGTGACACGGGGTACGGCGAGACCGGTTACGGCGGTCACGGTGGCGGACACGGCGACCACACCCAGCCACCCGGGCATGTCGACAGCACGCCGCTTCCCGGACACGGCGACCACACGCCACCGCCCGATGGCGGGCACCACTCACCGTCGCCCAACGGCGGGGGAGACCACACCCCGCCCCCGTACGGCGAGACCACGCCCTCGTCCCACGGCGGAGGGGACCACACGCCGCCTGCGTACGGCGAGACCACGCCCTCGTCCCATGGCGGAGGGGACCACACGCCGCCTGCGTACGGCGAGACCACGCCTCCTCCCTATGGTGGAGGGGACCACACGCCGCCTGCGTACGGCGAGACCACGCCTCCTCCCTATGGTGGAGGGGACCGCACCCCGCCCTGCGACCATGGCGGAGGGGACCACACCTCGCCCCCCCACGGTGGTGACCACCACACGCCGCCCCCCTACGGCGGCGATGAGAGCACTCCGCCTCCGCACGGCGGTGGCGACCAAACGCCGCCCCCCTACGGCGGCGATGAGAGCACTCCGCCTCCGCACGGCGGCGGCCACCACACCCCGCCGCCCCAGCTGCCTCACACCGGCAGCAACAGTGAGGCCATGCTCGCCGCCTCCGGCGCGAGCGCCGCGATGATCGTGGCCGGGGCCGTGCTGTACCGACGGGGCCGGGCCGCCGCGTCCCGGCGGTAGTGCCGAGGGAATCGCACCGGTTGCCGGACGGGTTCCCGTCCGGCAACCGCGCCCGTGCCGGGAAGGGCGATCAGCGGTACGCCCGCGTCGGGGTCTCGCTCGATGAGGGCCGCCGGGGCGCCGGGATCGCCCCGCTGAGCGGGCGGACCCGCAGATGACGCCGCACCCCCCGCACCAACGCGCCCGCCGTGTAGGTCGCCCCGTGCACGAACCGCATCGCCGGGCCGAACCCGGAGGCCGTGACCAGACCCGCCAGGAACAGGCCGGGGTACGACGACTCGAAGTCCCGCCCGACCTCCGGGGAACCGTCGATCATCGTGCCCAGACTGTCGCGCAGGTCGTCGGAGAGCAGGGTCAGCCGGTCGAGCGAGGCGGTGAACCCGGTGGCGGCGATCACGTGCTCGGTCTCGACCGAACGCAGCGGAGGATGCGAGCCGTTCGCCCGGCTGAGGACCTCCAGACGCACCCCGCCCGGCACCGCCCGCGCCGAGGTGACCTCGTGGGCGAGCAGGACCTCGACGCCACGCTCGACCCGGTCCCGTACCCACCAGGCGCCCGCCGGCCCCAGGGCCGAGGCCGTGATCCGGGTCCGCGTCCGCTCCGGCAGACGGCGGAAGGCGCCGGGGCGTTCGGAGTAGAACCAGTTGCGCCAGCCGGGACCCAGACCGCTGTGCGGTGAGCGGGCCGACTGCCACCAGGGGCGCTCCCACGGCGGCGGCTCGTCGTTCCAGCACAAGCGCGCGCCGCGTACCAACACTCGTACCCGGGTGCCCTGTTCGGCCAGCAGGGCCGCCGTCTCCAGGGCCGCCTGACCGGCGCCGATCACGGTGACGTCCTTGCCGTGGAAGCGGATCAGGTCGCTGTGGTGGCTGCTGTGCGAGACCAGGGAGGCGTCGAGTCCCCGCAGAGCGGCCGGGATCTCCACGAACGGCATCACCCCCACTGCCAGCGCCACCGTGCGGGCGTGCAGCACCTGGCCGTCGTCCGTGACCGCCTCGAAACCGCCGGGGCAGGGGGCCACCCGGGTCACCGTGCGCTCGTCGACCTCCGGTACCGCGTGCCGGGCGAACCACAGGCCGTACTCGGCGAACAGCTCCACCGGGACCGGTTCCCCGTGCCGGGCCGAGACGCCCTGGCCGGCGCAGTAGACGTCGAGGCGCCGACGGCCGCGCGGATCCGAGAGATGGGAGGCCCAGGGCTCCGACTTGAGGAACATCCCGCGCGGCATGTGGTCGCGCCAGGAGGCCATCGGCCTGCCGAAGACGCGCAGGTTCAGTCCGGCGGCCGCGGCGTGGGACGCGATGGACAGGCCGTACGGGCCCGCGCCCACCACCAGCAGGTCGTACATCAGCAACTGCTCGCTTTCTCGTCGTCGGACCGGTCGCTCACGTCCGACAGGTCGGTCGGGGGGACACCACAGGGGGAGGGCGCCTGACGCACCACGTGCGCGTGAGGCCGTACGGCCTGTCCGGCCGTCGCGGGGCCGCTCACGCGATCGCCCACGCGGTCGCGGAGGCGGCGGGCGACATGGCGGGTCCACAGGGGCCACAGGGCGCGCCCGGGGCCGCGGTCGTCAGGGGCGTGCCAGGCGTGTTCCCGGCCGGCGGACGCGGGCCGCAGCGCGGCGAGCGGGGCGTAGGGCTCCACCACGAACTCCCGTCCGGCCAGCGGCACCGCGTCCGGCAGCGGACGGTGGGTCAGATCGAGGTGCTGGGCGCGTACGACGTCCAGGCCGGCCGCGTCGGCGAAGAGCCGGAACTGGGCGCCCGGGCGGGGGTTGAAGTCCAGGAGGTGGTAGCGGCCCGTGCTGCCGCAGCGGCGGAAGTCGAGGTCGAGGATGCCCCGGTAGCCGAGTTCCGTCGTGAGGCGTTCGGCGACCGCCCGTACCGTGGGGTTGGGGGCCCAGCGGCCCACCGCCGTCAGGCCCGCGTCACGCGGCCAGGACCGCAGCTTGACGCCGGCCCCGCCGCCGCGGACACGGCCCGTCCGGTCGACGTACCCGTGGAAGAACCAGTCCCGTTCGGGGCCCGGGGGCAGGAAGGCCTGCAACAGCAGGCGGCTGCCCGCCTCCTCGGCGCGCAGGTACAGCTCACGGGCCTGGGACGCCGAGCGCACCAGGACCGTGCTGCGCAGTCCGGTTCCGGTCGGCACCAGCCAGGGGCGGCTCCACTTCGCCACCACGGGCAGCCCCAGACGCCAGGCGGCGCCGGCTGCCTGCGCGGGGCTGTCGGGCACCAGCGTCGAGGGGTGCGGGACGTCCAGGGCGGCGCACAGATCGGCCAGTTCGGCCTTGTCCGCGACGAGCTCGGGCAGCGCGTCCGGCATCGCCGGGAGCAGATAGGCGGGGGTGAGGTCGTCGCGCATCCGGTTCACGGCGACGGCGCTCGCGTCGTCCATCGGGATCAGCACGGCCGGACGGGTGACCCGGGCGGCCACCCGGCGCAGCGACAGGGCGATGTCGCGCGCGGATGAACCGGGCGGCGGCGGGGGATGCAACTGCCGTACAAAACGCGATCGGGAAACGGGACTTCCCGTCGAATCGGCGACCACATGCACCTCGACTCCCGCTCTGCCGAGCGAGCGTACGGCCCCGAGCGTGCCGTGATGAAAGGGATTCCGGTCGATCCGCAGGAGCACGGCGGGGACGCGGATGTCAAACAGCGACACGGTCATGAATGTCTTCTCACTCGTCGGCCGTAACGGCGGTGGCGGAATTCCTGTCCATATGACTGAGTGTCAGTAACCGGACTTCAGAATCCGGATTCCAGAAAGGAGCGGGCATGGACCGAAAGAAGCGACGTCCCAGGTCCCGGGTGCCGGCCGTCGTGGCGGCGACCGTGGCCGCGTCCGCCGTGCTGGCCTCGGGCACCGGATTCGCCGCGGGGGTGGCGCGGGTCGGCGACCCGCCCGCTCCCACGCCGGCGCTCCCCGCGACCTCGCCACAGCCGTCGATGGCGACGCCTCCGGCCGTCGTCACCACACCGCCCGCCGTCACCGGCCCGTCGGCCCTCGTCACCCCACCGGCCGTGCAACCCCGCCCGGACACGCCCGCGTTCGGCGCCTTCCTCGACTCCGGTGCCAGTGGCATCGCCCGTATGGCCGAGCTCAGCACCTGGCTGGGCGGCGCCGACCTGCGCGTCGGCCACACCTACCTGCCCGGCAACCACTGGAGCGACATCGAGGGTGCCCCCGGTTTCCTGGACGTGTGGGCGGACTGGCGCACCGAGCGGGACGACCGGATGCTCGTCCTCAACGTGCCGATGCTCGACCACAACGAGGACGGCGTCTCCGACGCGCGGGTGGGCCGGCTGCTGCGGCTGGGCGCGGCCGGCACGTTCGACCGTCACTTCAGGGCCCTGGCCGAGCGGCTGGTGGAGCTGAAGGTGCCCGACACGGTGATCGTGCTGGGCTGGGAGATGAACGGCATCACGTACACCTCCCGCTGCGGGCCGGACCCGGAGGCCTGGAAGACGTACTGGAACAGGATCGTCACCACCATGCGCTCGGTGCCGGGCCAGAAATTCCGGTTCGATTTCGCACCGACCCGCGGCCGGGACGCCATTCCCTGGACGCAGTGCTATCCGGGGGACGACACGGTCGACATCATCGGCATGGATTCGTACGACCAGCCCTCCGGACTGTCGTTCGACGAACAGGTGAAAGAGCCCTACGGCCTGCAGGCGCACGTGGACTTCGCCAGATCGCACGGCAAGCCCATTTCCTATCCGGAATGGGGACTCTTCCGCAACGGCGACAACGCGGAGTACATGAAGCGGATGCTCGCCTGGATGGACGAGCACAAGCCGCTCTACAACACGCTCACCGACTACTGCCCGCACGGCGTCTTCGAGTGCGGGCAGAACCCGCGGTCGTCCGCGGTCTACCGGTCCGTCCTCTTCGGCCGCACCGACGACGAGGCGACCCCGACCCCGCAGCCCACCGAGCCGACCCCGGTCCCGACACCCACACCCACGCACCCGGCCAACTGTTCGCCCGTCGAACTCGGCGACTGGGTCGAGTACTGGCTCGGCGGAAAGCTGTGCCTGCGCTTCGACTGGTGGTCGCGCAGCCGGTGACCCGGAGGCGGCGGGTGTCTCACGGCCCGCCGCCACCGCGCTCCCTCCACTTCCGCACGGCCCGCACGGCCTCCTTGCCCCGCTTTCGCGCGGCCACGTCGCACAGGGTCGCGGCCAGCAGCGGGGCGGTGCGCCGCCGGGCCAGCAACAGCCGCTGGTTGACGGCGGGTTCGGGGCGCCAGTGGTGCTTGTACGGCTCGTCTCCGCGCAGCAGGCTCAGCGTGCCGCGGGCGTGCCGGGTGCACGCGTCGAGCAGCATCACCGCCACGTCCGCCTTGCGTTCGCGCAGACACGGATGGGCGCCGTACAGATAGCCGCCCGCCAGCAGCGGGGACAGCAGGGTCAGATCGACGGCCACCACGTCGTCGTCGAGCCGGAACTCGGTGACGACCGCGTCCCCCGAGCGCACCATCGGCCCGACCGCCCGCACCAGATGCTCACGGAACCGCTCCCGCACATGCTCGGACGTCACCTTCCGCCCCTGCCACTGCAGTTCGTGCAGCTCCAGCAGCCGCCGCAGTGCCTTGTCCACCTCGTCCGGCCCCACCCCATGCCGTTCGACGCCGAGCGCTTCCAGCTTGCGCAGCTTGGCGCGCACGCGCTGGGCCTTCGACGACGGCAGCCGGGCCACCAGTTCGGCCATGGGTACGGCGGGCAGCTCCAGGCACAGCGAGTCGGCCACCCGGCGCCGGGGGCCCTGCCAGCGGTCGTAGACACGCTCGGCCGCCCCGCCCGGCCGCACCTCGCGCAGGTCGATCAGCGAGGTGCGGGCGCAGACGGACAGGCCCTCGGTGAGCGCGGCGACCGCGTCGTCGCCGCGCCCGTCGTCCAGCAGGACGTCGCCGTAGTCGGAGATGGCCCCGCCGAGCGGCACCAGCGCGGGCACGGGCCGGCGCACCCGCATCAGGGGCGCGGCGGCGACGAGCTCACCGCCGTCCCGCACGAGCAGCAGGCGCAGCCGCCCGCGTCTGCCGTACGACAGCCACCAGGAGTGCAGCCAGGCATGGCTCTGGAAGGGGGTCGCGGTGGCGCACCGGCCGTGCAGCCGCCCCCAGTCCGGGCCCAGCCCGGCGAAGACGGCCTCGTCGGTGATCAGTTCGGTCGTGTACGTCACAGCTGGCCGTGGGCTTCGGCGGCGACGGCGGGGGACGGCACGGAGAGGGCATGCCCGGATCCGTCGGCGTTGCGGCGGGGCCGGACCAGCAGCACCAGACCGCCGAGCAGCCCGCCCGCGCTCGCGCCCACCAGGCCGGTCACCGCCGGGGAGGCGGAGGAGGGCGCGGTCGGCTTGGTGGCCCGGGCGAACTGCTGGAGTTCGACGTTGGTCTCGCTCCTGGTGTCCGTGGAGTGCTGGGTCAGCGCGCGGGAGACCGCGTTGGCCATGTCGGCAGCCAGGTCCGGGCGGGAGGAGGTGGCCGTGATGGCGACCATCGGCGCGTCCGGCGAGGTCGCCGCCTGCACGCTGGACTGCAGCGTCCGCACCGGTACGCCCGCCCACACCTGCGCGTCCCCGAGCACCGCGAGCTGGGTGGCGACCCGGCCGTAGGCCTGCGCGAAGCCCAGCGCGGACGCCGGGTCGGACTTCGAGGTCGGTACGGCGACGACGTAACTGGTGGCCGTGTACGTCGGCGGCTTCGCCAGGCCGTAGCCCCCGCCGAGGAGGCCGCCGGCGAGGACGCCGGCCGCGATCAGGGTCCAGGGCGGCAGGGTCCTGGAGCGGGCGACGGCCGGGCGGCGGTGGGCGGTGAGGGTTTCGGTCATGACGAGGGGGCTCCCTGGAGTGACGGGGACGACGAAGGGGACACCGCGGCCGTGTACACGCCCATGAGCCGGGCGGCGCTGCGGGTGATGCAGTAGTGGCGGGCGGCCTCGGGGGCCGTCCGTGGAGCGGGGCCCCGCCCGCGGGTCGCGGCGACGGCGGCCGCGAACTCCTCGACGCCGCACGGGACTCGACGCGCGGAGGCGGCCTGGTGCGGGGGCAGGTCCTCGATCGCCGGGCAGGAGGCGTAGAGCACCGGCAGTCCGGAGGCCAGGGCCTCGACGATCGCCAGGCCGAAGGCCTCCTCCGGCGACGGCGAGGCGAGCACGTCCATCGCGGCGGCGAGTGAGGGCAGGTCGGGGCCCGGGGTGCCGTCGGGCACGTAGGGGCGTTCGCCGGTGAACAGGACCCGGTCGGCGACACCGGCCTCGTGCGCGGTACGGCGGAGCACGTTCTCCTCGCTGCCCCCGCCGACCAGCAACAGCCAGTGGTCCCGGGGGAGTCGGGCGAGGGCGTGGACGAGGACGTCGAAGCGTTTGCCGGGGGCCAGGCGTCCGATGCCGCCGACGACGTAGGCGTCCTCGGGCAGGCCGAGGCGGCGGCGGGTCTGACGGCGCCGGTCGGGGTCGAAGCGGAAGCGGGGCAGGTCGATGCCGTTCGGGACGACCTCGATCCGGGGGGCCGGGACGCCCCAGCGGCGCAGGCGCTCGGCGACCGTGGGGGAGACGGCGACGGTCGAACGGCCCAGCCGCTCGCTGGCGAGATACAGGGAACGCACCCCGCGCGACAGCCGCCGGCCCTCCATCTGCGAGTCGCCCAGGGAGTGTTCGGTGGCGACGATCGCCCGGACCCCGGCGAGACGCGCGGCGAGCCGGCCGTAGACGCAGGCGCGGTAGAGGTGGGTGTGGACGAGGTCGTAGCCGCCCGAGCGGATGAGCCGGACCAGCCGGGGCAGCGCGGCCAGGTCACGGTTGCCGGCCATGCCGAGATGGGTGACGCGCACCCCGTCGGCGGTCAGACCGTCGGCCACCGCACCCGGGTTGGTGAGTGTGACGACATCGCAGTCGACGGGCAGATGCCGTACCAGCAGCCGCAGTTGCTGCTCGGCGCCGCCCACTCCGAGACCCGTGATCACATGCAGCGCCCTCATCGCGTCCCCCCGACGGGACGGCGGCGCAGCCGGTGCAGCCGGTGCTTGAGGAAGAGGCGCACGGCGTGGTCGTTCTGCCCGACATGGACGCGCGGGAGGGCGTGCGGGCCGGTCAGCGGGCCGGGGTCGATGGCACAGGCGTACGCGTAACCGGCGTCCCGGACGGCGGCGACGACCCGCCGGTCGATCGTCCCGTACGGATAGCAGAACCCGGCGACCGGACCGCCGGTCAACTCCTCCAGCAGGGCCCGGCTTTCGAGGACCTCGGCCCTCAGCGTCTCGTCGTCCGCCTTCGTCAGGTCGAGGTGGGTGAGGCCGTGCGAGCCGATCTCGACGCCCTCGGCGGCCGCGTGCCGGATGCCGTCGGCGGTCAGCAGCGCCTTGCGTGGGCCCCTGGGGTCCCAGACGTTGCTGCCGCCGAGCCGGCCCGGCAGGACGAAGAGGGTGGCACCGCAGTCCCAACGGCCCATGATGGGAAGGGCGTTGTCGATGAAGTCCGCGTACCCGTCGTCGAAGGTCAGCGCGATCAGGTCCCGGCCCTCGCCACGGGCGCGCGCGGCGAGCAGCTCGGCCAGGGAGACGGCCCTCAGGCCCCGCCGGTTGAACCACCGCAGCTGGCTCTCCAGCCGCTCGGGGGTGACCGTGATCCGGTACGGGTCGTCCTGGCATTCGGCCACCGAGTGGTACATCGCCACCCACGGAACGGGGTCCGGGGCGAGTCGTCTGCCGGTGTCTTGGGAGTCAACGGCCATGCGAGAGCCTTCGTGTGACGGTGCGTACGGAGTGGAGCGCGGGGTCGAGGCCCTGGGCGCCGAGAGCCAGGCCGAGCAAGAGGAAGACCGTGGTGGCGGTGAGGCAGCCGGCGGCGAGGGCGGGCACGGGGGCGGCGATGTGGTGCGCGACGAAGGCGCCCGCCACCGTCGCCACCGCCGCCGCGCGCAGCGGCTTGGTCAGCTCCGCCAGCACCCGGCGGGTGCGGATCGGGATGCCGCCCCGGCCCATGCCGGCCAGCAGCAGGGCTGCGGTGACGGTGATGCCGGCGGCGTTGGCGGTCGCGATGCCGTCGACGCCCCACGGCAGCACCGTGAAGGCGCCGATCCAGGCCGTCACGACGATGCCCGCGGTCATCGCGCCGACCGGGTACCAGCTGGGGCGGCCCGCGGAGAAGTAGGACCGGACGAGGACGCCGACCAGGGTCTGGCCGAGCAGCCCGAGGGCGTACACGCGCATGACACCCGCGGTCGCCGCGGAGTCCCTCGGGGTGAACGCGCCGCGCTGGAAGAGGAGTTCGACGATCTGCGGGGCGCAGGCGATCACCACCGCCGTGCCCAGGAGCACGATGCACGCGGCCAGCGACAGGTCCCGCTCCACCCGGATGCGGGCCCGTTCGGTGTCGCCCTCGGCCAGGGCGCGGGCCACCACCGGGAAGGTGACGGTGCACAGCATCAGCGACAGCACCATCGGCATCTGGGCGACCTTCTGCGCGTAGTTCAGGTGCGAGATGGCGCCGGCCGGGAGGTGGGAGGCGAGGAACCGCTCGATGAGCACCTGCGACTGCCGGCACAGGGCGAAGAGCAGGACGGTGGCGACCAGGGCGAACTCCATGGGCCGCGCCTGATCGGGGGCGGAGGCGGCCACCGTCTCCGCCCGCTTGCGCAACTGCCGCCACAGGGAAGGCAGTTGTACGGCGACCATCAGGCATCCGCCCACCGCGACGCCCACCGCCGCCGACCGCACGCCCAGGCGGCCGCCGAGGGCGAACATCCCGGTGACGATGCCGGTGTTGTAGGCGACGTAGATCGCGGCGGGGGCGAGGAAGCGGCGGTGGGCGCGCAGGGCCGCGCTGCAGTAGCCGGCCAGTCCGAAGCTGAGCACGCAGGTCGCCGTCAGCCGCGTGCAGTCGACGGCGAGCGCGGGGTGGGGCAGGCCCGGGGCGAGGGCCTCGACCAGATGCGGTGCCAGGACGATGAGCAGGACGGCCGTGGCGACGAAGCCCAGCGTGAGGCGCGGCAGGGTGGCGCCGACCACGGCGCGGACGGGGTCGCCGGGAACGCCCCGCGCCCGCCGGGCCAGCGCCGCGCTGAACGCCGGGATCAGCGCGAACGCGAGCCCGTCCTCGATCAGCAGGGTCGCCGCGAACTCCGGCACGGTCCACGCCACCAGGAACGCGTCCGTCTCACTCCCGGCCCCGAACAACCGGGCCAGCGCCTGATCCCGCACCAGCCCGAGCAACGCCCCGGCGACGGACAACCCGGCGGTGACGAGAGCGGCCTTGGCGAGAAACCGCCCGGAAGGGGTGGATGCGTCGGGGGCGTCGGCGGCGGGACCTTGGGGGGATTCGGTGTTGCGCGTGCCTGCGGGAACGATGTGCGGGGCGCTTCCCAGGGACCATGCCTCCGTCGGGTCCTGGGCGCCCCACGGGTCCGTCGGAGTCGGCACTGCCGGGACTTCCGATGCGTCCCCGAAGGAGTGGCCCGCCGGCATCCCCGCCGGGTTCGTCGGCGTCCCGGGGTGCGGCGCGGGGCCGGGGACGTGGGTGATCCGGGGCGTGCCCGGGGGTGTCACCGTCATCGGGACGTGGCCTCCTCGGCGCCGCCGAGGGTCCGCTCGGCCGCTCCCGGCGACCGTCGGGCCCGGGGCCCGGTCTCGTCGGCTCCGACCAGCGCCCACCAGGCCACCGCCCCGAAGACCACCGCCGTCAGGACCGTCGACGGGCCGCCGATGTCCGCGTACGCGAAGTCGATGAGCTGCCAGATCAGCAGGCCCGTGCCGATCAGGGCGCAGTCCAGCCCCGTGCCCGGCACCCGCGCCCGCCAGAGCCCGCGCAGGCCGCACACCAGCAGGGCCAGCCAGCCGCCGACCAGGGCGAGGGCCCCGACGAGGCCCTGCTCGGCCAGCACCAGCAGGTACATGTTGTGCGGGGACAGCAGCGGCTGCTTGAGGTACGCCGCGCCCGCGCCCTCCGTGTCGCTGCCCGAGGACAGGGCCAGCGAGGCGTGACTGTCCCGGTGGTCCGGGAACCCCTTCAACCCCACGCCGGTCAGCGGCTGTTCGCGCCACATGCCGACGGCCGCCGCCCACATCGTGTACCGGTCGGTCACGGACTGGTCCGGCGCGTCGGTGACCCGCGTGATGCTGTCGATCCGCTCCTGCAGCATCGCCGACCCGACCCCGAAGCCGCCGACCAGGATCACCCCGGCGGCGACCGCGACGGCCGCCACCTTCAGCGCCCGCCGCACCCCCGCGAGCACCAGCTGCAGCGCACAGGTGGCCGCCGTCGCGATCCACGCCCCGCGGCTGAAGGACAGCGCGAGCGGGAGGAGCAGCGCGAGCGCGCAGCACGCGGCGACGGTCCGCTGCCGTACCGAGGCCCGGCCCAGCGCGAGACCCAGCGCGCACACCAGACCGAAGGACACGACCGTCGCCATGCCCATCACGTCCGTCGGCCCGAAGGTGCCCACCGCGCGGACGTCCTCGCCCTGGTACGAGGCGCCGGTCCCGGTGAGGTACTGGTGGACCCCGATCGCGCCCTGCCACACCGCCAGCCCCACGAACGACCAGGCCAGCAGCCGGAAGTCACGGCGGCCGCGGATCAGCAGGAGCACGGCGGCGGGCACCAGGACGAAGATCTGGAGGTAACGGCCGAGACCGGTGATCCCGGCGCCCGGCGAGGACGCCCCCGTCGCGGCGACCGCGAGCCCCAGCACCGGAAGGCCCAGCACCACGGCGGCCGTACGGGACAGGGGGCGCCGGCGGTCCCGTACGAGACGGATCGCGCAGTACAGCACCACGAGCGCGGAGACCGCGTCGGCGGGACCCGCGCCGCTCTCCCCGGTGGGCGCGAGCGGCAGACCGAGCAGGACGAGCACGGCGAGCACGGGCAGCACCGGCGGCCACTCGCGGACGCGGGGCAGGGACAGGGCATGGCTCATCGGCGTCGCTCAGCTCCCCGTCGGCCGTACGAGTGCGGCCGCGGTGCGCAGCAGGATGCAGATGTCCTGCCACAGCGACCAGTTGTCGATGTACGCGTTGTCGAAGCGCGCCCGGTCCTCGATCGAGGTGTCGCCGCGCAGACCGTTGATCTGGGCGAGCCCGGTGATCCCGGTCCGCATCCGGTGGCGGGCCGCGTAACCGGGGTAGTGCTGGCTGAACTGGGCGACGAAGTACGGTCGTTCGGGACGCGGGCCGACCAGGCTCATGTCGCCCCGGAAGACGTTCCACAGCTGGAGCAGCTCGTCGAGGGAGGTGCGGCGCAGGAAGCGGCAGAACCACGACATGCGGTCCTCGTCGGCCACGCTCCAGCGGGTCGCCGACTCGTGCTCGTCGACCGGACGGTGGGTGCGGAACTTCAGCAGCGTGAAGGGGCGGCCGTCCTTGCCGATGCGCTCCTGCCGGAAGACCACCCCCGGCCCGTCGCTGACCCGCAGCACCACCGCGCACACCAGCAGCACCGGGCTGACCAGCAGCAGCAACGTCCCGGCGACCAGCACGTCCAGCAGCCGCTTGCCGACGCTCCCGCGCCGCGGCCCATGCCCCATGTCCAGCCGCCGGCAGGAGAACCCGGCGAGCTGGTCCCGGGTCGCGTACGACGGGGAGTCCGCGTCGACCTCCCACATAGTGCACCCCGACTCGGCGAGCGCCCGCATCAGCGGTCCCTGCTCGGTCCGTACCGAGGGATGGACGGCGAGCACCTCCCGTACGCCGTTCTGGATGAGCGCCCGCTGCACCTCCTGACCGGTCGTCAGCACCGGCAGTCCGCCGGTGCCCTCGGGGCGCTCGGCCACGATCCCGACCGGCAGCACCCCGCAGCGGGGGTGCCGCAGCACGGCGGCGGCGACGCGCTGGGCGGTCGCCGCCGGGCCGATGACCAGGGCGGTGCGGGGTCGGCTGAGCAGGGCGGTGCGCCGGCGCCAGTGCACCAGGCCGCGACCCGCGCAGTCCGCCGTCGACTGGAGCAGGAAGCCCAGCAGCAGGGTGCGGGCGGACAGCGCGTGCGCCGGGGCGTACGCCGCGACGAGCGCCGCGAGCGCCGCCCAGGTCACGGCGATCCGGCCGCAGACGACGGGGAGTTCGTCGAGGACGCCGGGGGCGTGCCGCGGGGGATGCGGGCGCAGCAGCACCGACGCGGCGACCAGGAGGGCCAGCAGCAGGGGGCCCTGCTCGACGCCCGCGAACGCCACGGCGCCGAGGACGGCGGCGGTGACGTCGGCGGCGAGCAGCGGCACCGGGGAGGCGGGGCGCGCCGGAGGGCGGCCGGCCGGGAACCGGAAGCCGGCCGCGGCGGTGCGTGTGGGCATGACCGAGACGGGCGAGAACCCGATGTCCCGTGGCTGCCCGCCGGGCGAGGGGACGGTACTTTCCGCGGTCACGAGTGGATGGACTCCCTGTACTCGGAGGGCACGGCGGCAGCGGCGGACACGTCGCCGAGCAGGTCGCGGTACACGCCCGCCACCGCCTCGGCCGTGTGCCGCACGTCGTGCGTGGACAGGACGTGTTGGCGCCCCAGATGCCCGAGCGACTCCCGGAGCAACGGATCGAGCAGCAACGAGGACACGGCGTCGGCGAGTTCTCCCGTATCTCCCGGCGGGACGAGGCAACGGGGCGTGGGGACGGCCTCGGGGTTGTCCGAGCCGGCGACGGAGGCGGCGGGGGTACCGGGCGAGCGGTCCGACACCGAACCGGTGAGTCGGCCGCGGGAGTCCGCTGCCGGGCCGGGGCGATCGGGTGCTGGGGCGGCGCCGCCCGACACGACCCCGGTGGCCGGACAGCGATAGCCGGCTCGCGATCCCGGGCGACCGGGCGTGTGGGCGGGAGCTCCGTGCGCGGGGTTCCTCAGGAGGCGGCAGGCCGGCCGCAGGGCCGGTGGCAGGCTTTCGCGGGCTCCGTCCACGTCCGTCAGGACCACCGGGCGTCCGCAGGCCATCGCCTCCAGCGGGGCGAGTGCCATGCCCTCCCAGCGCGAGGGCAGCACGACCAGGTCGGCGGCCTGGTACCAGGGCGCGGCGTCCGGCACGGCCCCGGCGAAGACCACCGACTCGGGTGCGCGGGAGCGGAGTTCGTCGTGGTCCGGCCCCTCTCCGACCAGCACCAGCCGGGCCTCGGGGACCCGGTCCTGCACGGCGTACCAGGCGTCGAGCAGCACGTCCTGCCCCTTCTGCCGGCACAGCCGCCCCACGCACACCACCAGTGGGGCCGCCGCATCGACGTCCGGAAGCAGCGCGGCCCGTACGGTGTCGACGGCCGCGGGATGGAAACGCCCCGGATCGATGCCGTTCGGCACGACGGCCCAGCGGGCGGCGATCCCGGCGCGCGCGCCGGTCGCGCGCTCCGCCTCGCTCACACACACCACCCGGGACGCCCAGCGCGCCCCCCACCGCTCCCAGCGCAGCGCCAGCGCCGCCATGCCCCCGTCGACCGCCTCGAACGACCAGGCGTGCGGCTGGAAAACGGTGGGGACGCGCCCGCGCACCGCGAGCCGCCCGGCCAGCCCCGCCTTCGCGCTGTGCGCGTGCACCAGATCGGGCCGCGCCTTGGCGAGCACCCGCACCAGTCGGCGTACCTCTCGAACGAGTGTCGGACCCGGCGAGCGGGTCGCCCGCCAGGGGTGTACGTCGGCGCCGAGCGACCGCAGTTCGTCGGCGAGGCGGCTCTCGGGGCAGGCGACCGAGACGTGCAGACCGGCCGCGAGCTGGGCCCGTGTCAGGTCCGTCACGACACGGGCGACCCCGCCGTCCACCGGCTGGGTGATGTGCAGGACCCGGGGCCGGGGGTCGGGTGCTGGCAGGTGCATTGCGCGGTTCCTCGCTCACGGGTGGCGCTCGGGCGTCCCGCTGGGGAACGAGCCGGACGGCCAGCTGGTCACCGCCGAGCCGCGGAGCGGTGCCGAGATCGAACAACCGTGGGGAGCGTGAAGCGTGCGATCGGCCGGCTGCAGGGCTGCGTCAGGAGGTGTGCAACTCTAACCACCGCTCGCATAAATCGGTTGAAACCAGACAAGTGTGTTGGATTGGTAAGTATGGCCTGTCGCCGGATCACCCCTTTGGCGGCACAACCCGCTTGCGCGTCACGCGTTGACACAGCGCCGGGTATCCACCCGGAAGTTGTGTCAACTCCCAAGGAGCACCTCTCCATGTCGCGTATCGCGAAGGGCCTGGTCCTTACCACCGCCGCCGCTGCGGCGGTCGCCGGCGGTGCCGGTTTCGCCTCCGCCGACTCCGACGCGCACGGCGTCGCCGCCCACTCGCCGGGCGTGCTGTCGGGCAACGTTGTCCAGATCCCGATCCACCACCCGGTCAACGTCTGCGGCAACTCCACCGACGCCACCGGCCTGCTGAACCCCGTGTTCGGCAACGTGTGCGTCAACAACTGACGTCCCTCGACGTCGCTGCCTTCAGGCGCGCATTCCCTCGCCGGCCGCCCTCCCGTGGTTCCTCCGCGGGCGAGCGGCCGGTTCGCGCTGCCCCGAACGGGGCCGTGCGGTTGCGGGGCGCGAGGGGCGGTCCCACGGTGGCCAGCAGGTCCCCTGCACCACCGAAAGGAACACCCATGCGTGGTCTGCCCGCACGGCGTATCGCGTCCTCCGCACTCTGCGCCGCCCTCCTCGCCGGTATCGCCGCACCGGCCGCCCTGGCGGCCGACGGCGCGCCGGCCCGGGAGCAGCGTGTCCAGGCCGCGGCCCACGCACCTGTCCCCGGCGCGGACGCGCTCCTCGCCCCGGTCAAGAGCCTGGGCGACCTCGGCACCGTCCTCACCCCGGTCACCGACCTGCTGAACGCCGTCCTCAAGGCCGACAACGGCCGGCTCCCGGCCGCCGACGCCGGCACGCTCGGCAAGGCCGCCACCGACGCCCTCGCCAAGGTCTCCGCCGCTGTCCCCACGGCGCCCGCGACCCAGGCGCCGCCCGCCCTGCCGACGCTCGCCGAGAAAAGCGGGGACGCCAGGCCGCGGGCCGCCGCCGACCTCACCGGCGACGCCCTGGCCGCGTTGCGGAAGGCGATCGACGCCCTGCTCCAGGCGGTCACCTCCGGGGACGTCAGCCAGGTGGTGCCGGCCGTCACGAGCGTGGTGACCGGGCTGGTCGGCACCATCACCGCGACCCTGCTGGGCGGCAGCCTGCCCGCCGCCGACCTTCCGGGCCTGCCGGTGTCGACGCCCTCGCTTCCCGCGGTGCCGGCGCTGCCCGTCGAGTGACCCGGGGCGAGAGCCGAACTCGGCGGCCTTTCATATGAGGATGAGAAACGTTTTCCGCGCCCGGGGTTTCCCTCCTGGGCGTGGATCGTTGGGCACGGCGTCAGAAATCCCCTGGTGACGTGAGTTGCCCGATGAAAGGAATCCGATGAAGTCCCTGAAGGCCGCCGCTGTCGTTGCCGGTACCGTCGCCCTCGCCGGCGCCGCCGCGCCCGCGTTCGCCTACAGCGCCTCGGACGTGACGCCCACCAGCCTCAACGGCGCCGTGAACACGCTCACCAGCGGGCACGTCATGCCTCGCGACGTGATGCCGCTGCAGCACCAGTCGAACGCGCTGGACACCGAGAACAAGGACTCCCTGCTGAGCACCGTGAAGGGCGCGACGGGCGCGCTGAACAAGAAAGGCGGACTGCTCGGCGGCCTGCCGCTCCAGCACTGAGTCACTCCAGCACTGAGTCACTCCAGCACTGAATCACTTCGAACCGAAGTCACGTAGTGCCGCAGGCTGTTCGAGGCGGGTCCCTCGTTCGTGTGGAGAGGGCGGGGACCGTCCCCCGGTCGGGTGAGAAGCCGCCCGGCCGCCTTCCGGGCCGTCGATAAGGTCGCGCGGTGACCTCAACCTCAAGTGGAACCCGCCCCCTTGGCCCCGCCGAACTGGGCACCCTCGTCGTGATGGCCTGGAGCGGCGAGGCCCCCGACGGTGACATGCCCTACCTGCTCGCCTACACCCTCGGCGACGCGGCGGCCGGCCCCGAGGCCGCGTCGGCCGCCGTCGCCGAACTGCTGGGGAGCGTCGCCCTGCCCATCGGCGGCGAGCTGATCGACGCCGCCGCCAGGCCGAGCCTGCCGCTGAGCCTGCTCGTGGAGGGCGACCACGCTGTCGTCACCCTGCCCGGCTCCAACGCTGCGTGCACCCCGCCGCCGGAGTGGCTCGCGGCGGTCGCCGAACGCGGCTACGCCTACCTGGTGTTCACCACCCGTCCCTGGCCCGAGGCCGAGCCGGGCAAGCCCGTCGACCCGGAGGCGTTCGCCGCCTTCGCGGGCGCCGAGGAGACCCTGAACGCGGCGGCGCACGTCGTCCTGCCGGCCCGCAGGCTGCGCGGCTGACGGCGGTGGCCGCGGGGCAGGACGCGGCGCGGCGGGCGGGAACGGGCCCCGGGTTCGCCCTGCTGTTGGTGATCACAGGTGCGGCCGGGCTGCTGGCCTCGTGGGTGATCACCCTCGACGAGTTCAAGCTGCTCGAGAATCCGCACTTCACGCCGGGTTGCAGCCTGAACCCCGTGGTGTCCTGCGGCAGTGTCATGAAGAGCGACCAGGCCTCGGTCTTCGGGTTCCCCAATCCGATGCTGGGCCTGGTCGCCTACGGCATCGTCGTCTGCGTCGGCATGAGCCTGCTGGCCGGCGCCGTCCTTCCCCGCTGGTACTGGCTGACCTTCGACGCGGGATGCCTGTTCGGCGTGGGGTTCGTGTCCTGGCTGCAGTTCGAGTCGCTGTACCGGATCGACGCGCTGTGCCTGTGGTGCTGTCTGGCGTGGGTCGCGACGATCCTGCTGTTCTGGTACGTCACCTCGTACGCCGTCCTGCGTCGCTTCCTGCCCGCGCCCGGCTGGGCGAGGACGTTCCTCGGCGACTTCACCTGGGTGCTCCCGCCGGCACACGTCGGAGTGATCGGCATGCTGGTGCTGACCCGCTGGTGGGACTTCTGGACAAGCTGACTACTGCTGCACCCGGGGGAATTGTGAACTGATGGCCCAGGCGGCCTCGTTACTCGGGACGCACGCAGAGCCCGCCGAATCGCGAAAGGGACCGTACCCGAGATGAAGTCCACCACCCGAGGAACCCTCGCCGCCGTCCTCACCGGCGTCGCGGCCGCCGTCGGCGCCGCCGCGGCGACCCCGGCCGCCGCGATCGGCACGGTCCCCGTCCCCGTGCCGCTGGAGGGCGCCGAGCAGTCCCTGGACATGGAACTGCCCAAGCTCGGCGGCGAGATCCCCCTGCCGACGCCGGGCCGGCCCGACGGGCCGCGGTATGCCGAGGGCCGGCTCGTCCCGGAGCGAGTCCTGCCCCAGGTGCCAGTCACCGGCGGACTGCCCGGCGCGGGACTGCGCGCGCCCCTGCCGCACGTCCCGGGCGACCAGTTCGACCACTTCGGTGTCTCCACCCCGGCCTCCGACCTGCGCACCGTCGCCCCCGGTCTGAACCTGGACACCCCCCTGACCCCGCCCAACCCGCAGAACGCCGGCCTGCCCGACCTGAAGCTGCCCGAGGCGGGCGTGTCGGCCCCGGTCCTGCAGACGGTCCCCGGCGCGAACCTGGACCTCGGCCCCGGCCTGTAGCCGGACGTCGCACCCGCCGGGCCCGTACCACCGCGACCGCCGGGCTCGCTCACGTTCCCGTGTCCGTCCGTCTGCCCCTGCGGCCCGTGTTCGTCCGTTGGCCCCCGCAGCCCGTGTCCATCCATCGACCCCCGCGGCCCATGTTCGTCCGTTGGCCCCCGCAGCCCGTGTCCATCCATCGACCCCCGCGGCCCGTGTCCGTCCGTTGGCCCCCGCAGCCCGTGTCCATCCATCGACCCCTGCGGCCCGTGTCCGTCCGTTGGCCCCCGCAGCCCGTGTCCATCCATCGACCCCCGCGGCCCATGTTCGTCCGTTGGCCCCCGCAGCCCGTGTCCATCCATCGACCCCCGCGGCCCATGTCCGTCTGACGCCGCCGCACCCCGTGTCCAGCCGTCGGCCTCCACGCACCGTCTCGATCTGTCGGCCCCCGCGCCCCGTGTCCATCTGTTGGCCCCCCGACGGTGACCGCACGGGCGGACGGTCGGTTAGCGCTTCGGAGAACCGAGCGAACCGGATCGGACGAGGAGCGAGTCATGGTTGTGAGTGCAGGCGGGGTGGCGGTGGGCGCGGAGGGGGAGCCGACGAGAGCCGGGACGCGGCGGGAGATGCTGCGGGGGCTGCTGGCGCCCGCGATGGCGCTGGCACTCGCGCCCGTCGTCGCCGCCTCGCGGCCCGCGAGCGTGGAGCCCCGGACCGGCGGGCAGGCCTTCGACGAGACCTACCACGGCCGACGCATCCAGGGCTTCAGGACCGCCACCACCGCGATGGCGGCGCATGGCGCCGTCGGCGAGCACTGGCAGGTCACCGTCGACGGACGCCCGCTGCACCTGATGCGCCGGGCCGACGGCACCTGGCTGAGCATGGTCGACCACTACCGCTCGTACCCGACTCCCCTGGAGGCCGCCCGCGCCGCCGTCGACGAGATGGGGCCCGGGGAGCACCTGCGGGACACGGCGCCGGGGCCGATGAGCGACGAACAGACGGACATGGGGGGACACCTGCACATGGGGGAAGACGATGGCGTATACGCGTAAGAACGTCAGCACGCTGACGAGCGCCGAGAAGCGGCGGTTCGTGAACGCGATGCTGGAGGTCAAACGACGCGGAGAATACGACGAGTTCGTGCGGACGCACATCGAGTACTACACCTCCGACGGGGAGAAGGGGCTGCGTGCGGCGCACATGACGCCCTCCTTCCTCCCCTGGCACCGCCGCTTCCTGCTGGAGCTGGAGAAGGCGCTGCGCAGGGTCGACTCCTCGGTGAGCGTGCCGTACTGGGACTGGACCCGCGACCGCACCGCGGCCTCGGCGCCCTGGACCGCGGACCTGCTCGGCGGGAACGGGCGCTCCCTGGACCACCGGGTGATGACCGGGCCGTTCGCCTACGCGGCCGGCCACTGGACCATCAAGGAGGGCGTCACCGACGGGACGTTCCTGACCCGGGACCTCGGGCGGGCCCGTGACCCGATCGCGCTGCCGACGCGGAGCGAGCTGGAGTCGGCGCTCGCCGAGCGGGTTTACGACGTCTCGCCCTGGGACTCCACCGTCACCAAGGGCTTCCGCAACAAGCTGGAGGGGTGGGGGACCGGGCGGGGCAAGGTCGCATGGCGCAACCACAACCGGGTGCACCGCTGGGTCGGCGGCGCGATGCTCGGCGGCGCCTCCGTCAACGACCCGGTGTTCTGGCTCCACCACGCCTTCGTCGATCTGCAGTGGACCCGCTGGCAGGCCCGGCACAAGGGCGCCCGCTATCTGCCGGCCAAGCCGCCCGGCGTGGGCGACGGGCAGCACGGGCGGATCGTCGCCCGGCACGAGAAGATGCCGCCCTGGGACGTGACGCCGGACCAGATGGAAGACGTCAGCCGGATCTACCGGTACGTCTGAGCGGCCCCGGACACGGGAAGAGCCCCGGCACCAGAGGTGCCGGGGCTCTTCCCGCGGGTGCGTCAGTTGTCGTCCCCGTAGCCGCCGCTCTTGTCGTGGTGGCCGCTGATGTTGGCGCAGCTGTTGCCGAAGGCCGGGCTCAGCAGGCCGGCCGCGTTGACGGTGTTCCCGCACACGTTGACCGGGATGTGGATCGGGACCTGGACGACGTTGCCCGACAGCACGCCCGGCGAGCCCACGGCCGCGCCCTCGGCACCGGCGTCGGCCATGGCCAGGCCGGCGCCGCTGACGACGACGGCACCGGTGCCGAGCGCGACGGCGGCCACCTTCGCGATGCGAGACATCACGTTCTCCTTCTGAATAGGCAAGTGCGCCGACACCACTCGCCGTCGCACTCCCCCTTCAACGCCCAGCCTCGCGCGGAGTCACGGCGTTCCTCGGTGCATCACCCTTTTTGAACACCCGCTCGCACGCCGTCGCTCCCCCTCATCGACCCAGCCGCCGCACCGGCTCCCCGTCCAGGAAGGCCCGGATGTCCTCGACGGCTTGCCCGTAGTACGTCTCGTAGTTCGCCCGCGACACATAGCCGAGGTGGGGTGTGGCCAGCAGCCGGGGCGCGGTGCGCAGGGGGTGGTCGGCGGGCAGGGGTTCGACGTCGAACACGTCCACGCCCGCGCCGGCGATACGGCCCTCGCGCAGCGCGGCCAGCAGGGCGTCCTGGTCGACGATGGCGGCACGGGAGGTGTTCACCAGACAGGCGGTGGGCTTCAGCAGGGCGAGTTCGGCGGGGCCGAGCAGTCCGCGGGTGCGGTCGCTCAGGGCCAGGTGGACGGAGACGAAGTCGCTGTTGGCGAGCAATTCCTCCTTGGACGGGGCGAGTTCGACGCCCACTTCGTCGGCGTGCTCCTTGGTGAGGTTCTGGCTCCAGGCGCTGACGTGCATCCCGAAGGCGAGACCCACGTGCGCGACCCGGCTGCCGATCTTCCCGAGCCCCAGCAGGCCGAGCCGGCGGCCGTGCAGGTCGGCGCCGACCGTCTGCTGCCAGGGGCCGCCGGAGCGCAGGGCGTTGTTCTCCACGACGATCCCGCGGGCCAGGCCCAGCAGCAGGGCCCAGGTCAGTTCGACGGGCGGGGTCGAGGAGCTCGCCGTGCCACACACGGTGACGCCTCGCGCCTCGGCGGCGGCGTAGTCGATGACGCTGTTGCGCATGCCGGAGGCGACGAGAAGTTTCAAGCGCGGGAGACGGGTGAGCAGAGAGGCGGGGAAAGGAACGCGTTCGCGCAGGGTGACGACGATGTCGAACTCGGCGAGCGCGGAAACCAGTTCGTCCTCGGAGGCGAAGTGCTCGGAGAAGGAGACGGTCTCCACCCGGTCGGCCACGGACGACCAGTCGGCGATCTCGGTCGCCACCTGCTGGAAGTCGTCGAGCACGGCGCAGCGCAGGCGCACGGGGAATCCTTTCGTCGGTATGCCGGATACAGGTCGCTATGTCGAGTACAGGTCAGTTTTAAGGTTGCGCAAACCGAGAACCGTTACACTCGCCAGCCCGTACAGCCCATCCATCGAACCATCCAACCGGAGAGAGACATGGCGGGTCGGTTCCTGTCCGTACGGGCGCTGCTCGTGCCCGGTGTCCCGGCCGCCCTCGCGGTCGTCCTGCTGACCCTCGGGGTCGCCCTGTCCTTCTTCGACGGACGTCCGTACGTCGGCGGGGGACTGATCACGGCCGGACTGATCGCCGGAGCCGCGGCGGTCGGAGCGGCCGTCGGCGATGTCGCCTGGTGCCTGCTGGTGGGCGACCGGGAGCTCCCCCGGCCGCAGGAGGAGTCCGTCGAGAGCGGTTCCGGCTGACATCACGGCGACCGGTCGATGCTGGACGCCCCCGCGGGAGTTCAGCCCGTCCGTTCGTCGGCCGTCCGGTCCAGCAGGTCGCGCAGCACCTGCTCGTCGTCCGCGGGCAGCGCGGTGACGAAGCGGGCCAGTACCGCGCGGCGGTCACGCTCGCGGTCCAGCACCTTGCGCATCCTCAGCGCGGCAAGCCCCGCCTCGTCCCCGGCCGCCTCCCAGACGAAGGAACGGCCCTCCCGGCGGCGGCTCACGGCCTGCTTCCCCAACAGCCGGCTCAGCACGGTCATCACCGTCGTGTAGGCGAGGTCGTCGCCCAGGCGCTCCCGCACCCAGGCCGCGGTCACCGGGGCGTCGGCCGTCCGCAACACGGCGAGCACCTGCGTCTCCAACTCGCCCTGCGCCCGGCGCGGGCGGCGCTGCTCCGGTTTCGCCATGGTCGCATCGTATAGAGGGGAAGGGGCGCGGGACCCGTGACTTCTACTCTCCTGTAGAGGTGAGCGCGGCCCCTAGACTGGGACGGCTTGTCGGCTTGGGTGGGACGGGAGAGGGCTGTGGCAGCGGACATCGGTGGCTTCGAGGATCCGTCCGCCGAGGTACTGGCGGAGGCGGCCGCCGCCTTCGGGCTGCTCGCGTCCTCGGCCCGGCTGCACATCGTGTGGGCGCTGGCACAGGGCGAGAGCGACGTCACCCACCTCGCGGACCGGGTCGGCGGCGCGCTGCCCGCCGTCAGCCAGCACCTGGCCAAGCTCAAGCTCGCCGGGCTCGTGCGCTCCCGGCGGGAGGGGCGGCGGCAGATCTACTTCGTCGACGATCCCGACGTGGTGACCGTGGTGCGGGTGATGGTGGGTCAGCTGGCCGCGCGTGCCGAGGGCGACTCCGGGAGTCGAGGCCCCGTACGCAGGCTGCGCGGGGCCGGTGGCTGACAGCACGGCGGCCCCGGAACCGGCTCCGGGGGCGGGATCTCCGGGAGCCGGACCGGGTGCGGAGGGCACGCCGGCCGGACCGGACGTCGAGCGCGCACCGGTCGGGTCCTGGACGGAGCGCGCCCCGGACGACGGCACCGAGGCGGGAGCTGCGGCCCGCGTCTCACCGAAGCGGCGTGCCCCGGCCGACGGCGGCGGTGCCGTCACCGTTCTGCAGACCCTCCGGCGTCTCGAGAGCGGCCCGCGAGGGCTGACCGAGGCGCAGGCCGAGGAGCGGCAGGGGCGGTTCGGGGCGAACACCTTGCCCGCGTACCGGGAGGCCTCCTGGGCGGCGACGGTGCTGCGCGGCACACGGGACCCCTTCACCGTCGTCCTGCTCTGCCTGGGTCTGGTGTCCGCGGTCGTCGCCTCCTGGGGCACGGCCTGTGTGATTCTGCTGCTGGTCGCGGTGAGCTGTGTGCTGCGGGCCTCCGGGGAGCACCGGGCCGACCGTTCGATGGCCGGGCTGCGCGGCCTGGTGGCCAGCACCGCCACCGTCCTGCGCCGCGCCGAGGAGGACCTGCCGCCGGACGACCGGGAGATCCCGGTGGAGGAACTGGTGCCGGGGGACGTGATCCGGCTCGGCCCCGGCGACCTCGTACCGGCCGACGTACGGCTGCTGCGGGCGCAGGGGCTGACCGTCCACCAGGCCGTGCTCACCGGGGAGTCGGCGCCGGTCGCCAAGGACGCCGACGACGGGTCCGCGGGCGGGGGCGGTGTCTTCGACCGGCCCGAGCTCTGCTTCCAGGGCAGCAGTGTCGCCGGCGGCAGCGCCACGGCGGTGGTCGTGGCGACCGGCGCGCGGACCAGGTTCGCCGCGGCCCACGGCCGTACGCAGCCCGGCCGGGAGGCCAGCGCCTTCGACCGGTCGGTGCACGGCATCTCCTGGATCCTCATCCGGTTCATGCTGCTGACCCCGCCGCTGGTCCTCATGGCCAACGCCGCCCTGCGCGACCGCGGCCTGGAGACCCTGCCCTTCGCCGTCGCCGTGGCGGTGGGGCTGACGCCGGAGATGCTGCCGGTCATCGTCACCATGTGCCTGGCGCGCGGCGCCGCGCTGCTGGCCCGCGGCCACGGGGTGATCGTCAAACGGCTGCCCGCGCTGCACGACCTCGGCGCCGTCGACGTGCTGTGCCTCGACAAGACCGGCACCCTCACCCAGGACCGTCCCGTCATGGAGGGCGCCCTCGGCCCGGACGGCCACGACGACCCCGAGGTGCTGCGCTGGGCGGCGGTGAACGCCTGGTGGACCCTGCAACTCGCCGATCTGCCCGCCCCGGACGCCCTCGACGACGCCGTCCTGGACACCGCCGACGAGGACGCGATCATGGCGTACGACGGGGTGGCGGCCCTGCCCTTCGATCCCGTACGGCGCCTCGCGACCGCCGTCGTGCGCACACCGGGGCGGCTCGGCACGCACACCCTCGTCGTCAAGGGCGCCGTCGAGACCGTCCTCGCGCGCTGTGCGCTGGCGGACGAGGAGCGGGCGCGGCTGCTCGCGGGTGCCGCACGGCAGGCGGACGGCGGGCTGCGGGTGCTCGCGGTCGCCACCGCCGAACGCCCTGCCCGGTCCCGTGAGTACACCCCCGCCGACGAACGCGGCCTTCAGTTCCGGGGCTTCGTCACGCTCAAGGACGCCCTCGCGCCCACCGCGGCCGCCGCCCTGCGGGGCCTCGCCGAGCAGGGCGTCACCGTCAGGATCCTCACCGGCGACCACCCCGGCACCGCCGTACGCGCCTGCCGCGACCTGGGCGTCCCCGTGCCGGCCGACGGCGTCCTCACCGCCGACCAGGTCGACCGCCTCACCGACCCCGAACTCACCGAGGCCGCCGAGCGCACCGTCGTCTTCGCCCGCCTCGCGCCCGAGCACAAGGCCCGCGTCGCCACCGCCCTGCGCGCGGGCGGACACACCGTCGGCTACCTCGGCGACGGCGTCAACGACCTGCCCGCCCTGCGCGCCGCCGACGTCGGCATCGCCCCGCGCGACGCGGTGGCCGTCGCCCGGGAGAGCGCGGACGTGGTCCTCGCCGAGAAGGACCTCACCGCGATCGGGCACAGCATCGCCGCCGGCCGCTACTCCGGCGGGAACATCGCCACGTACCTGCGCATCACGCTCTCCTCCAACCTCGGCAACGTCATCGCGATGCTCGCGGCCGGTCTGCTGCTGCCCTTCCTGCCGATGCTGCCGGCCCAGGTGCTGGCGCAGAACCTGTTCTTCGACGCCGCCCAGCTGGCCTTCGCGCACGACCGGCCGCACCCCTCGGTGCTGCGCCGCCCGATCCTGCTGCGTCCGCGTGACCTGCTGCGGTTCATCACCGGCTTCGGCGTCCTCAACGCGGTCGCCGACCTCGCCACCTTCGGCGTGCTCACGCTCACCCTGCACGGGCCGGGCGGCCTGGACGACTCGGCGGTGTTCCACTCCGGCTGGTTCACCGAGAACCTCATCACCCAGGCCCTGGTGATGGTGCTGCTGCGCGCCGGGCGCGACACGGTGGGGCGGCTGCCGGGGCCGGTGGGATGGGCGGCCGGCGCGCTGGCCGCCGTAGGACTGCTGCTGCCGGTGACCCCGCTCGGCTCGCTGCTCGGACTGACCCCGCTGCCACCCCTTTATTACCTGCTCCTGGCCGCTGTCCTCGCGCTTTACACCGGCGGGCTGGTGGCTGTCAGGAAGCTGCCATGGTTGTACAGTTGCGCAACGTAGCAACCATGGCGAAGAGATTGAAGAGAATGGGGTGGGTGGGATGCTCCGGAACGGGCTCGAGCCCTGGCACCTGCTGATCGTGGCGATCATGATCATTCTGCTGTTCGGGTCGAAGAAGCTGCCCGAGGCCGCCCGCGGACTGGGCAAGTCGATGCGCATCCTCAAGAGCGAGGCCAAGGCCATGAAGGAGGAGAGCGCCCCGCAGGCCTCCGCCTCCGCCGTGCCGACCGCCGCCGAGCCGGTGACGCCGGGAACCGTGACACCGGGAACCGTGACACCGGGAACCGCCGTGCCGGTTCCCGGCGTTGGTGACAAGTGACAACTTGAGGCTGGGAGCGGGGAGGAAGAGCCGTGGGAGTTTCCCTGGGCAAGGGCGGGAACGTTTCGCTGAGCAAGGCGGCGCCGGGGCTGAGCGCGGTCCTGGTCGGTCTGGGGTGGGACGTGCGCACCACGACCGGCGCGGACTACGACCTGGACGCGTCGGCGCTGCTGCTGAACGCTTCCGGAAAGGTCGCCTCGGACCTGCACTTCGTCTTCTACAACAACCTGACCAGCCCGGACGGTTCGGTCGAGCACACCGGTGACAACCTCACCGGTGAGGGCGAGGGCGACGACGAGAGCATCAAGGTCAACCTCGCCGCCGTACCCGCGGAGATCGACCGGATCGTCTTCCCGGTCTCCATCCACGACGCGGACGTGCGCGGCCAGAGCTTCGGCCAGGTCCGCAACGCCTTCATCCGGGTGGTCAACCAGGCCAACGGCCAGGAGATCGCGCGCTACGACCTCTCCGAGGACGCCTCCTCGGAGACGGCGATGCTCTTCGGGGAGCTGTACCGGCACGGCGGTGAGTGGAAGTTCCGCGCGGTCGGACAGGGCTACGCCTCCGGACTGCGCGGCATCGCCTCCGACTTCGGCGTCAACGTCTGACGCGGACGGTACCGGATCCGACGGGGGACCCACGGGCGGCGCGGGTCCCCCGCCGACCAGGTAAGAAGCGAGTGTGGCGTAGACCACCTGCGATCTCAGCAACAGTTGCTATATTGCGCAATCATCCGAGCCCAGGGCTCCGCCCTGACGTACGCCGCAGCGTAGGGAGTGGGAGTTGAGCGACCCCTGGGGCGAAACCCGCGGCCGATCGGCCACCCGTGACCGCTCGGCCGGCGTTCCCCGCCAGCGTGGAGAGACATCCGGGCGGCGGGGCGGGACGGACGGCGGACCTCCGCAGGCGCCGTACGGCGGCCGGGCGGCCGCCCGGCAGGCGGCCCGGTCCCGCGGACGTGGAGCGGGGCGGCGCGCCAAGCCGGTGGCCCGGCGCAAACGCGTCGCACGCATAGCCCTGCTCACGGTCTCGGCGCTGATCCTGGTCACCGCGGGCGCCGGCGCCTGGCTGTACGAGCACCTCAACGGCAACATCAACAGCGTCTCGCTCGACGGCAAGGGCGGCTCGGAGAAGGCGGACGCCTTCGGCCGCACCCCGATCAACCTCCTGGTCATCGGCTCGGACGGCCGGAACAACGCGGCCGACTGCAAACTCGGCGGCGGCTGCGGCTCGGCCGGCTCCACCGTCGGCCACAACGCGGACGTGGAGATGGTGGTGCACGTCTCCGCCGACCGCTCCAACGCCACCGTGATGAGTGTGCCGCGCGACACGATGACCCAGGTCCCCGCCTGCAAGGACCCGGACAGCAACCAGTCCACGCCCGGCTACTACGGCCAGATCAACAGTGCCCTGCAGTACGGCCCGGCCTGCCAGGTCGCCACCGTCCACCAGCTCACCGGCATCACCATCGACCACTTCGTGATGCTCGACTTCGCGGGCGTGGTGAAGATGTCCGACGCGGTAGGCGGCGTCTCGGTGTGTGTCAGCGACAACGTGTACGACACCTACTCCCACCTGAAGCTGGCCAAGGGCACCCACACCCTCAAGGGCGACGCGGCCCTGGAGTTCGTCCGCTCCCGGCACGGCTTCGGCGACGGCAGCGACCTGGGCCGCACCGTCTCCCAGCACCTCTTCCTGTCCGCGATGATCCGCAAGTTCAAGAGCGCGGGCACGCTGGAGAACCCGGCGAAGGTGTACTCGCTGGCGGACGCGGCGACCAAGGCGCTGACCGTGGACGACGGCCTGGGCAGCGTGACCAGGCTGATCGATCTGGCGACGGATCTCAACAAGGTGCCGTCGAAGCGGATGACGTTCACCACCATGCAGACCGCGGCCGACCCGACCAACGCCAACCGTGTGGTGCCTGCCGCGGCGGCGAAGCAGCTGTTCGCCACCATCGCCAACGACCAGTCGCTGTCCTCCGCCGGCAGCGGCAAGAAGAAGTCCTCCGCGTCCCCGTCCGCGTCGGCCGCGGCCACCGTGCCCGCCTCCCAGGTCACGGTCCAGGTGGAGAACGGCACCACGACCGGCGGACGCGCGTCCGTGGTCGCCAATGGCCTTGTCGCCAAGGGCTTCGGCTCGGGTACCACCTCGGGCAACGCGCCGGAGCAGTCCGCGAGGACGACCGTCACCTACGGCCCCGGGCAGAAGGCCGAGGCCCAGACCGTCGCCTCCGCGATCGGCCTGCCCGCCTCGCACCTCGCCCAGGGCAGCACGAGCGGGGTCGTCCTGGTCATCGGCAGCGACTGGCCGAGCGGCACGACGTACGGCTCCTCGGGCTCGGGCGGTTCGTCGGCGGCCCCCGCCGACACCCACGCGGCCGTCGCCGACGCCCACGCCCAGACGGCCGACGGCGCGAAGGGCTGCGCCAAGGTCAGCCCCTACAAGACGGTGGAGATCAACGGGGTACCGATGACCCCGAGCCAGGCGTACGCGGCAGCGAGCGGACGGAAGGATTCGGCGTCGTAAGGGCGTGCCGGGTGGTTGTCGGTCAGCGCGTAGGGCTCGCGTCGGTGCGTTCGGCGTAGTCCGCGTTCGCGAGGGGGATGCGGGACAGGTACTCCTCGGGGATGTGGAAGGCGTCCACCAGGGTCATCAGATGCGGGGACAGCGCGGCGACGACCGACTCCGTGGTGCCGTGCAACGACGTCACGTGCTCGGCAGACATCAGCCCTGCGGCGAGCAAGTCACCGGTGTTGTCGCGGAGTTGGTCGAGCAGGAACAGCCGGCACAGGTTCTCCAGCAGGAACCGGGCACGCGCGTGCGTGGTGCGCGCGGCGGCGGCCCGCAGGGCGTCGGCCGCCTGCAGCCGCGCGTGCAGGGAGACCATCTCCAGGGCCGCGCCGGAGGTCTCGTTCCAGCGGCCCAGCGGATCACCGGAGGGGCCGCCGCGCAGCGCCTCCCGGGCCCGCCGCTGCCAGATCCGCTCGGCCGAGGCCAGCAGGTCCCGTAGGAAACCCAGGTCACCGAGGTCCCGGCCGACGGGCAGGACGGGGGTCGCCGGTCCCGACTCATGGCCGAAGACCATCTCGGACGCGGCCTTCAGCCAGATGACCAGGTTGTCGCCCTCCGCCGTGATGCCGCCCTCGACGTTGCCGGGCAGTTCCGACAGTCCGTTCGCGGGGAACAGCCCCTGCGCACCGCACCGTTCGCGGCACTCGACGGTGATCTCCCGGGCCTGCCAGGTGATCCACCCCTTGGTGACGGCGATCAACCGCTCCAGCCGCTCGTGTTCCTCGCGGTCGGTCTCGTCGTGCGTCACCCACCTGTCGACCACCGAGCGCTGCAGGAAGGTCATGGCATAGGCGGTCGCGAGCGAGCGCAGCAGCCTGCCGTGGTGGCTGCGGTGCGCGGTGAGCGGGACCCGCTGCCCGGCCCGGGTGCCGCTGATGTGCCGGTGGTGGGCGTAGCGGGTGGCGATCGTCAGCGCGGCCCGCGCCATGCCGAGGGTGCCTGCGCTCATGCACAGCTTGCCCACGGTGACCCGGCCGACGGAGCGGAGGAAACGTTTGCGCCGGTTGCCGAGACCACTGGTGAGCCTGCCATCCGCGTCCAGCCGCCCGTGCTCGGCCTCCAGCATGGCCTCGCGGTCCAGCCTGACCTGGTCGAAGGCGGTGAGGCAGTGGTCGACGGGGGTGCCGGTGCGCTCCGCGAGCGGACGGACCCGTACGCCCGGCAGATGGCCCCGCTCGTCGCTGAGCGGCGTGAGGAAGAGGAAGACGCCCTGGTCCTCGCCGTCCACCAGGAGCCGCGCGGCTACGACGGCGGTCTTCGGGCCGCCGGTCAGGCTGGTGTTGGGCATGAACTTCTGCGCACCCGGGACCGGCGTGTTCAGCACGAAGCCGCCGGTCTCCCGGTCGAACACCGCCTCCGTCCGCAGCGCCGCCACGTCATTGCCGTGCTCCAGCTCGGTGCACAGGAACACCCCGGTACGCCGCAGCGAGGTGAAGTCGGACAGCTCGCGCCGGTCGCCGTCGTGATCCAGCAGACTGCCCAGGAAGAGGTTGTAGTGAATGCTGGCGACCGTGCACAGCCCGCCGTCCACGAAGCCGGTCCACTCGTGCAGCGCGGTGAGCCGGCGCGTGTCCCGCACCAGGGTGCGGGCGTCCCCCGCGGCGTCGTTCACCAACCCCAGCCGCCGGTACGACAGTTCGGCGCGCTCCTGCGGAGTCAGTCCCGGCCGGTGGGCGAAGGCCTCGCCGGTGATCAGGCGCCGCCAGGTGCCGTGGACGCGATCGCGCTCGTCTCTCTCGTCCCTCTCATCTCTCTCATCTCTCTCGAACCTCTCGAAAAGCAGCCCGGTGAGTTCGTCGAGGACACTGCATCCTGCCGGTGCTGCCGCTTGCGGGGGCGAAACCGACTCACGCGCGGGCTCTGAAACGGTCGCGGTCGCCTTCCCGAAGGATGCCCTGGTGGGGCGGAACATCCGAATACCCCCAGTTTGAGTGCCAGTTCAGACGGTGTGGGGTGCCGCTGGACCGGAAACTTACGGACCGAACGGTTTGGTTTTCAAGTCTTGTAAAACCGGGGAGGTGGTTTTATTCTCCGGGAGATGTGAGCTCGGTCGGTTCGCGCAGAGGGCACGGAGGCAGGCAGTGGCACAGCAGGATCGGGCGATCCGGACGCGCAGGAAGATCATCCTGGCGGCGGCCGAACTGTTCGACGAGGTCGGCTACGAGGCGGCGACGATCGCCGAGGTCCTGAAGAAGTCCGGGGTGACCAAGGGCGCGCTGTACTTTCACTTCGCCTCCAAGGAGGAGCTGGCCCAGGAGGTGCTGGCGGGCCAGGTCGCCGCGCTGCCCCCGGTGCCGCCGCGGGACCTCGCCCTGCAGCAGACCCTGGACGAGGCACTGCTGTTCGCCCATCTCCTTCGCCTCGGTGACCCGATGGTGCGCGGCAGCGTCCGGCTCACCGTGGAGCAGGGCGGCCCGCACGACGGCCTGGACCGGCGCGTGCCGATGCAGGGCTGGATCGACCACAACCTCGAGGTCCTCACCCAGGCCAAGGCGGCCGGCGAGTTGCTGCCGCACGTGGACATCGCCTCGACGGCCACCCTCTTCACCGGCTCCTTCACCGGCGTCCAGGTGCTGTCGAAGATACTGACCGGCCACGCCGACATGGTGGACCGCGTCACGGATCTGATGCGCACCCTCATGTCCGCCATCGCGGTCCCCAGCGTCCTGGTACGGCTGGACTTCGCCCCGAACCGGGCGGAGCGGGTGTACGAGGAGGCCCTGCGCCTGCGCGACGAACCGGCGGCACCTGCGACGGTGTGATGCCGTCGGGGGCACGGGGGTGGTGTGATGCCGGCGGCGGGCACACGGGGGCGGTGTGGTGTCGGCGGGGGAGACGGGAGCGTTGTGATGCCGACGGCGGGCGCACGGGAGCGGTGTGATGTCGGCGGGGGAGACGGGAGCGTTGTGATGCCGACGGGGGTTCTGCGGGGCGGGAAGTCGGCGCGCGGGCCGGGTGCAACGCATTGACGAACGAACGGAGTACAGGGTGACGAAGGCGATCTCCGGCGCGTACGTGCTGGACGTGACCGGCCGGGATCTCGCCGCCGAGGCCGCGCTGTTGCGCGAACGGGGTCCGGCCGTCGAGGTCGAACTGCCGGGCGCCGTACGGGCGTGGGCGGTCGTACGGCAGAGCTGGGTGGAGCGGCTGCTGGTCGACCCCCGGGTCTCCAAGGACGCCCGGCGCCACTGGCCCGCCTTCGCCGAGGGGCGCATCACCCCGGACTGGCCGCTGTTCCCCTGGGTGGCCAACGAGAACATGCTCTTCGCCTACGGTGCCGAACACGCGCGGCTGCGCAGGCTCGTCGCCGGCGCCTTCACCGCGCGGCGCACCGCCGAACTGGCTGGCCGCGTCGAGGAACTCGCCGCCTCGCTGCTCGACGCACTGGCCGCGAGCACGGACGAGGAGCCGGTCGAACTGCGGTCCGCCTACGCCGAGTTGCTCCCCCTGCAGGTGGTGTGCGAGCTGTTCGGCCTCGCCGAGGGTCCGTCGAGGGACGAACTCTGCGGCGCACTGCGCATGGTGTTCTCCTCCAGCGCCTCGGCGCAGACCATCCAGGAGGCCCGAGCCACCGCGTTTCGCCTGCTGGCCGAACTGGTGGCCGCCAAGCGCCAGAACCCGGGCGACGACCTGACCTCCTCCCTCATAGCCGCCCGCGACGACGGAGACCGGCTCACCGAGAACGAACTGCTCGGCACCCTCTTCCTGATGATCGCCGCCGGCCAGGACACCACCTCGACGCTCATCGTCAACGGGGTGGGCGCGCTGCTGACCGACCCCGCCCAGCTGGAACACGTCCGGGCGGGCCGGGCGAGCTGGGACGACGTGGTCGATGAGACCATGCGGGTGCACAGTCCGGCCGCCTACTCGCCGATGCGTTTCGCGGTGGAGGACATCGACCTGGACGGCGTGCGGATCGCGCGCGGCGACCCCATCCTCGTCTCCTTCGCGGCCGGCGGACTGGAAACCGACCGCCACGGCGAGGACGCCGCCCGCTTCGACCTCCTGCGCACCGACCGGGACGTCCTCGGCTTCGGACACGGCACCCACCGATGCCTCGGGGCCCCGCTGGCCGTCCTGGAGGCCACGGTCGCCCTCCGCTCCCTGTTCCAACGCTTCCCCGGCCTGACGCTGGCGTGCGCCCCGGAGGACCTGCGCCCGCTGCCGACCTTCCTCCTGAACGGCTTCGGCAGGCTGTCGGCGGTGCTGCGCCCCTAGGCGGGCGCGGCGCCCCCGGTCCGTACGTCTGCCAGATCCAGCCCTACAAACCGTCGCAGCGGTTTGTTATGCTCGACTCCTGATGGCGAACCCTGGGGAGTGACGAGCTCATGGCCATGCAGGAACGCGCGATCCGTACGCGTAACGCCCTCATCAGGGCTGCGGCCGAACTGTTCGACCAGGAGAGCGCGGCGTCGGTTCCGCTCGCGGCCATCAGCGCCAAGGCCGGTGTCAGCAACGGTGCGTTGCACTTCCACTTCCCCAACAAGGCGGCCCTCCTGGACGCGGTGGTCGTCGCGGCCGAGGCCCGGCTGCGCCGGATCACCCGCCCCCGGGAGGCGCGCCCCGTGCAGGCCCTCATCGACGCCAGCCACGACCTCGTCCAAGGGCTGGGCCGGGACGTGGTGCTCCGCGTCGGTTTCCGGCTCAGCGCCCGTGGCGAGAGCTCCGAGTCGGCGCCGGACCTGTGGCGGGACTGGCAGCGCTGGGTCGAGGCCACACTGGCCCGCGCGGAGGCCGAGGGGGCCCTGGTCTCCGAGGCCGCGTCGAAGGAGGTCTCGGCGGTCGTGGTGGCCGTGGCGGCCGGACTCCAGGCCCGCGGTGAGAGCGATTCCCGCTGGCTGGAGCGGGGGGTGCTGACCCGCTTCTGGGCGCTCGTACTGCCACGGCTGGTGGGCGCGTCGGCACGGCACCGGTTCAGCGCGGCGGGAGGCGGACAGGTGCTTCAGGGGGTCCCCCGGGCGCAGGGGGCATGAGCGTGCGGTCGGGCTGGTCTGCCGGCTCAGTGGAGCTTCGGGTGCCGTGCCGTAAGGAGTGGGCGAGGGCGCGGGACCAGCGCCGGGACGCGGGCGCGATAGGCCTCGTACTCCGCACCGAACCGCTCCGCCATCAGCCCGTCCTCGATCCTGACCCGGCGCAGCAGCCAGGGAAGGGCGGCGGCCAGGAACAGGATCCATATGCCGAAGCCGTCGGCGAGCATGCCGCCGATGATCAGCCCGAGCAGCCCGGCGTATATGGGGTGGCGGACCAGGCGGTACGGGCCGTCGGTGCGCAGCTCATGGTGCTCCCGCACACTCGGGACGCCGGCCCACATGGTGCCCAGGACCCAGCGGGCCCACAGCAGCAGCGCGGTGGAGGCGACGGCGAGCACGGCACCGAGCACGGCGAGCTCCGGCTGCCAGTACTGCAGGTGGCGCCAGAAGGAGTGCGGGGTGCGCCCGGCCAGCGTGAAGAAGACGAAGATCCCCGCGATCAGCAGCGCCCGGCGGGTCATCGTACGCCGCACGTCACGAGCCCAGCCGCCGCCCGGTCCGGCCCGGCTCTTGGCACCGAAGTACACGGCGCCGGCGATCCAGGCCACGACGAAGACCAGAACGCAGAGGCCGACCAGGCCGACGAGTGCGGAATGAAGCGAGTCCATGCCTCCAGCCTGCGCCGCCCGCCCCGCGACCACCACCACCCACGGGTAGAACCCGGTCCCCACCCACGGGTGGAGATCACACCCGGGCGAAGCGCCCCAGGCGCGACTGCGAACCCGCGGTCCATCAGATCCTGGACCCCGATTCGACCCGCAGTGCCCTGGCGGATCTGTACGGTTCGAACAACGCACATGTCAGTGACTGACCGTTGGGGGCGGGCATGACGGAGTATCTGTCCGAGGTTGATCCGCGATGGGCGAAGCACTCTGGCGAAGAGAAGCACCACGGCGCCCCGGAATGGGGCCCGGAGGACTTGGGGCGCGCCACGGTGTTCCTGGCTGAACTCGCGCCGCAGGCTCGGCAGGTGTTCGAGTACCTGCTGCGCAACCCTGGCCGGAGGATCCACTGCACGGAGTTGGTCGATCACGCCCTCGGCGGCCCGAACGGGGGCGCTCCGGCGCAGCGCGTGGCAGGCGTGCTGTCCGGGATGGGCAAGGGGTACAGCGGCAGTGGGCGGCGGCTTCCGTTCTATTGGTGGGAGGCCCCTGAGGGGAGCGCGGGTGCGACGTACGCGGTCCGCCCGTCGGTGGCAGCGGTGTTCCTGGCCGCTCAGCTCAAGACCGCGTGATCCGCCCAGGCCCGCGGAGACAGCGACCGACTCCTCCGATACCGACTCCGACCAGCAAAAACGCCGCCCCCGGAGGGACGGCGGAGACTGGGCGCCCCCGGCAGGACTCGAACCTGCGGCCAAGCGCTTAGAAGGCGCCTGCTCTATCCACTGAGCTACGGGGGCCGGTGTGTGGCCTCTGTCTTGGGTGCCCGGGTGTGGGCCGATCCGTGACGTCGCCGGGGACAAGGATAGGGCTCCCGCGTCCGTGTCCCTGTTGCTTCGCCTCCGTGGCTCGATGTGGAGGTTCGGTGAAGCGGTCCTGATAATCGCAGGCAGGTACGAATCGTGCATCGCTTTTGGCGCCTCGCGCACCGGGTGTTGTGCACTCGTTATGCCTGGACTGTGCCCTCGCCCCAGTCGTCCCTTCTGCCCCTTGTGTCCGGTCGGCGCGCAGACATGCCCATATGCTTCAGAATTCCCCTAAAATTGGGCATTCTTCGCATGTGGTGACCTTGGACGTACGGCCTCAGCTGCTCGACGCACTCTCCGCCCTGCGCGACCGTGTCGCCGCCGCACGCTTCCCGCTGCCCCTGGCGGGGGCTCCACGCGCGCGTGCCAACCGCGACGAACTCCTCGCGCAGCTCGACGACTACTTGGTGCCCCGCCTGCGGGAGCCCGAAGCCCCGTTGCTGGCCGTGGTGGGGGGATCGACCGGGGCCGGGAAGTCGACCCTCGTCAACTCCCTTGTGGGGCGGCGCGTGAGCGAGGCCGGCGTGCTGCGGCCGACCACACGGACACCGGTACTCGTCTGCCATCCGGAGGACCATCACTGGTTCAGCGGCATGCGGGTGCTGCCCGACCTCACGCGCGTGTGGGTGCCTCACCAGGAGGCGGCGGAGGACCTGTTGCTCCCCGGCGAGGACCCCACGCGCGTCCTGCGTATCGAGACCGCCGACACAATGCCCCGCGGCCTCGCCCTCCTCGACGCCCCCGACGTCGACTCCCTGGTCGCCGACAACCGCGTCCTGGCCGCCGAACTCATCTGCGCGGCCGACATCTGGGTGATGGTCACCACGGCCGCGCGGTACGCCGACGCCGTCCCCTGGCACCTGCTGCGCACCGCCAAGGAGTACGACGCCACCCTGGTGACCGTCCTCGACCGCGTGCCGCACCAGGTCGTCTCCGAGGTGTCCCGCCAGTACGGCGCACTGCTCACCAAGGCCGGCCTCGGCGACGTACCGCGCTTCACCGTGCCCGAACTGCCCGAGTCAGCCTGGGGCGGCGGGCTGCTGCCGGCCACCGCCGTGGCGCCGCTGCGCACCTGGCTCGTCCATGTGACGCAGGATCCGGCGGCGCGGCAGCACGTTCTGGCCCGTACCGCGTACGGGGTGCTGAACTCCCTCAAGGCCCGCCTGCCCGAACTCGCCGGCGCCGCCGCCGCCCAGTACGCCGCCGCCCTGCGGCTCACCTCCGCCGTCGAGGGCGCGTACGACAGCGAGCACACGCGCGTGCGTGGGCGGTTGCAGTCGGGGGCCGTACTCGCCGGGGACGCGCTGAAGCGGTGGCGCGCGTTTCCGCTCGACTGCAGCGCGGGTGAACTGCTCGACGCGCTCGTGGAGAGCCTGGCCGCGCTGCTGCTGTGCGCCGTGACCGCCGCCGACGAGCGGGTGGACGACGCCTGGCGGCGCGAACCCGCGGCGGGCGCCCCCGAACTGGCGGACCGTGACCCGTCCCTGGAGAGCGCCGAGCACCGGATCGGGATGGCCGTGCGGCGGTGGCGGCGGGAGCTCGAGGAGTGCGCCGAGGACGAGGTGCGTGCCCTCGACCGGAGCGCGGCGCCCGACCCGGAGGCGGTCGCCGCCCTGGTCGCCACGGCGCTGCTGGGCGGGCGACGGGCGCGTTCGGCGGGCGAGGGGCTGGCCGAGCGGATCGGGGCGCACGGGGCGCTGCGGCTTCGCGACCGGGGCGGACGGCTGCTCACCGAGCACCTGGACCGGGTGATGCATACCGAGCGCGAACGCCGGCTCGCCCCCCTGGACGCCCTCGACGTCCACCCCGAGCCCCAGGCCGAGCTCATCGCCGCGCTGTCCGTACTGCAGAAGGAGAGGTGACCGGTGACCGCCGTCACTGACCAGGACCACACCGAGCACACCGACCACGCGGGGGACACGGTGCCCAAGGACGACGACCGGGAGAACGGCCTCAAGGGGGAGAGCTCTTCCGGGAAGGGCCTCCAGGAGGAGAACGGCGACGACAGCCACCGGGCGGGAGCCCGCGAGCACCACGCGCGCGTGGAGAGCAGCGACTCGGGTCGTCCGGACTCCGCGCATTCCGGGGACACCAAGGCCTCTGCGGACCCCGCGGACTCCTGGGACGACGGGCTCATCGCTCGCCGGGTGACCGAGGAGGCCGCCGCCGAGCACGCGGCCCTGGCGGAGAGCCGGGCGCACAGCGCACCGTCTGCCGGCCCGCTCACCTACGACAGCACGCTGCGCTCGCGTCTCATCGCCCTGCGGGAACTGGTCGGACTCTCCCGCACCCGCCTCGACAGCCGGACGCTCGCCGAGGCCGGACGGGTGCTGGATGAGGCGGCGGCGCGGCACAGGCTCTCCGGGCAGCACACCGTGGTCGCCATCGCGGGCGCGACCGGCAGCGGCAAGTCCCAGCTGTTCAACGCGCTCGCCGGAGTGCCCATTTCGGAGACCGGGGTACGACGGCCCACCACCGCCGCGCCCATCGCGTGCAGTTGGAGCGACGGCGGCGCGAGCCTCATCGAACGGCTCGGCATCCCGCCGCGACTGCGCCGCCGCCCCGTGCAGAACGCCGACACGGACGCGCAGTTGTGCGGGCTGGTCCTGGTCGACCTGCCCGACCACGACTCCGCCGCGGTGCAGCACCGCCAACACGTGGACCGCATCCTGACGCTCGTCGACGCCGTCATCTGGGTGGTCGACCCGGAGAAGTACGCGGACGCCGTGCTGCACGAGCGCTATCTGCGGCCCATGGCGGGCCACGCGGAGGTCATGTTCGTCGTCCTCAATCAGGTCGACCGGCTGCCCGGCGAGGCCGCCGACCAGGTCCTCGACGACCTGCGACGGCTCCTCGACGAGGACGGGATCGCTCTGGGGGAGTACGGCGAACCGGGCGCGACCGTGCTCGCGCTGTCCGCGCTCACCGGCGACGGCGTCGGTGAACTGCGTGAGGCGCTGGGCCAGTTCGTGGCGGAACGCGGCGCCCCGGCACGCCGGATCTCGGCCGACGTGGACGCCGCCGCGGTCGGCCTGCGGCCGGTGTACGCCACCCGGCGGCGGACGGGGCTGAGCGAGGAGGCGCGCGACGAGTTCGCCGCCCGGCTCGCGGACGCGGTGGGCGCCACGGCCGCGGGCGAGGCGGCCGAACGGGCATGGCTGCGCAACGCCAACCGCGCGTGCGGGACGCCCTGGCTGCGGCTGTGGCGCTGGTACCAGGACCGGTTCGAGCCGCATACCGGGCGGCTGCCGGTGCGCGCGCAGCCCGACGAGGAGGCCACGGCACGCCAGCGCGTCGAGCAGGCCGTACGGACACTGGCGGACCGGGCCTCGGCCGGGCTGCCGGCGCCATGGGCGCAGGCGGTGCGCGAGGCGGCCGTACGGGGCTCTCAGGGGCTGCCCGAGGCACTGGACGAGCTCGCGGGGCGGGCCGGGCTGCCGCCGGGGCGCCCGCCGCGGCCGGGCTGGTGGCCCGCCGCCGTGCTCGTCCAGGCGTCCATGACCATCCTGCAGATCGTGGGCGGGCTGTGGCTGTTGGGGCAGATCATCGGGTTCATGGCGCCCAATCTCGGCGTGCCGGTGCTGCTGATGGTCGCCGGTATCGTCGGCGGCCCGCTCGTCGAGTGGAGCTGCCGGATGGCGGCACGCGGCCCGGCCCGGCGGTACGGCACCGACGCGGAACGGCGATTGCGGGAGGCGGCCGCCGGATGCGGGCGGGCCCGGGTGCTGGATCCGGTGGCGGCCGAACTGCTGCGGTACCGGGAGGTGCGGGAGCAGTACGGGCGGGTCACGGGGGCCGGAGCGACGGCGAGGTGAGTCCCGGGCTGCGGTCGACGGGCAGGTGGGACGGGGTCATGGTGGACCGGCCGCCGGAGGCTCACTTGTACGGGTGAGGGAGTTTTCCACAGGTCGGCGGTGGTCCACAGGGCTCGGCGGGCTCGGGCCTAACGGAGGCAGTCTGGTCGTGCGGCGATCGCGAGGACGTGATCACCGCGGCGGCGACAACGCGAGGAACGTGTGTCGTCGTGGCAGACGCAGCCGTACGGGACGGGCCCGTGGGCATGTCCGTCCGGCCCTCCGTGGCCGGGCGAGGGAGGGGTTCACCATGAACGAGACGATCATCTGCGCCGTCGGCAACGTGGCCACGCGGCCGGCCTACCGGGAGACGGTGACGGGGCCGTCGGCGCGGTTCCGGCTCGCCGTGACCGCGCGCTATCTGGACCGCGAGAAGAACGTCTGGACCGACGGGCACACCAACTTCTTCACGGTGTGGGCCAATCGGCAGATGGCGGTCAATGTGGCGGCGTCGCTCAACGTGGGCGACCCGGTCGTGGTCCAGGGCAGGCTCAAGGTCCGTTCGGAGCAGCGCGAGGGGCAGAACTGGACCTCTGCCGACCTCGACGCGACGGCGATCGGGCACGACCTCGCACGCGGTACGTCGGCCTTCCGGCGCCCGGTCCGGACGGAGACGGGTGTACCGGCACAGCAGCAGGACGAGCCCAACTGGGAGACGACACCCGGGGAGTCGGCGGTGGAGGCAGGGCAACGGGAGCCGGAAGCCGCTGCTGTGACGTGATGTCAGACGAACATCCGAGCTGACATGTCGGACAGTGCCCCGGGTCGACCGGATTGCGGCTTATCGACGAATGCGTCCCGAACGACGTGGTGTATTTGTCGATAAGCCCTGCTCACAGGCCATCTCGGTGATGTCTCGGCGATAACGATTCCGAGTCGGGTGGCTTGTGTGACGGTATGACCGGGAGGCTCGGTGCGTGGCTTCCCTAGGATGCCGGACATAGCTCTTGGGGCTTCTGATGCTGCTGATGTGACCACGCCCCCCATGTCAACGGTTCCTGCACGAAGGGGAATTCGTGTTTGCTTCGTTCTCAGCGCGGTGGACGCGCGGGCGAGGGACGTTCCGTCTCGCCGCCGCGACGCTGGTGTCCGGACTCGTGGCCGCCGGCGCGCTCGCCGGGGCGGGCACGGCGACCGCGGAGGAGCCGACACAGACCCAGGCCGGGGCGACCGCCACGATAGGCGGCCTCAAGACGTACGGCGCCGCGGTGATCCACGACGCCACCGGGGACGTGCAGGTCTCGGCGGGCCTGTTCGAGATGTCCGTCGACGGCGGAGGCATGCTGCAGACGTACTGCGTCGATCTCCACAACCCCACGCAGCGGGACGCGAAGTACCAGGAGACCTCCTGGAGCGGGACCTCGCTGGGCGCCAACAAGAACGCGGGCAAGATCCGCTGGATCCTCGAGAACTCCTACCCCCAGGTCAACGACCTCGCGACGCTCGCCGCCGAGGCGGGCGCCAAGGGGCTGACCGAGCAGGACGCGGCGGCCGGCACCCAGGTGGCGATCTGGCGCTACTCGGACGGCGCCGACGTCGACGCGGTCGACCCGCAGGCGGAGAAGCTCGCCGACTACCTGGAGAAGGCGGCCGTCTCCGTGCCCGAACCCCAGGCGTCGCTGACCCTCGCCCCGCCCGCGGTCTCCGGCCACCCCGGCGAACTGCTCGGCCCGGTGACCGTGCACACCAACGCGACCGGGGTGACGCTGACTCCGCCGGCTGACGCGGCCACCACCGGGGTACGGATCGTCGGCAAGGACGGCAAGCCGCTGACCTCGGCGGTCAACGGCAGCCAGGTCTTCTTCGACGTCCCCGAGGACGCGGCGGCCGGCTCCGCCGAGCTGACCGTGCAGGCCTCCACGACCGTGCCGGTGGGGCGGGCCTTCACCTCCGACAGCCGCAGCCAGACGCAGATACTGGCCGGCTCCAGCGAGTCCACGGTCTCGGCGACGGCGAGCGCGACCTGGGCGAAGAAGGGCGCCATACCGGCCCTGTCCGCGGTGAAGAACTGCGCCAAGGGCGGCCTGGACATCACCGCGGCCAACCAGGGCGACGAGCCGTTCACCTTCTCGCTCATGGAGGCCACGTACAGCATTCCGGCGGGCGAGTCGCGCACGGTGACGATCCCGCTGCAGGAGGACCAGCAGTACGACTTCACCATCACCGGGCCGAACGGCTTCGACCAGCGGTTCACCGGGATCCTCGACTGCCGGACGCAGGGCAGCGGGAACGGTGACGCGGTGCAGACGCTCGCCGAGCCCAGCCCCGCCACGGTGGGCGGCACCGCCGACGATGCCAACCTCGCCGCGACCGGTGGCTCCAGCGTGACTCCGCTGATCGCGGGGGTGGCCATCGGACTGGTGGTGATCGGCGGAGCGGCGCTCGTCCTTGTGGGAAAGAAGAACGCGCCCACGGGGGAGTGAGGGGGCGGGCAAGATGACTTCATGACCAAGTCATCCGTACCGCCCGTGCGGCAGTCCACCTGCTCCGGTTCCGTGCTGTCCCTGTGGTCGCAGGACTCCGTGCTGTCGATCGGCTCGGTGGGCTCGGTCCTGTCCATCGGATCCGTGGGGTCGGCCCTGTCCGTAGGCTCGATCGGGAGCGCGCTCTCGGCCGGCTCGATCGGTTCGGCGCTGTCGCTGGTCTCGGCGGGGTCGTGGCTGAGCACGGGTTCCGTGCTCTCGGCCCAGTCGCGCTGGTCCGTCCTGTCGTGGCGTTCGTCCCGGGCGTTCCGCTCCGCGGGGGTCGCCGGGGCCGCCGGGGTGGTGGTGGCGACCGCCCTGCTGCTGGCCGGGCGGGCTGCGCGGACGATTGAGTGACGTGGAAAGCACCGACCGAAGAAGGGCCGACTTGTGATCATCTTTGGCACCAAGGGATATCTGTACCAGCTCGCGATACTGACGCTGGTATGCGGGCAGTGCGGCAATCCGGCCGCGCACACGCTCAGGAAGCGTGTCATGAAGTTCACGCTGTTCTTCGTGCCGCTGTTTCCCATCTCGACGAAGTACGCGACGCAGTGCACCTTCTGTGGTGCGGAGCAGAAGCTGACGAAGGAGCAGGCCGAGCAGCTTCAGGCCCAGGCCGCGGGCGCTCCCGGCGCGCCGGCGTACGGACAGCCGCAGCAGCAGCCGTACCAGCACCCGGGTGCCTGACACCGCACGTGCACAGCGCATCCTGCGGGGGCGGGTGATCCCCGGCTGGGAGGTGAGCGGGGCTTTCCTCGTCCTGGCGCTTCTCGTCCATCGGACTCTGATCGGGGCGGCCCGCGTCAGGGAGACCGCGAGGCCCGCCCGAAAGCGGGTCACGCCGCTGCGGCTGGGGGAGGGGCTGATGCTGGGCGCGGCGGTGCTCGGCACGGCATGGGGAGCGGGGGACGATCTGATCCCGGACGCGCAGTACCACGTACTGAGCCCCACGGGGCCGGGCGGCTGCACGGTCGTGGTGCGGGAGACGTCGTTGCTCGTGGTCGGCAACGGCGAGGCGTACGCGGTGGGACACACCGGCCTCGCCCTGGGCGAGTCGGGATCCTGGACGGTCGACGACGGCTACCGCCTCGTGGCGGTGGGCACCTACGCATTGCGCTGGGGCCGGGACGCAGGCGTTCTCCACGTCAGCGGCACGAACACCGGCCCGGTCGTCGGCGGCGCCCTGACCGACGTCTCCTGCGGCCGGTGAATGACCGCGCCCACAGCCACACCGGGCGGGACGACGATACGGACCCGCTACTGATCACGCTCGACGACGGGTTCGCTGTCCAGCAGCGTGTCGACCGTCAGTGCGCCCGTTGACGTGCCGACCAGCCATTCCCCCAGGGTGATCCCCTGAAGCCAGAGCTCTCCCTGGTGGTTGCACCACATGGCGCCCGCGGGATCGCGGAAGTCGACCAGCGACCAGATGGTGCAGCCCCAGTCGTAGAGCAGGACCAGACCGGCGGGGACGCGCCCCGATGGGTCCGGGCCGTCCTGGTACAGCTCGGCGATGTCGTGGAAGTTGCCCTGTGGGTGACCTCCGCGCACACCGAGGACGCCGTCCTCCGGGCCGAATCCTCCGTTGGCCACCTCGCTGTAGAGACGCCGCAGAAGCGGAGGCATCCGGAACCCGATGATCTGTTCGGCATCGGCGATGGCGTCCGCAGTGGCGGGCGGGGGCAGGGTGCCTGCCTGGGCGGCGGCACGCACCGACTCCACGACCTCGTCGTCGGTCACGGTCCCGGCCTCTCCTGTCAAGGCGAGAAAACTCCCAGGTCAGGTCCCCCCGCCCATACGCGTTTCCGCCCAGGGGTGGCGGTACGGCAAGATGGGGTGTATCTGCCCACTGCCAGATTTCAAGCTGCCGGACGGTTTCTCTTGGCTGAGTTCATTTACACCATGCGCAAGACGCGCAAGGCGCACGGCGACAAGGTGATCCTCGATGATGTCACCCTGAACTTCCTGCCGGGAGCGAAGATCGGTGTCGTCGGTCCGAACGGGGCCGGTAAGTCGACGGTTCTGAAGATCATGGCGGGGTTGGAGCAGCCGTCGAACGGTGATGCCTTCCTGTCGCCCGGTTACAGCGTCGGGATCCTGCTGCAGGAGCCCCCGCTGAACGAGGAGAAGACGGTCCTGGAGAACGTCCAGGAGGGTGTCGCCGAGATCAAGGGCAAGCTCGACCGGTTCAACGAGATCGCCGAGCTGATGGCCACCGACTACAGCGACGCGCTGCTCGACGAGATGGGCAAGCTGCAGGAGGAGCTGGACCACGCCAACGCGTGGGATCTGGATGCTCAGCTGGAGCAGGCCATGGACGCGCTCGGGTGCCCGCCCGGGGACTGGCCCGTGACCACCCTCTCCGGTGGTGAGAGGCGGCGTGTGGCGCTGTGCAAGCTGCTGCTCGAGGCCCCCGACCTGCTGCTCCTCGACGAGCCCACCAACCACCTCGACGCCGAGTCGGTGAACTGGCTGGAGCAGCACCTCGCCAAGTACGCGGGCACCGTCGTCGCGATCACCCACGACCGGTACTTCCTCGACAACGTCGCCGAGTGGATCCTCGAGCTCGACCGCGGGCGCGCCTACCCGTACGAGGGCAACTACTCCACGTACCTGGAGACCAAGCAGACCCGTCTGAAGGTCGAGGGGCAGAAGGACGCCAAGCGCGCGAAGCGGCTCAAGGAAGAGCTCGAGTGGGTGCGGTCCAACGCCAAGGGGCGGCAGGCCAAGTCCAAGGCGCGTCTCGCCCGGTACGAGGAGATGGCCGCCGAGGCGGAGAAGATGCGGAAGCTGGACTTCGAGGAGATCCAGATCCCGCCGGGCCCGCGGCTCGGCAGCATCGTCGTCGAGGTCAACAACCTCAACAAGGCCTTCGGCGAGAAGGTCCTCATCGAGGATCTCTCCTTCACACTCCCGCGCAACGGGATCGTCGGGGTCATCGGCCCCAACGGCGCCGGCAAGACCACCCTCTTCAAGATGATCCAGGGTCTGGAGACCCCGGACTCCGGCACCATCAAGGTCGGCGAGACCGTCAAGATCTCCTACGTCGACCAGAGCCGCGAGAACATCGACCCGAAGAAGACCCTCTGGGCCGTCGTGTCGGACGAGCTGGACTACATCAATGTGGGCCAGGTCGAGATGCCCAGCCGGGCCTATGTGTCCGCCTTCGGCTTCAAGGGTCCGGACCAGCAGAAGCCCGCCGGTGTGCTCTCCGGCGGTGAGCGCAACCGGCTCAACCTCGCGCTCACCCTCAAGCAGGGCGGCAACCTGCTGCTCCTCGACGAGCCGACCAACGACCTCGACGTGGAGACGCTCAGCTCCCTGGAGAACGCGCTGCTGGAGTTCCCCGGCTGCGCCGTGGTCGTCTCCCACGACCGGTGGTTCCTGGACCGGGTCGCGACCCACATCCTCGCCTACGAGGGCGACTCCAAGTGGTTCTGGTTCGAGGGCAACTTCGAGTCGTACGAGAAGAACAAGATCGAGCGGCTCGGTGCGGACGCGGCGCGTCCCCACCGTGCCACCTACAAGAAGCTGACCCGGGGCTGATCGGTCTTGCGCCACATCTACCGCTGCCCCCTGCGCTGGTCGGACATGGACGCCTACGGCCATGTCAACAACGCCGTCTTCATCCGGTACCTGGAGGAAGCCCGTATCGACTTCCTCTTCCGGCCGGAGAAGGACTTCAAGCAGGGGTCCGTGGTGGCGCGCCATGAGATCGACTACAAGCGCCAGCTCGTCCACCGGCACCACCCGGTGGACATCGAGCTGTGGGTCACGGAGATCCGGGCCGCGTCCTTCACCATCGCCTACGAGGTGAAGGACGACGACCTGGTCTACGTGCGCGCCTCGACGGTGGTCGTGCCGTTCGACTTCGAGCACGAGCGGCCGCGCCGGCTCACCGACGAGGAGCGTGAGTTCCTCAGCGAGTACCGGGACGACGACGAGGCCGTCGCCGCATGACGGTGCTCCACCTCGCCGACGAGGGGGAGGCGGCGGACCTCGCCGCCTTCCTCTCCCGGCTGCTGCACTACGACCGCGGGGCCGCCGTCCGTCTGCAGGCCGCCGGCACCGCACTCGCCGTCTTCGGGCGCCCGCCGTCCTTCGAGGTGCTGGCGATCCGCGCCGTGCGGCTGGCGAAGCCGTACGAGAACGGGCTGGACGTCATCCTGGACGTGACCGTCTCCGCCGGCGAACTCCTGGAGTCCGTGGACGAGTCGGCGGCCACGGCCGTCGTCCCGGACGCGGTGACCGGACCGCCGTGGGCGGGAGTGCTGCCCCCGCGCGGTGGCTGGCGGCCCGAGCCGGGGCTGCCGGCGCCGGACTCGTTGCGGTCCATGGTGTCCGCCGCGGTCGCCGAATTCCGGTCCCGGACCGAGGAGTTGGCGACCGAGCAGCGTACCCGGGCCGAACTCGACCGGATCGGGCGGGAGATATGGTCCCGCACGGTCGGTGACACCCGCCTTCCGGTACGGGCCGTGCACGCGGCCCAGTCCCTGGGGTTCCTGCGCGCCGGGGGCACCGAACCGGCGTTGTTCTCGTCGGGGGCGTGGCTGCGGCTGCGGACCCCGTACGGGTCGATCGCCGTACGGCGGGCGGGACTCGGCGCGCTGGACGTCAGCGTCCGCTGACCGTCCACCGCCTCACGTCCGGTCGCTGTCGTCCGGCCATACGGCGATGTGGTCGGGTTCCAGTTCGAGGGCCACGCGGTCGCGCATGCCCAGGGCCTGTGTGTACTCGGCGGGCAGCTGGAGGCGGCCGGCCCGGTCCAGCATGGCGTACTCGCGGGCGACCACCGTCTCGTGGCCGGTCGTCTCGTCGACCTCGCTGCGGCGCAGGACCTCCGTGGAGGTGCGGCCGTCGCGGATGGCGACCGTGCGGCGGACCTCCCCGGCCACGGCCTGGTCGTGGGTGACGATCACGATGGTCGTGCCGAGGCGTTCGTTCGCGGTGCGGAACGCGGCGAAGACCTGCTCGGCGGTGTGGGAGTCGAGTTCGCCGGTGGGCTCGTCGGCGAGCAGGACCGCGGGGTCGTTGGCGAGGGCCACGGCGATCGCCACGCGTTGCTGCTGGCCGCCGGAGAGCTGGTGCGGGCGGCGGTCGCCGCAGTCGGGGATCTCCAGCAACTCCAGGAGTTCCAGAGCGCGTTCGGCCTGCTCACGGCGCTTGCCCGGGCCGGCCAGCTGCATCGGGAGGGCGATGTTCTGGGCCGCGGTGAGGTAGGGGAGGAGGTTGCGGGAGGTCTGCTGCCAGACGAAGCCGACGGTGCTGCGGCGGTAGGTGAGGCGGTCCTTCGCGGTCATCGTGAGGAGGTCCTGCCCGGCGACGCGGGCGGCTCCGGCCGTGGGGGTGTCGAGGCCGGCGAGGATGTTCATGAGGGTGGACTTGCCGCTGCCGGACGCGCCCACCAGGGCCATCAGTTCGCCCTCCTGCACGAGGAGGTCGAGGCCTTGCAGGGCCTGGACCTCGATGCCGTCCGTGGAGAAGACGCGGACCAGCCGGTCGCAGGTGATGAGCGCGTCCTGGCCGTAGAGGGGCTGCTCACGGGCGGACCGGGCGCGGGCCGCGAGGTCGGCGAGGGTGGGGTCGGTCCCTGTCATCACACGCTCCCAGCTGTCGGCGTCGGTATCCGAGGGGCACCACGAATCATCCGAAGGCCACCACTCGTCGTCCAAAGGCCACCACTCATCATCCGAAGGGCTTCCCTCATCGCGCATCTCCCGCCCGCAACTCCCCGACCGTCCCTCGTCGCCCCGTCCACCACGCCTGGACTCCCGCCACTCCCACCGTCACCAGCACGATCGTGACCGCCGGGAGGACCAGGGAGAAGACGTCCGTGCGCAACGCCGCGTCCCCGACCGGGGCTTGGTGGCCGGCCACCGCCACCGTCGTCAGGTCCAGCCCCGGGGACAGGAGCCGGATCGTCGCCCACCCCGTCAGGGTGCCGCCCAGCGCCGCCAGCCCCGCTTGCGGCAGGGACTCCAGGACCAGCAGACGGCGGCCGGCGGAACGGGGGAGCCCCATCGTGCGCAACCGGGCCAGCAGGGCCGTGCGTTCGGGGGAGGTACGCAGGAGCGTGAGGAGGAGGGACAGGACGGCGTAACCCGCCCCCGCCGCCACCGCAGCCGTGTAGACGTGTTCCGCGCCGGACTGGAGCGGGGAGTCGGCGTAGCGGGCGCGTTCGGCGGAACGCAGTTGCAGCGGCGCCGAGGTGCCGACGGCCCGGCGCAGGGCGGGGACGTCGAGGTGGGAGCCGGTGAGGAGGAGGGCGGTGGGGCGGCGGGTGGCGGGCGTCAGGGCCGTGCGGTTCACCACCAGGAAGTCGTCGCCGATCACCGCGGGCGTGCGGGAGCGGACCGCCGTGATGCGGACGGTGATGGTTCCGCCGTCCTCCAGACGGACCGCCAGCGGCCGGGTGCCGTAGCGCGAGGCGACGGAGGGGGAGGCCACCGCCGGGACCGTGCCGTCCGCCGAACGGCCCGTCAACTCGCCCCCGCCGAAAACGCCGAGCCCCGTCCGGGACGCCAACTCGGCGTAACCGCGCGGGTCCACGCCCACCAGCGGCACCGAGGTGCTCTGGTCGCCGGGCTTCGCCTGGTACTCGATGCTCACCGCGGCCGTCCCCCGCACACCCGGCGTCCGGCGGACCCGGTCCGGCAGGGCCGTCGGCAGCGCTCCCGTCGCCGCTTCGACGCGGGCGTCCGCACCGACCGTGAGGAGGGCCGCCCGGTCGCGGGTCGCGTGGACGCCGGCCAGGACCGAGCCGCCGAAGGCCGCCGTGGTGAGGGCCGTGAGCAGCGCCAGCAGGGGGAGGGCCGTGGAGGCGGAGGTGCGGGCCGCCCGGGCCAGGGACAGGTGGGCCACCGTGCCGCGCAGCCGGGCGGCCGGGCGGGACAGGGCGCGCAGCGGGAGCGGGTAGAGACGCACCAGCAGCAGGGCGGCCGCCACTCCCACCAACACCGGTGCCAGCGCGGCCAGTTGATCGCCGTCCGTGCCCTGCCGACGGAGGGTCTCCACCGCGCCCAGGGTCACCACGAGCAGCGTCAGCTCCGCGACCGTACGGCGCCGGGACGGTCGTACGGACGTGACGTCCCCTCGGCCCGCGTGGATCCGTACGGCGTGGTGCGTGGCCACCGCGCGCAGCGGCAGGGTCAGACAGGCCAGCAGGGTGACGGCCGCCGCGGACGCCACCGCCTGGCCGGTGCGGGCGTGGGGGAGGGCGAGCAGGGCGATCGCGAGGCCCAGGGCGCCCGCCGGGACGGCGACGACGGCCGTCTCGGCGGACAGACGGGCCGCGAGGCCGGGCAGGGAGGCGCCCCGGGCGCGCAGCAGGGTCAGTTCGGCGCGGCGGCGGTCCGCGGCGAGACCGTCCGCCATCAGCAGCACGACCACGGCGACCGTGCCCGTGCCGAAGGCGGCGACGGCGACGAGCGGGCGGACGCCGTCGCGCAGACCGGTGAAGGAGCCGAGGATGTCGTCGAAGCCGGTGTTCACGGTCGCCGACATGTCGGTCAGCGCGCGCACCTGCCGCAGGGCCGGGCCGGACTCCAGGGAGGCGACGGCCGAGCGGAGGCGGTCCACCTGGTAGGCGTGCAGATGGAGATCCGCCGGGGCCAACTGCCAGTAGCGCCATGCGGCCGAGGGCGTGCCCAGCAGCGCCGGGGCGGCCTCGGGAGCCAGCAGCAGGGCGCCCAGCCAGTACTGGGCGGCGTCGGCGCCCCCGCCGGGCACACGGTTCAGGCTGGGCGTGCGCAGCAGGGGCTGACTGGCCCAGTACGGGCCCTGCGGTTCGCGCGGGGTGACGATGCCGGTGATGTGCACGGCGAGGGCCAGACGCCGCTCACCGGGTACGTGGATCACCGAACCGACCTTGATACGCAGGGACTTGGCGGTCTCGGCGGTCACGGCCGCCTCCACGTCACGGGTCTGTGCCGTCACCGGAGCCGTGGCCCGCGGCAGCCGGCCGGTGACCTTCTCGGCGTGCGCGCCGACGCCCTGCTGGGCGGCGAGGGAGAACTGCGCCGGCAAGCCGCTCGGCCGCGGCAGCCACAGATCCGGCACCTGCAGCGGTACGGCGGTGCGCACGCCGTACGTCGACTGGGCGCGGTCGGCGACCAGCGGGCGCGGGACGGCGCGCAGGAGCCCCGCGTACTGCATGCCGAGCCGCCCGGGGCTCAGCGCCAACTCCCGTCGCTGCGGCGACAGATAGGCGGAGGGTGGCTCGGCGAACACGGCCACGTTGGTGGCCTGTGGCCGGGCCCGGTCGACCGACCGGCGCAGGCCGGCGTCCTCGTACCGGTCGACCGCCCGCGGCAGCGCGGCCGCCAGACACGCGGTCACCGCCACCAGCAGCGCGAGCGCGAGAGCGGCGACGGGGGCGGTGCGCAGCCGCGTCCGCACCCAGGGAGCCGGCACCGAGTTCATCTCACTCGCCTCCCTGCTCCCGCAAGGACACCACCGGGTCCCCGCGCCGCACCGCCAGCGCCGCCGTCACCACGAGCGGCGTCACCGCCACCGCGGCCAGCAGCACCGCCACGTCCCCGACCGGCAGCCGGACCAGGACGCCCGGCACCGGGCGGGTCGCCTCCGTCGTCAGGACGATCAGCGGGATCACCGCGCGCGCCAGCGCCGTCCCCAGCGCCGTCCCCACCACCAGCGCCAGCGCGACCAGCACGCCCTGCTCGACGGCGATCATGCGGGCCAGCCGGCGGCGCGGCGCGCCCAGGGCGCGCAGGACCGCGAGTTCGGCGCCCCGCTCGCGCAGGGAGCCCGCCGCGCTGACCGCGAAGCCGACCGCGGCAAGGGCCGCCGCGACCCCGGCCGCCGCCGCGAACGCCGCCTCGGGCCCCGCGCCGAACGGATCGTCCCGCAGCTGCGCCGCCGTCTCGTCGCGTACGACGACCTGGGAGGGGTCCAGGTCAGGCAGCGCGCGCAGGGCCGCGGCGACCCGGCCCGTGGCGCCCGGGTCGGTCCGCAGCCACCATTCCGTCGGCGTCACACTCACCCCGTACCGCCCCTCCAGCACCCGGTTCACCGCCCGTAGATCCACCAGCAGCGCGCCCCCGTCCGCGTCCCCGGTCGTCGGCAACTCCCGTACGGAGCGCACGATCCGCACCGGCACCGTCTCGCCGGAGAGGGTCACGTCCACCCGCTGTCCGGTGTGTGCGCCGGCCGAGGCGAGGAAGCGGTCGGTCGCCACCGCCGTGACCTCGGGCGGCGCGGTCTGCGCGACCTGGGCCCGTACCGTCAGCGAGGCGGAGGCCCAGGGTTCGTCGACCGGCACGTACCCGGTGCCGTACGCGACCGTCAGCGGCGACGAACTCACCGTCGGAGGCTCCGGGTTGGTTCTCGGGTCGGGCGAGGACACGTTCCCGTCGCTCGACGAGGACACCTTCCAGGACGTGGGCAGCGGGATGCTCCGTGCCGACCCGTCCGCCGAGTGCGCCGTCAACTCGCCGATCGTGAGCCGGTGTTGTTCGGACCTGCCGCGCGGTACCGACACGACCAGTTGCAGGCCCGTGAGCTTCAACGGCTCACCTGGGAGCGGCAGTTCAAGGATGTGCGGGTGGCCGTCGCCGGGGAGTTCGCCCACCGGGACCGCGTACGGGGTGCCGTAGCGGTCCTCCAGGGTGGCTGTCACGTCGGCCGAGGTGCCGGTGCCGCCTGAGCCGCGCAGGGTCGTCGTCACGTCCAACCGGACGGTGTGGGTGGGCACTTGGGCTCCCACTGTCGCCGTCCTCGGGCCCAGGGGCGCGAGCAGCGGCCGTACCGGCTCGGGGGACAGGTCCCGGCGCAGCAGCATCATGTCCGCCGCGTGCGCGGTGTCCAGGGCGAGCAGATCGGCCGTACGGTCGCCGGAGAGCGGGAGTTCGGCGCGTACGGCGGGCGCGGTCTCGCGTACGCCGCGCAGGGCCGCGTACGCCTCCGTGCGGCCGGGGCCTGCCTCGCCGGCGCCGAGGACACGGACCGGCGCGCCCGCGGCGAAGTCCGCCTGGTCGCTCTGCGAGCGCGTCCAGGAGGCGCCCTGGCCGATGGCGAGCATGCCGAGCGCGACGGCGAGGACCAGCAGCAGTACCGGGCCCGCGCCCCGCATCGGGCGGCGGCTGAGCTGCCAGCCGGCCAGCGCCGCCGTCAGCCCGCGCCCGCCGGCCGCGCGGCGCTCGGCGAGCCGGGCCACGAGCGGGAGCAGACGGAGGGTCAGCACCGTTCCCGCGAGCAGCGCCAGCGCGGGCGCGGCGACGAGGAGCGGGTCGATGCCGAGGGTGCCGGAGCGGGCGGGGGTCACCGCGCCGGAGGTCTGCCGCCCCAGCTGCCAGTACGCCACCCCGGCCACCGCCAGCAGCCCCAGATCCGCACCGCCCCGCACCGAACCGGGCAGTACCTGCGCCCGCCCCGGCCGCGGACCGGGATCGACGCCGGGTCGACTCCGTCGCGGCCGGAGACCTGTACTCGGGCTCGTGGGCGGCTTGTCCGGTGGGAGGTCGGCGTTCGGGCCGGTGGGCGGCTTGTCCGGTGGGAGGTCGGTGTTCGGGCCGGTGGGCGGCTTGTCCGGTGGGAGGTCGGTGTTCGGGCCGGTGGGCGGCTTGTCCAGCGAGAGGTCGGCGTTCGGGCCGGTGTGCGGCTTGTCCAGCGAGAGGTCGGCGTTCGGGCCGGTGTGCGGCTTGTCCGGTGGGAGGTCTTTGCTCAGGTCCGTGGGCGTCTTGCCCGGTGAAAGACCTGCACTCGGGCCCATGCGCCCCTCACCTGGCTGGAGCCCTGAACTTGTGCGCCGCCGTCCCGGCCGGAGACCTGGACTCGCGTCCGTGTGCCGCCGTCCCGGCCCCCAACCCGCACTTGCGTCCGTGTGCCGCCATCCCAGCCCCCAACCCGCACTCGCGCCCGCGCGCCGCCATCCCAGCCGCAAACCCGCACTCGCGCCCGCGCGCCCCCGCCCCCGTCGCGCCCGCGCGCCCCCGCTCGTGTGCCCTTGCCCCCGCAACGCACGCGCCGGGGATGCCTCGGCCCTCAGTGCCGGTAGCGTCACCGCGAACGCGCAGCCCAATGCCACGCCCGCCGCCACCAGCCACACCCCGAGCCGGCCGCCCGCCGGCACGTCCAGGTGCAGTCCGATCCGGGCCAGTGAACCCTGCCTCGCCAGGAGCCGGGTCAGCGGGGCCGCCAGCAGCGGGGCGCACACCACGGCCGGCAGGGCCAGAAACAAGGCCTCCAGAGCGGCGAAGGACGCGATCCGGGTGCGGGAGGCGCCGCGTGCCCGCAACAGCCGTGTCTCCGCGCTGCGTTCGGCGCTCAGCAGCCGGGCCACCAGGAGCAGCGCACAGCCCGCGAGCAGGCCGAGCTGCAGCGCGATGATCAGCAGGGTCGAACGGGAGACGAGCAGCGAGCGCTGGACCCGGTCGAGGACGTCGGGCAGGCCGGTGGCCGCCTCCGTGGTCCCGCCGAGCGCGGACTGCCCGCGCAGGGCCGCGCCGCCGGAACGGGCCGCCTTGCGCAGCTCACCGATCCGCGCGGTCGTCAGCCGTGAGAAGTCCGCGGACGCCAGCCAGCCCGACTGACCGGCGCTCACCCCGCCGCCTGTCACTACCGCGGGGGCGGCGAGCAGGGGGCCGTACGTCGTGAAGTCGACCGTCTTGATGCCCCGGCCACCCAGGTCGTCCAGCTGCCAGTACGGCGCGTCCGCCACCCGGGGCCGGTACACGCCGGTCAGGGTGACCCGGACCTTCGGGCCGCCGAGCCGGTCGACGAGGGTGAGGCGCGCGCCCGGCCTCAGGCCGAGGCGCCGGGCGGCGGTCTCCGGTAGGGCCCCCTCGACTCCCCGCGCGGCATCGCGGGGCGCCCGGCCCTCGACGATCCGGATCTGCGTCGCGTCCAGGGCCGCGAGGTAGGTCAGCGCGGGATCCCCGGATCGCTCGGACGGCGGCTGGAGCGAGCGGGGGAGTGCGTAGGGGCCCGACCGCACCAGCGCCCGCACGGTCACCGGCAGGCCGGCGAAGACGCGCCGCGCCGCCTGCCGTACGGCGGTGTCGGCGGCCTCACGGCGGTCACCGGGCACCTCGGCCTTGACGACGAGGGCGCTGTCCGCCGCGTTGCGTGGGCTCTGCAGGGAGTGGCGCAGGGCCGCGTCGCCGATCGCGCCCGCGTAGGCGGTGAGGGTGGCCAGGACGGCCGTGGTCAGCAGGACGGTCAGGAGCGCGGCGGCGAGCAGCAGACGGTGGGCACGCGCACGCAGCAGGACGAGACGCGTCACCGCCCCCAACGCCGTCACCCCGACCCCCCGTGGCCGTCCGGAAGTTGTCCAGACCTCCGGCCGATGCTGTCAGAGGGGCGGGGTGCGGGGTAAGCGCTTGTAGATCGAGCTTGACCGGATCGTGACCGGTTCAGTCCGGAGGGTTGATCATTCTCGGTCCGGGGAGTTGATCATTCTCGGTCGGGAGCGTTGATCATCGAGGCGGCCGCGTAGGTCAGATACCGCCACAGCTCCTGCTCGTGCTCCTCGGACAGACCGAGCTCGTCCACGGCGTCGCGCATGTGCCGCAGCCACGCGTCATGGGCCTCGCGGTTCACGACGAAGGGGGCGTGGCGCATGCGCAGCCGGGGGTGGCCGCGGTTGTCGCTGTACGTCGTCGGGCCGCCCCAGTACTGGATCAGGAACAGCGTGAGCCGCTCCTCGGCCGGGCCCAGGTCCTCCTCGGGGTACATGGGCCGCAGGACGGGATCCTCGGCCACCCCCTCGTAGAAACGGTGCACGAGGCGGCGGAAGGTCTCCTCCCCGCCGACCTGCTCGTAGAAGGTCTGCGTCTGAAGCGTGCCGCGCCGGATCTCTTTCACGCCCTCCATGCTCTCAGACGCCGGGGACCAGGACTGGAGCCTTAGGACCGGCGGACCGGCGGACCGGCGGGCCTTCGGACCGGCCGGCTCCGGTACTCGCCTCGCGCCGCGTCCCGCAGCACAGTGGACGTATGGGCGCGCACGCTCTCGACAAGGACCTGGACGACCTCGCCCTCGCCGCGCGGACCGCGCTGGTGCGGGAGATCGAGGCGAGCGGGGCCTGGGCCGGTGATCCGGTGTGGCGGGAGGCGTTCGAGGCGGTGCCCCGGCATCTGTTCGTGCCGTACTACTACGTCGGCGTCCGCGGCGGATACGAGCGGCGCTGGGGAGAGAGCCCGGATCCGCCGGCCCGGGAGACGTGGGTGCGCGGGGCGTACGCGGACACCCCGCTGGCCACGCGACTGCGCGACGGCGAGCTGATCTCCTCCAGCAGCCAGCCCTCGCTCATGGCACGGATGCTCGCCGAGCTCGGGGTGGAGGACGGCGACCGGGTCCTGGAGATCGGCACCGGCACCGGCTACAACGCGGCCCTGCTCGCCCACCGGCTCGGCGACGACGACCTGGTCACGACCGTCGACCTGTACCCGGACATCACGGACGCGGCCCGGCGGCACCTGGCCGCCGCCGGGCACCACCCGCTCGTCGTGACCGGTGACGGGGCGCGCGGAGTGCCCGAGCGGGCCCCCTTCGACCGGATCATCGCCACCTGCACGCTGACCTCGGTCCCGTCCGCCTGGGTCGCCCAGTGCGCTCCGGGCGCCCGGATCCTGACTCCGCTCGCGACGGGACTGCTCGCGCTGACCGTCCGGGACACCGGATGCGCCGAGGGCCGCTTCCTGGACACGGCCGCCTACTTCGTGCCGCTGCGCGGCGACGGCCGCTCCGAGCCGGAGCCGGCCCCGCTGGACGGGATCCCGCGCCGGGCCAGGGACCACGACCTCTTCCGCTTCCTGCTCGCCCTGACCGATGGCGGCCTCGACCCCCAGGAGGCGTACACCCTGTGGGAACGCGAGGGCCGGCCCACCCGGGACCGCTACGGCGTGACGTTCCGCGACGGCGGGGAGTGGGCCTGGCTGGACGACCCGGAGGGGCCGTACGTCTGGCCCCTCCCCGGCCGCTGACCAAGCGCTCCGCTGGAAGTGCCGAGCTGTGCCGTCGGTCGTCCGCGGCGCCGTCGTGGCCGGTCGCGCAGTTCCCCGCGCCCCTTCTGGGGCGCTACCGAACCGCTGCGGACTTCGCCACGTCCGCTTAGTTCCTGCGGATCGTGATCGTCGTCCAGGCGCCGACGTGGACCCGGTCGCCGTCGACCAGGGGGACCGGGACGAACGGCTGGATCGGCTCCTCGGAGCCGTTGACCGTCGTGCCGTTCGTGGAGTTCTGGTCGACGACCGCCCAGCTGCCGTCCGGTTGCTGGACCAGCACCGCGTGCTGGTGCGAGACGCCCGGGTCCTCCGGCGGCACCGAGAGGTCGATGTCAGGGGTGTCGCCGGTGGAGTGCCGGCGGCGGCCGATGGTGATCTGGTTGCCGGACAGCGTGCGCTGCTGCTCGGGCGAGTACGCGGGCAGGTTCAGGCCCGCGGCCTCCGGGCCGGAGCGCTGCATCATCGCCATGAAGTAGTCGCGGTCCGGACCGATGGTCGCCGTCCAGGTCGCCGGGCCCGCCTGCGGCCGCCCGTAGCCGGGGCCGGGCGGTGCCTGGGTGGCGCCGGGCTGCGGGTAGCCGTAGCCGCCGCCTGCGCCGCCGGGACGCCCGGGGCCGCCCGGGGCACCGGGGCCGGAGGACGGCGGGGAGATCACCCAGTCGTCCTCACCGCCGCCGAAGGACGGTCCGCCCTGCTGCGGCCGCCGCGTCTCCTGCGGGAACGCGGGCGGTGCCGCCGGGCCGGCCTGGAACCCCTGTGGGCCGCCACCGGGGCCACCGGGAGCGGTGGTCGGCGTCGGGCCGGGCGGCGGCGGGACCGGACGGGACGGGTCGGGTCCGAAGTTGGACGGTCCACCGGGGCCGCCCGGTCCACCGGGACGCGGGTCGTTGCCGAAGCCGGACGGGCCTCCGGGGCGCGGGTCGTTCCCGAAGGGGGACGGGCCGCCGAGGCGCTGGTCGTTCCCGAAGGGGGACGGGCCGCCGAGGCGCTGGTCGTCGCCGTAGCCGGAGGGGCCGCCGGGACGGGGGTCGTTGCCGAAGGGGGACGGTCCGCCACCCGGGCCGCCGGGCCGCGGGTCATTGCCGAAGGCCGACGGGCCGCCGGGGCCGCCCGGACGCGGGTCCTCGCCGAAGCCGGAGGGGCCCGACGGGCCTCCCGGGCGCGGGTCGTTGCCGAAGGCCGACGGGCCGCCGGGACGGGGGTCGTTGCCGAACGGGGTCGGGCCGGAGGGCTCGCTGCCGAAGGGCGGGATCGGTTCGGCGGGGCGGTTCATCTGCGACGGGCGGGAGCTCTGGTACTCGTACGAGTCACCGCCGCCGTACGACGGGCCGGGCGGCTGCTGCTGGTAGCGCGCGTTCGGGCCGGGGGCCGGCGGGCGCGGGGCGGCCGGGGTGTACGAGGTGGCCGTGTTCGTGAGGAAGTTCCACCGGCACTCCTCGCAGAAGGGCGCGCCGCCCTCGCGGGGCGTACGGCACTGCGGGCACAGCTCCGGCTCCTGGTCGGGGACCGAGGACAGGTGCGGACGCCCGCCGGGCTGGGTGCCCTGCGGGGGCGGGAAGCCGTAGCCACCGCCCGGCGGCGGGGGCGGGGGCTGAGGCACGGCACCGGCCATGCGGTGACCGCAGACCTCGCACCAGTCGTCGGAACCCGACTGGTGTCCGTTCGGGCAGGTCGGCATGTCGGCGCCTCCCCCTCTCCTTCAGGGTCCTACGGTCGTAGGAGGGTCGTACTCGGCGGGTGATACGTCACTTCTTTACACGAACAGTCTTTGTGGACCGGGTTTCGAGAGTCATCTCGTCGGCCTCCTCGACCTTCGCCTTCAGTCGCACAGTACCCGTCGCGGCGTCGACGACGTCCACCACCTTCGCAAGCAGTTTCGCAGTATCCGCGTTTCCGGAGGCACTGGCGAGCTGCACGGCCCGGCCCAGTTTGGCCGTGGCTCCATCGAAATCGCCCGCTTTGCGGAGATCCAGTCCCTGTTGGATGGCCTGGGCCAGTTCGGCCTGCCCGGTGTAGTGGGCGACCTGCGGGTTGATCGACGTCGAGGCCGCCATGTCGTCGGTCCACACGGCCCGTACCAGGCCCTGGGCGCCCAGGTTCTCGGCGCTTCCGTCGGGCTGCGGGATGACGAGGGAGACCCGGGCGGCGAGCATCTCCTGGCCGATGCCGGCGGAGGGGACCTCGACGCAGACGTGGTAGTCGCGGGACTCGTCGCCCCAGGAACCGGTGGGGTAGTCGCCCGCCCGCGGGCCGGCCTCGGTGCGGCGGTCGGTCAACTCCTCGACCGTGGGCGCCACTTGCTTGACGAACTTGATGGTGGTGCCCACCGGCGTCCACACCCTCAGGGTGACGTCGGAGACCTCCTTGCCCATCGCCTTCTCCATCATCTGCGTGAAGTCGGCGGCGAGACCGGCCGGGTCGGCGACGATGTCGGCGGTGCCGAGCAGGGCGGAGGCGATCCCTGTGACTTCTTTCACTTCCCAGTCGGTGCCCACGCCCCGTGCGTCACAGGTGAACCGTCCGGCGCAGTCGTCGAGCGATCGCTTGAGGTCGGTCGGCGACTCGTGCTCGTTGCGGCCGTCGGTGAGCAGGATGCCGTGCCGGATGGCGACGTCGGCGGTGGACAGCAGCCGGTCGGCCAGCCGCAGCCAGGTGCCGATGGCCGTGCCGCCGCCCGCGCTCAGCTTGCGCAGCGCCTCCTTCGCCTGGCTCCGGGTGCCGGCGTCGGCGACCGCGAGCCGGCCGCCCCCCGGGTAGACCTCCTTGGCCACGTGCGTGCCGCCGATGACCGCGAAGTGCACCCCGTCGCGCAGGGTGTCGATGGCCGCGGCCGTCGCGTCGCGGGCGTTGCGCATCTTGGTCGGCGGGTAGTCCATCGAGCCGGAGCAGTCGACCATGACCGCCACCGCCGCGGACGGACCCTGGCCGCGCGAGTAGAGATGGGGTGCCGCGACCGCGCTGCCGAGCGTGCCGCCGCCGGTCGCGGTCACCGTCACGATCGCGTTGACCTCCCGGCCGCCCTCGGGCAGGTACTCGTTCTGGTACACGTCCATCGAGAACGTCGGCACGTTGGACTTCGAGAAATTGGCCATGCGTACTCAAATCCCCCTCGAGAACCCCGCGTCCGCGAGGTGACGACTGTATGCGGACCGGTCCCCTCCGGTCCGCCGAGACCTCCCCGTAAGCGGCCTCAGGCCGATCCTGCCCCCTGGGACACGGCCGGGAACGGCACGAGGGCCACTGTTACGTTGTCGTGGCCCCCGCCGTCCAGTGCGTGACCGACCAGGACCTGCGCGCTGTGCAGCGGCCGCACGGCGGCGTCGGCGGGCAGGGCCTCGGCCATCTCCTCCGCCGCCTCCGCGTAGTTCCACAGCCCGTCCGTGCACACCACCACTACACCCGGCCGGTCCGGCTTGAAGGAAGCGGTGTGCGGCTCCAGTTCGTAGGCGTCCGCACCGAGCCAGCCGGTGATCGCGTGGGCGCGCTCGTCGGCGTACGCCTCGGCCTCGTTCATCAGGCCCGCGGCGACCATCTGCGCCGCCCAGGAGTCGTCCTCGGTGAGCCGGGCCGGTGGTGAGGTGCGGTCCACCGGCACCCAGTAGACACGGCTGTCGCCGACCCAGCCGACGACCAGCAGACCGGCGGTGACGACCGCGCCGACGATGGTGCACGCGGGCGCGTTCTGGTGCGGGGAGTGCTCGCGGGCCGTGGCCGGCTCGGCGGCCAGGGCGTTGACCGCGTGCGAGGCGGCGACGATCGCGTCGTGCATCGCCTGCTGCGGGTGGGTGCCGCGGGGCAGCGCGGCCAGCAGGGACTCGCTGGCGGCGTCGGCGGCGGCGAGGGAGGCGTCGTCGGGCCGGGTCGCCGAGGAGACGCCGTCACAGACGATCGCGAGCGTCGCGGGGGTGCCGTCGGGCAGGGCGGTGTGGCCGATGCCGAAGGCGTCCTCGTTGCGGTGGTGGCGCAGTCCGCGGTCGCTGACGGCGGCGGCCGGGCCGCACTCCTGCTCCATGTGGTCGCGCTCCCGCGGCTGGGCGTGCCCGCAGTTCTCGCAGTAGCCGTCGCTGTCCACCCGGCCCGAGCGGCAGGCCACGCACAGCTTGACCTCCCCGCCCGCCGCGAGGTCGGCCAGGCGCGGGTCGGGGGCCTGCAGCGGGTACTCCTCGGGCTCCGGCGGCCGGTCGAAGCGCACGCCGGAGGCAGGGGAGACCGGCGACCCGGTCGGCCGCTCCTGGGGCAGCGAGCCGCCGCCGGAGTCCGTGCCGCGCAGATCGGTGGGCCGATGCGTGGCCGTGGGGGTGTCGGCGCCCGGTGCGGGCACGGTCGGCCAGTTCACGTCCTCGCCCGGGGGCGGCGAGCCGTTGAGCGCGATCGTGGGATGGTCGTCCGGCCGCGGCGGCACCGCGGACAGGTCGAATCCGCACGCACCGCAGAAACGGTCACCCGACTCGAGCGGCCACTCGCAGCTCGGACAGGCGGACAGCTGGGGCATCTGCGACATCAACTACACCCACGTCCGGGGGCGGTAACGGTTGGCACGTTCCACCAGGTCGATCCTCTCCTCGCCGCCCCGCGCCAGCCGGGCCAGCGTGCGGTACGAGCGCTCCAGGCCGAAGCGGAGTCCCCGCTCGTCCAGGTCGTTGCCGAGCACGCGCCGGTCGGCGGACGCGGAACCCTGGCCCCCGGAGAGTATCCAGTCCAGCGCCGAGCCGAGGACCTCGGCGGACAACTGCTCCCTGCGGGCCGGGTCCAGACCGTACGCGTCCAGCGCCTCGACCTGCCCGGCGGCGGCCGTCAGATCCTCCAGGAACGGCGCGTCGGAGGCGACGGCCGTGCGTTGACGCAGCCTCGCCCGTACGGCCGCCACGCGCGCGGCGGTGTAGTGGATGGACGACTCCGGCACCGACTCCAGCGTCCGTACCGCGCCGCGCCGGTCGCCGCCGGCCAGCTGGACCCGGGCCAGCCCGAAGGCGGCGCTGACACAGCTCGGGTCGGTCGACCACACCAGGCGGTAGTACTCGGCCGCGTTGTCCAGCTGGCCGAGCACCTCCGCGCACAGGCCGAGGGCCAGCTTGGGCGCGGTCTCCCCGGGGAAGGCGTCGTAGATCGCGTCGAAGGCGAGCGCGGCGCCCTCGTGGTCGTCGGTGACCAGCGCGGCCACGCCCCGGTACCAGACCACCCGCCAGTCGTCGGGCCGCTCCCCCTCCAGCGTGGTCAGCGAGGTCAGCGCCGCCTCGGAGTCGCCGTTCTCCAGCCAGGCCCTGATCTGCCGCAGCCGGGTCTCCACCGAGGACGAGGGCGCCGCCGCGAGCGCGCCGAGCAGTTCGGCCGGCGCGGTCGCGAGCAGCCCCGCGAGGAAACCGGCGTTGGGGTCGGCGGGATCGACCCGGGGGACCGGCAGGGCGAGGGCGGCGGCGGGGGAGTTGACCGGCTTGACGATGCCCGGGCCACCACCCGGGGTGGCCGACAGCTGGGAGTGCTGGTTCTTCTTCGGCTGCACGGCGCGGGCCCCGAGCCGGGAGACGTCGCCCTCCAGCTTGGGGAACAACTCCGTGTCCGTCACCCGCAGTTCGGGCCCGAACAGGGTCGACAGGGCGGGCCGGGCGCGGCCCGTCTGGAGCGATACGACCTCTCTGAGCACGCCGGTCAGCTGCTCGGCCATCTCCTGCGCGGAGGCGAAGCGGCGGGCCGGGTCGGGGTCGGTGGCGCGGACCAGCAGCCGGTAGAACGACTCGTACTGGCGGAAGACCTCGATGTTGTCCGGGTCGGGCAGGGAGTCCACGAAGACGTTCGTGTAGCCCTGGAAGTCGAAGGTCAGCACGGCCAGCGTGCGGGCCACCGTGTACAGGTCGGAGGCGACCGAGGGGCCGTCGACGGCGACCTCCGGCGCCTGGTAGCCCACCGTGCCGTAGATCGCCGACTCGTCGTCGTCCATGCGGCGCACGGCGCCCATGTCGATCAGCTTGAGCTGGTCCTCGGTCTGGATGGCGTTGTCGACCTTGAAGTCGCAGTACAGCAGGTTGCGGCTGTGCAGATGGCCGAGCGCCTCCAGCGCCTCGATGCCGTACGCGCACGCCTGCTCCACCGGCAGCGGGTCGCGCTTGCCGTCCGGCGTGCGGCGGCCGTTGGCGATCTCCTTCAGGGACTTGCCGCCGACGTACTCCATGACGATGTAGCCGTCGAGGGAGCCGGTGCGCTGGTCCAGGTGCTCCACGAAGTTGTAGATCCGCACGATGTTGGCGTGCTCGATCTCGGCGAGGAAGCGCCGCTCGGAGATCGCCGCGGCCATCGCGTCCTGGTCGCCGGTGTCCAGCAGGCCCTTGAGGACCACCCAGCGGTCGGAGACCGCCTTGTCCACGGCGAGGTAGACCCAGCCGAGCCCGCCGTGCGCCAGACAGCCCACGACCTCGTACTGGCCGTGCACCACGTCGCCGGCCTTCAGCTTCGGCACGAACGAGTACGGGTGCCCGCACTTGGTGCAGAAGCCCTCGGTGCGGCCCGGCCGGTCGCCGCGCGAACGGCCCACCGGCGCCCCGCAGTCGGAGCGCGAGCAGAACCGCTTGCGCTCGGGCACCTCGGGGTTGTCCTGCACCATGGCGCGCGGGTCGGGCCGCGGCACGTCCGGCACCTGCACCAGGCCGGCGCCCAGCCGGCCCCGGCCGGAGGTGTTGGTGGAGGAGCCGGAGCTGCGCACCGACACCGAGCGGCCGGTCGTCCTGCCGGACAGGGCGCGCGACAGGCGTCCCGACACCGAGCGCCGCGACTTCGACGACTGCGAGGACGTACGGGAACTGCGGCTGCTGGAGCGTGAACTGCCACTGCTCTGCGAGCCCTTGCCGCCGCCGGTGATGCCGGTGGCGGGCGAGGAGACCATGCCGTCGCCCGAGACGACCGGCGCGTGTCCGCAGGTGTCGCAGTACAGCGCGCCGCCGCCGACGTCCTCGTACGTGCCCTCGCAGTCGGGCCGCTGACAGGTCTGCTGTGCCTGGCTCATGACTCCCCCCGACTCATGACGACTCACCCCTGTGATCTTGACGATCCCACGGTGTGCCCTGCTCCGGCACGCGCGGGCCGCCCAGGGCCTCGGCGGCCGCCCGCTGGTAGCGCAGCACGGCCTGTTCGGCGACCCGCAGGTCGCAGGGCGCGCTCCACAGCATGCGCCGGGCCGCGTCGTACCGCTCGATCAGGAACGGGTCCTCCGCGAGCCCGTGCCGGGCCACCTTCGCCTTGTACGCGTCGAGCCGGCCGCGCAGCTCCGCGCGGACCGCCAGTGGAGCGGTGACCGCGGTCAACGACTCGCGGGCGCGCAGCAGTTCGTCCTCCGCCTTCTGCTCCAGGGACTCCAGGAGCGGGGACAGCCGGTGCCACTGGGCGTGTCTGCGGTACTCGGCGGCCGTCGCCAGCTGCTCCTGCAGCGCGGTCGGCGGGCCGCTGACCACGGGCACCTCCGTCGCGGCGATCTTCGCCAGGACCTCCCCGCGCGCGGTGCGCGCCTCCGCGAGGGTGCGGTCCGCGCGGGAGAGCACGTCCCGCAGCTTCACCAGCCGCTGCTCGGCGTCCTGGCGGACGGTGAGCACGGCGTCGATCTCCCGGCGCACGTCCTCAAGGGCGCGCGCCTCACGGTCGTACACCGTGGTGTCCGGGCGGCCGCCGCCCGGTGCCGAACTGCCCTGCGCGGGGACCCAGTAGGCGAGCGGATCGGAGATCACCTGCTCGCGCAGGGACGTCAGGGTGCGGGTGATGCGTTCCAGGTCGTCGCCCGCCGGGTGCTCGCCGGGGCGTACGCCGACGGAGTGGGCGAGCCTGCGGGTGCGCTGGAGTTCGGCGGCCAGTAAATCGATCCGGGCGGGCAGCGCCGACCAGACGGCGTCGGCGGCGACGACCATGTCCAGGCTCGTCGCGTACAGGTCGTTCATCCGGTCGACCAGGTCGGAGAGCGAGAACTGCTCGCTGAGCTTGCCCGGAGCGCCGTGCAGCGTCGGCGCGTTCGCCGTGGCGGTCGTCGAGCCCGCGACCGTGACCGAGGCGCCGCGCAGCAGCTCGGTCAGCTCCACCAGGTCCTCGCGGCTGGACCAGCGGCGCCGGGAACGGATGTCCCGGGCCGAGCGCAGGGTGTCGGTGTACGCGTCGAAGTACGCCCACAGCAGCGTGATGGACGCCTCCGCGGTCGTCCAGCGCTCCTTGGTGACGCCGGTGAGCTCGGCGCCCTCCAGGAGCCTGCGGCCCGCGTGGTCCTGCAGGGCGAGCAGCGAGGTCTCGATCGCCTCGTGCTCCGCGCCGAGCCGCGCCAGCGCACGGTCCACCTCGTCCCGGTCCATCACCGGCCCGGCGGGGTCCGTGACGCCCATCGATCACCTCTCGCTGCTGTCGTGGTCCTGGTGCTGCCTGTCAGTCTCGATGTTCGGTCACTTGTAGTGCGCTTCGGGAGGGGTCGCCGAGTCAGACTTCTGGCCGGGCTGGTCCAGGGTCGGGTGCAGCCACTTCGCGTACGACGCCTGCCAGCCGCCGTTCTTGATGTAGTTCTCCAGGGTGCGGTTGACCTGGCGTACCAGATCCTGGGCATCCAGCTTCATCGCCACGCCGTAGAACTCGTGGGTGAACGGGCGGCCCTTGAGCTCCACCGTGGGGTCCTGGGCGGCCTGGCTGGCGGCGAGGGCACCGTCGGTCACCACCGCGTCGACCTCGCCGAGCTGGAGCTTCACCAGGCAGTCGAGCTGGTTGGGCACCTGGGTGGAGATGTCGGTGGAGGCGGGGATCTTGTCCCCCCGGTCCACCTTGAGGTTGTCGTAGGCGGTGGAGCCCTTCGCCGAGCAGACCTTCTTGCCCGCGAGGGAATCGTTGTACCCGGTGATCGTCGAGGTCTTGGGGGCGAGGACCTGCTGGCCGGTGCTGAAGTACGGGGCGGAGAAGGCGACCTCCTTCAGCCGCTTGCAGGTGATCGTCATCGTGCGTACGACCATGTCGACGTCGCCGTGCTGGATCGCCGGGATGCGCTGGTTGGTCGGTATGGCCTTGAAGGAGACAAGGTCCGGATCGCCGAGGAGGTCCTTGGCGATCTGGTGGGCCAGGTCGATGTCGAAGCCCTCCAGCTCGCCCTTGACGTTGTTGGGGTTGAGGTAGCCCCAGCGGTAGCTGTTGGTGTCGACGCCGACGATCAGCCGGCGGTCCTTCTTGATCCTGTCGATGTTGGGTGTGCTGCCGTCACCGCCGGACGGCGAGAGGCTCTGGTTCTGCGGGTCCGGGCAGTCCTCGGCCTTCGCCTGGGTGCCGTGCGCGAGGCGCTGTTCGCCGCCGCTCGCGGCGCCGTCGGACTGGGTCAGCGGCAGCAGGAGCGCGAAGGCCACGGCGAGGGCGCAGACGGCCGCCATCGCGCCGACCCCGCCCCAGCCCCTCAGACCGGACCGCAGACGCCCTGTCAGACGCAGACGCCGTGTCACACGCTGTGCGTTCATGGTCGCGCCCCCCTCACCGGTATTCCGACAGCCTGCGGCCGATGCCGAGGACCGCGCCCGCCGCGCCGAGCACGGCGAGGACCGCCGCGCCGTACGGCAGTCCGGTCAGCGCGTCCCGGCCGCCGCTCGCGGCCTGCTTGAACTCGTGCTGCTCATGGTCGAGGGCCTGTTTGATCGCCGCGTCGACGTTGTCGAAGCACACGCTCGTCGGGTCCTTGCCGACGCCGATGACCTTGTCGCGGGCCTCCTGGTACTCGCCTTTGTCGTTCAGACTCTGGGCGACGCCGTGCCGGTCCTTCCACGCCTGCATGAAGCTGTTGGCGTCCTTCACCGGTTTCCTGCCCGCCGAGTCGTCGGCGAGGCCGTCCGCCTTGTTCAGGGCCTTGGCGAGCTTGCCGATCTGGTCGTCGTAGCCCCAGGAGTACGCGTCCACCGTGGTCTCGCCCACGGCCTTGGTGTCGGCGCCGCGGCGGATCAGGCTGAGGTTCTCGTCGCTGCGGGCGGTCAGGGACGCGATCCGGGCGTCGTGCAGGACGTTCAGGGAGCGGACGCCGTGGTCATAGGAGTCGTTCAGGCCCATACGGGCGACGGTGTGGCCGACGACCAGCCAGAGCAGGACCACCACGGAGGCCGCCGACGCGGTGACCAGGCCGTGGTTGAGCACCCGGTTGGTGCGCAGGAAGTTGCGCCGCTGGGCCCAGGCCAGTGCGGCGAGGAGGACGACGCCGAGGCCGATCGCCCCCCAGGGGAAGGCCTTGGCGTCCGCGTAGTCGGAGTTCAGCCGCTGGTTCTCCCGGTCGTACAGGGCCTGGGCCTTCGGCAGCATCTGCTGCTGCATCATCTCGTTCGCCGCGCGCAGGTAGGCACTGCCCACCGGGTAGCCCTGCCGGTTGTTGGCGCGGGCCGTCTCGACGAGGCCCTTGTACCGCGACAGCAGTTCGTTGAGCTGGGAGATGGCCGTTTCCGACGCGGAGCCCGGCTCGGAGTTGGAGGCGGCCGTGACGAGCTTGTCGGCGGCCGTGCGGATGTCGGTCTCGTACCCCTTGCGCACCTGGGGCTTCTCCTGCGGGCCCGCCAGATAGCCGCTGGCGGCGGCCGTGTTGGCGTCGGCGAGGGAGCGGTAGATGTCGGCCGCGTCGGAGCTGAGCGGCTGACTGCGGGTGAGGACGTCGTTCGCGGCGTTCGACCGGTCCGTCATCTGCCAGGCGGTGACCGCCCCGAAGGCGACGACGAGCAGGGCGAGCAGCGCGCCGATGATGCGCAGCCGCCCCGGTTCGGTGGTGGCGGCCGCGCGCAACCGGTCGACGCCCTCGGCGAAGGCGGTGCGGCGCGCGGCACCGGGCTCGGGTACGGCGGCGGGGCCCGGCGGGGTGGGGGGTTCGGGCGGGCCCGGCTGCGGTGGTACGGCCGGCATCGTGGGCACACCGGATCCCGGTGGCGCCGCGCTGCTCTTCGGCGGGTGTGTCACTGTTGACCTCCCCCATGGTCATCCTTCGCCGCAAGTATCACCGCCGGGGCCGACATCCGCACCGGCCTTCACGGGATCTTGATCGGATCGCAGTGCCTTCGCCGTCCCACCGGCGCACGACACAGCGTCCCGCACCACCCCCTGCCCATGAATACGCCGACGGAATCAGTTCGGTTCCCGTGGGGGAGGACCGGGGTTCCAGCAGGGCACGGGGCCTGTTGCGCGAGTGACGCCTGCCGCGCGCACCAGACCCTGAGCGGACCTGGTGAAGTCCGCTGCGGTTCGGTAGCGCCCCCGAAGGGGCGCGGGGAACTGCGCGAACGGCCACGACGGCGCCGCGGACGACCGACGACACAGCGCGGCACTTCCAGCGGAGCGCTTAGCCCTCGAAACGGGCCCGTACCCGCTCGTGCACCTCCCTCTGCGCTCCCACCCGGTCAAGGCCTAGCAGCGCCGCGCCCAGCACCGGGCTCGCCGTGACCACTCGGGCCACCGCCTTCGGTGCGCGGACCGCCAGCAAGTCCCTGATGCCGTCGCTCAGTTGGGGATGCTGGGCGGCCAGGACGCCGCCGCCGAGCAGGACCGGGGTCTCCTCCTCCAGCAGGTCCAGACGGGTCAGTGCGACCGTCGCCATGGTGACCACCTCGTCCGCCAGCCGGTCCACCAGCGCGCGGGCGATCGGGTCGCCGTCCGCGGCCGTCGCGAACAGCACCGGCGTCAGCTCGTGCCGGCGTACCGGCTCGACCTCCTCCAGGTGCAGCGCCTCGATCAGCGCGAGCATGGTGGCGTAGCCGAAGTGGGCCGGGAGTGCGCGGACCAGTTCCGTCTCCTCGCCCCGGCCGTCCTCCGCGCGCGCGGCGTGCCACAGGGCCTCCTCCGCCAGGCCCCAGCCGCCGCCCCAGTCACCGGAGATCCGGCCGAGCGCGGGGAAACGGGCGGTACGGCCGTCGGGGCGCATGCCGACGCAGTTGATGCCGGCACCGCAGACCACGGCGACCCCGCGCGGCTCGGTGATGCCCGCGCGCAGGATGGCGAAGGTGTCGTTGCGGACCTCCACCGACGTGCCCCACGCGCGCGCGTGCAGCGCGGCCGCCAACTGCTCCTCCTCGACGGGGAAGTCGGCGTTGGCGAGACAGGCGGAGACATGGTCGGCGGACTCCACGCCGGCGGCGGCGAAGGCCCGGCCGACCGCGTCGCCCAGGGCGTCCACGGCCGTCTCGACGCCCACCACCGGCGGCCGGAACCCGCCGCCGCGGGCCGTGGCCAGGACGGTCCCGTCGTCCGCGACGACCGCCACGTCGGTCTTGCTGTTGCCCGCGTCGACGGCGAGGACACGTGCGGTCATGCCCACGCGAGGTGCTCCCGGTTGTGTGCGATCAGTCGGTCGGTGAGGTTCTCGGCGTACTCGTACTGGCCGATGAGGGGGTGGGCGAGCAGTGCCCGGAACACCCGGTCCCGGCCGCCCCGCAGGGCCGCCTCCAGAGCCAGCTCCTCGTAGGCGGTGACGTTCGCCGTCAGGCCCGCGTACAGCGGGTCCACGGCGGCCACCGGCAGCGGCGTCGCCCCCTTCACGCCGACCGCCGCCTGCACCTCGATCACCGCGTCGTCGGGCAGGAAGGGCAGCGTGCCCCGGTTGTAGGTGTTGACCACCTGGTACGGCGATCCGCCCGCGCCCAGCAGCGAGGCCGCGAGGTCGACGGCCGCCTCCGAGTAGTACGCGCCGCCCCGTCTGGCGAGCAGCTCCGGCTTCTCGTCCAGGGCCGGGTCGCCGTACATCTTCAGCAACTGCCGTTCCATCTCGGCCACTTCGGCGGCCCGGGACGGCTTGGTGCGCAGTTCGCGGACGACCTCGTCGTGCGCGTAGTAGTAGCGCAGGTAGTAGGAGGGGACCACGCCGAGGCGGTCGAGGATCTCGCGGACCAGGTGCAGGTCGGCGGCGATGGCGTCGCCGTGCTCGGCCAGCAGCTTGGGCAGCGCGTTCTCGCCCTCGGGGCCGCCGAGGCGGACGCCGGTCTCCCAGGTGAGGTGGTTGAGGCCGACATGGTCGAGGTGGATGTCCGCGGGCGAGACGCCGAGCAGGTTGGCGAACTTGCGCTGGAAGCCGATCGCCACGTTGCACAGGCCGACCGCCTTGTGGCCCGCCTGCAGCAACGCGCGCGTGACGATGCCGACCGGGTTGGTGAAGTCGATGATCCAGGCGTCGGGGCTGGTACGGCGCACCCGTTCGGCGATGTCCAGCACCACCGGCACCGTGCGCAGCGCCTTGGCGAGACCGCCCGCGCCGGTGGTCTCCTGGCCGACGCAGCCGCACTCCAGCGGCCAGGTCTCGTCCTGCTCGCGTGCCGCCTGACCGCCGACGCGCAGCTGCAGCAGCACCGCGTCGGCGCCCTCGACGCCGGCGTCCAGGTCGGAGGTGGTGACGACACGGCCGCTGTGGCCCTGTTTGGCGAAGATGCGCCGGGCGAGCCCGCCGACCAGTTCGAGGCGCTCGGCGGCCGGGTCGACCAGCACCAGCTCCTCGATGGGCAGGGTGTCGCGCAACCGGGCGAAGCCGTCGATGAGTTCGGGCGTGTAGGTCGACCCTCCGCCGACCACGGTGAGTTTCATGAAGTGTCTAACCCTTCACTCCGGTGAGCGTGACGCCTTCGACGAACGCCTTCTGGGCGAAGAAGAACACGAGGATCACGGGGGCCATGACCAGCACGGTCGCGGCCATGGTGAGGTTCCAGTCGGTGTGGTGCGCGCCCTTGAAGGACTCCAGGCCGTAACTCAGCGTCCACGCGCCCGGGTTCTCCGAGGCGTAGATCTGCGGGCCGAAGTAGTCGTTCCAGGCGTAGAAGAACTGGAACAGGGCGACGGCGGCGATGCCGGGCTTGGCCATCGGGATGACGACCTTGAGCAGGGTGCGCAGATCGCCGCAGCCGTCGACCTTGGCCGCGTCGACGTACTCGTTCGGGATGGTCAGCAGGAACTGGCGCAGCAGGAAGATGGAGAACGCGTCGCCGAAGGCCATCGGGATGATCAGCGGCCACAGCGTGCCCGACAGGTCCAGCTGCTTCGCCCAGAACAGGTACATCGGAATGATGATCACCTGCGGCGGCAGCATCATCATCGAGATGACCAGCATCAGGGCGAGATTGCGGCCCCGGAAGCGGAACTTGGCGAGCGCGTAGGCCACGGGGATCGACGAGACGACGGTGAGGACCGTCCCGAGTCCCGCGTAGATCAGCGTGTTCTTCCACCAGGTGAGGAAGCCCGGGGTGTCGAAGACCTTCTTGTAGTTGGCCCACTCCCAGGTGTGCGGGATCAGGTCCCGGCTGAGCGCCTGGCTGTCGCTCATCAGCGAGGTCAGGAAGACGAACACGAACGGCAGGGTGAAGAAGAGCGCGGCCGCCACCCCGAGGGAGTGGATGGCGATCCACTCGAAGAGCGACCTGCGGCGGGCCGTGCGTTCGGCGGGGGAGACCGGGGCGTGCACCTGCACCGGCTTGTCCAGCACTTGGGCCATGGTCAGTCACCTGCCAGGTTGAGACCGCCCCGGCGCCGCATCAGGAACGCGGTGAACACCATGGACAGGACGAACAGGACGAGGGCGACGACACACGCGGAGCCGTAGTCGAAGCGCTGGAATCCGAGGTTGTAGACGAGCTGCGGGAGGGTCAGCGTGGACTTCTCCGGGTAGCCGGGCTCGAACTGGGTGCCGGCGCCCTGGATCACGCCCGAGGCGACCTTCCCGGCGATCAGCGGCTGGGTGTAGTACTGCATGGTCTGGATCACGCCGGTGACGACCGCGAACATCACGATCGGCGAGATGTTGGGCAGGGTCACGTACCGGAACCGCTGCCAGGCCGAGGCGCCGTCCAGCTCGGCGGCCTCGTACTGCTCCTGCGGGACGTCGAGCAGCGCGGCCATGAAGATGACCATCAGGTCGCCGATGCCCCACAGGGCGAGCAGGGTGAGGGCCGGCTTGGACCAGGTGGGGTCGTTGAACCAGCCGGGGGCCGGGATGCCGACCTTCTCCAGGATCGAGTTGACCGGGCCCGTACCGGGGTTGAGCAGGAACGCGAACGCCATGGTCGCGGCCACCGGCGGGGCGAGGTAGGGCAGGTAGAACAGGGTGCGGAAGACTCCCGTGCCCGTCTTGATCTTGGTGATCAGCAGGCCCACGCCGAGCCCGAAGACGACTCGCAGGGTCACCATGACGACGACCAGCCACAGGGTGTTGCGCAGGGCGGGCCAGAAGTAGGGGTAGTGCTCGAAGACGTACGTCCAGTTCTTCGTACCGCTCCACGTCGGCGCCTTGAAGCCGTCGTAGTGCATGAACGAGAAGTAGACCGTCGAGATCAGCGGGTACGCGAAGAAGACCGCGAAGCCGATCAACCAGGGCGACATGAAGGCGAGGGTCCGAAGCGCCGACCGGCGGCGCTTCGACGCCAAGGTGATGGTGCTCATCGTCGGACTACTTCGCCTGCGCGATGTCCGTGTCGATCTGCTTGGCCGCGCTCTCCAGGCCGGCCTTGAGGTCGGTGGCCTTTCCGCTCTCGTAGTCATAGCCGAAGTTCTGGATGGTCACGAGGTACGAGCCGCCGTTGATCGAGGCGGGGCTGGTGTTCGAGTTCGGGTTCGCCGCGATGTCGAGGAAGGTCTTGAAGCGCGGGTCGTACTTCAGCTTCGGGGACTTCAGCGCGGCCAGCGTGGAGGGCACGTTGTGGATGCCGTTGGAGAAGTTCACCACCGCGTCGGTGTCCGTGGTGATGTACTTGACGAACTCCCAGGCCGCGTTCTGCTTCTTGCTGGTGGCAGCGACACCGGCGATGGTGCCGGTGATGTAGCCCTTGCCGTACTGGCCGGCCTGGTCGTCGGGGACGGGCAGCGGGGCGACGCCGATGTCCAGCTTCGGGTTGGCCTCCGTGGCCATGCCCAGCCGCCACTCGCCGTCGAGCTGCATGGCGACCTGGCCGGTGTGGAAGGGGTGCTTCTTGCCCCACTCGTCGCCGAGCGTGGAGCGGTAGGTCTCCAGCTTCTTGAAGCCGCCGAGCTCGTCGACGAGCTTCTTCTGCAGCTGGAATCCCGCGGTGAACGCCGGGTCCTTGGCGAGGTCGGACTTGCCGTTCTGGTCGAAGTACGTCGGCGAGAACTGCGCGAAGTAGTGCTCGGTCGTCGTCTCCCAGCCGTGGTAGTCCGGCATGAAGCCGAGCTGCTTGTATGTGTCGCCCTGGGGGATCGTCAGCTTCTTGGCGTCGGCCTCGAACTCCGACCAGGTCTTCGGCGGGCTGGTGATGCCGGCCTTCTTGAACTCGGTCTTGTTGTAGTAGAGGCCGTACGCGTCGCCCAGCAGCGGCACCGTGCAGCGGTCGCCGTTGAACTGGGTGTACTCGTTCATCGCCTTCGGGAACGTCGTCTCCGGGTCGATGCCGTCCTTCTTGAAGAAGGGGTTGAGGTCGACCAGTGCGCCCGAGGAGCAGAACTTGCCGACGTTGTTGGTGGTGAAGGAGGAGATGACGTCGGGCGCCTTGTCGCCGCCCGTGCGCAGCGCCTGGTTGATCTTGTCGTCGGTCATGTTGCCGACGACGTTGACGTGGATGTTGGGGTGGGCCTTCTCGAAGCCGGCGATCAGCGACTTCACGGCCGCCACCTCGTTCGGCGCGCTCCAGGCGTGCCAGAAGTTGATGGTCGTGTCCTTGGAGGCGTCGTCGCTCGCACCCGAGCTCGACTGTCCGGTACAGGCGGTGGCGAGGAGGGCGAGGGAGGCGGAGGCGGCGAGCGCGAGGGCCGTCTTCCGGGTCACTTCGGCGGCGACTTTCCTGGACTTTTCGGGCATGACGAGGTCTCCCAGGGGCGGGACGGGGTGGGTGAGGAAGGCGCGGGGGGTGAGTGCGGGGTGTGCGGGAGGGGTGGTGCGTCAGCGCGAGGTGTCGAAGACCTCGTCGCGAGTGGCCGCGAGGGCGCTCTCCAGCGCGCCCCGCAGCACGGGATGTTCACGGACGTCGCCGATGACGAGCCGGGGGCGGGCGGCGGCCAGCTCCTCCAGCTCGTCCTGGACGAGGGAGCGCAGCGGCTCGCCGCCCGAGGTCAGGGAGGCGCCGCTGAGTACGACGAGTTCGGGGTCGAGGACGGAGACGAGGGCGGCGAGACCGGTGGCCAGCCGGGTCGCGTACGTCTGCAGGAGCTTGCGGGAGAGGTCGGTGTCCTCGGCGGCGGCCCGCTCCAGGAGCGCGGCGGCCACCTCGGCGTACGGCCCCGAGGGGATCTGCGCGATGCCGAGTTCGCGGGCGAGACGCGGGACGGCCTGGGAGCCGGCCAGCTCCTGGTAGCCACCGCTGTTGGCCTTCGTCACCTGCCGGACCAGGGGCACGCCCGGCACCGGGAGGAAACCCACCTCGCCCGCGCCGCCGGTCCAGCCGCGGTGCAGCCGGCCGCCGAGGACCAGGGCGGCGCCGAGGCCCCCCTCGTTCCAGAACAGCACGAAGTCCTCGTGCCCCCGTGCCGCGCCCAGCCGTTGTTCGGCGACGGCGACGAGGTTGACGTCGTTCTCGTACTCCACCGGCATCGGCAGCGCGGCGGCGAGTTCGTCGAGCAGGGCCGGGGTGTGCCAGCCCGGGAGGTGCGAGGCGTAGCGCAGCCGGCCGGTGTTGGGGTCGAAGGCGCCGGGGGTGCCGATGACGAGCCGGTGGACGTCGTCGCGGGCCAGCCCCGTCGCCTTCACCGCCCCGTCGAGGGCGTCGGTGACCTGCCGGACGACGGGCTGGGCCGGACGCCTCCCGGGGGTGGGGAGTTCGTACGAGCCCACCGTGCGGCCGGTGACGTCGGCGACGGCGGCGAGGATGCGCTCCGGGGTGACGTCCAGGCCCGCCGCGTACCCGGCGGCCGGGTTGACCTCGTACAGCTGGGCGTTGGGGCCGGGCCGTCCCTCGGTGGTGCCGGTGGCGAGGACCAGCCCGGCCGCCTCGAGGCGGGCGAGCAGCTGGGAGGCGGTCGGCTTGGAGAGGCCGGTGAGCTTGCCGATCCGCGTGCGGGACAGTGGCCCGTGCTCCAGGAGGAGGTCCAGGGCGGCGCGGTCGTTCATGGCGCGCAGGACGCGCGGGGTGCCCGGCGTACCGGCGGATCCTGCCATGGGTCGACACCTGCCTTTCGACTGTCCAGCTTCTCATTCCACCACTGTTAGGAAAGTTTCCTATTGGCTGGAAAGGAACGTAAGCCCAGGGCGAAGGGGGCGTCAATAGAAGCCGCCCCCGAGGCAACACACTCGTTACCTCGGGGGCGGTGGGACCGGGGGAGCGGCCGGCTACTTCGGCGCGGTCCGCTGCGGCGCCATCGGCGTGGCCGCCGCCGACTGCGGGGAGTCCGGGTCGGAGTGGGCGGACGGGGCCGCGACCGTCTCCGTCGCGGGGGCGGGGTCCAGGGCGGTGGCCACGGCCGTCTCGCCGCCCACGATGCGGATGTCCGCCGCGTCGAAGGCCCGCTTGACGCGCCAGCGCAGCTCGCGCTCGACGGCGAGGGACTTGCCCGGCATGGTCTTCGCCGAGATGCGCACGACCATCGAGTCCAGCAGCACGCTGTCCAGACCGAGCACCTCGATCGGGCTCCACAGGAGCTCGTTCCACGGCTCCTCGGCGCTCATCTTCTCGGCGACCTCGTCGAGGGTGGCCTTCATCTTGTCCAGGTCCTCGTTCGCCTTCACGGTGACGTCGACACCGGCCGTGGCCCAGCCCTGGGAGAGGTTGCCGATCCGCTTGACCTCGCCGTTGCGGACGTACCAGATCTCGCCCTCGGCGCCGCGCAGCTTCGTCACGCGCAGACCGACCTCGATGACCTCGCCGGAGGCCACGCCCGCGTCGATCGTGTCGCCGACGCCGTACTGGTCCTCCAGGATCATGAAGACACCGGAGAGGAAGTCGGTGACCAGGTTGCGGGCGCCGAAACCGATCGCGACACCGGCGACCCCGGCGGAGGCCAGCAGCGGGGCCAGGTTGATCTGGAACGCGCCCAGCACCATCAGCGCCGCGGTGCCCAGGATCAGGAAGGACGCCACCGAGCGCAGCACCGAGCCGATGGCCTGGGAGCGCTGACGGCGGCGTTCGTTGTTGACCAGCAGACCGCCGAGCGAGGTGCCGTCGACCGCCTCGGCGGTGCGGGTCATCCGGTCGATCAGCTTGGTGATCGCCCGCTGCACGACCGCTCTGAGCACTCCCGCGATCACCAGGATCAGCAGGACCCTGAGACCGATCGCCAGCCACGTCGACCAGTTCTGCTCGACCCAGCTGGCCGCGTTCGTCGCGCTCTCCTGGGCGTCCTGGAGCGTCGGGACCGTCACGGCCGTCGACCCCGAGGGGGACGGCGACGGCGAGGGCGACGAACCGGCGGCCAGTAGGACGGCGGGCAAGGACACGGCGGGTACCTCCAGGTGCAGCGGTCCGCCCCCCGGCACGCGACGCGGTCAAGGTCACGAAAAGGTCACCGGAAGGGCAGGCCCACCACACTATCGGGGCGCGGTGTGGGAATCCTTGCGGTCTTCTGAGGAGACTCCGTGCGCACCCGGGATGAGCAGGTGGGATAAACACATCCCGCTCGGGGGGATGAATCACGTGTGGTCGAAAACACTCCCAGCCCGTTACCGGGACATGGTGGCGCGTCCACCAGGCAAGAGGGGAGACTGACCTACAGATCGTCCCGGCGCGAGCCACGCGCCGCCGACGCCCAAGGAGGCATCCGTGCCGCATGTCCTGGTCCTCAACGCGTCGTACGAGCCACTCGGCGTCGTACCGCTCCGCCGCGCGCTCGTCCTCGTCCTGGAGAACAAGGCCGTCTCCCTCGAGGAGTCGGGCGCCTTCCTGCACAGCGCGACCGTCACAGTCCCCGCACCAAGCGTGGTCCGGCTCAAGCGATTCGTCCGGGTTCCCTATCGGGGGCCCGTTCCTCTGACCCGACGCGCGCTGTTCGCGCGTGACGGGGGCCGGTGCATGTACTGCGGTGGCGTCGCAACCAGCGTCGACCACGTCATCCCGCGCAGCCGCGGGGGCAAACACGTCTGGGACAACGTGGTGGCGTCCTGCCGCCGCTGCAACCACGTCAAGGCCGACCGACACCTGATCGAGCTGGGCTGGCGGCTGCGCCACAAACCGGCCCCGCCCACCGGTCTGGCCTGGCGCATCATCGGGACCGGCCATAGGGACCCGCGCTGGCTGCCCTACCTGCAGCCGTACGGCGCGGAAGACGCCATGGCCCGGATCGACGGCATCTCCGCCTGACGGTCCGGGCCTTCGCATTCCCCTGCTCACCGGGAGTGCGGCAGCGTACGGCCCGGCCCGGGAGCCCCCCGCGCTCCCGGGCCGGACAGCCATGCGGTCAGGCGTAGCGCAGCTCGGCCGGGTGCAGTGTGCGGCGCAGCAGGGGGAGCCGCGCAGCTCGCTCAGCCGCCGCTCCGGCAGCCGGTCCAGCCGCTCGCCGGCGTACGTCACCACGCCCGCGTCCGGCCGCACGATCCCGGCGAGGCAATGCAGCAGTGTCGACTTGCCGCTGCCGCTCGCGCCGGTCACGGCGAGGATCTCGCCCGCGCCCAGCTCGACCGAGGCACCGCGCAGGGCCTCGGTCCTGCCGTGCGCCTTGGTGAGGCCGCGGGCCGCCAGCAGCGGCACCTTCCCGTCCCCGTTGTTCATGCCGAGTCGACCTCCGCGGTCAGGGTGGTGAGCCGGGCCGCCGTCGTGGTCATCCAACGGAGGTCGGCGTCGAGATGGTTGAGGGCGTAGTCCGCCGAGAGCACGGTCGCGAGATCGGCGCCCTTGGCGGTCGGTCGGCGGGTGACGTGTTCGGCGCCCGGGCCCAGAATGTGATGAGAGGCACGTAGTTCCTTCCTGTACGTCTGTCATCGCGCCCGCTGGGTAGGGCTGCGGTAACCGCCCCCAAGGTCGCCGTACTCGCGAAGGAGGCCCCTCGTGGCCGCACCGGCACACCCGCTCTCCAAACCCGTGGCGCAGCTGCCGCCCCTCGAGGACGAGCCGCACTTCTGTGTCTTCAGCGCGGAGGGCGCCTGCGCCGAGACCCCGCTCACCAGTGAGCCGCCGCTGCCCGAGGCCGAGCCGCTCACCAGCGAACCCCCGCTCTCCGAGGCCGCGCCGCTGACCAGCGAGGCGGTGGCCCCCGAGCCGGACTGCGCGAGGCCGTAGATGACCGCGCAGGGGCCGGCCGAACCGCCCTCCGAGGAGCTGACCCGGCTCGCCGAGCTGCACGGTGTGGCCGCCTCCTACAGCCCCTCCCCGGACCGTACGGTCGCCGCATCGGCCACCGCCGTCACCCTCACCCTGGCCGCCCTCGGCGTGGACGCCGGCACCGAGGCCTCGGTCCGCGCCGCGCTCGCCGCCCGCGAGCGCGAACTGGCCGAGCGGCTGCTGCCGCCCACGGTGGTCCTTTGGAGTGGCGCCCCGTCCCCCGCCCTGGACGCCCTCCCACCCGGCACCCGGCTGAGCGTCGAGACCGAGGAGGGCGAGGCGCGGACGTCCGTCGAGGGACTCCCGCCCGGCGTCCACCGGTTGAGCGTCGCCGCCCCCGACGGCCGCACCGCCGCGGCCCACCTGCTCGTCGCCCCGTCCCGCCTGCCGACGCCCACGACCCGCTCGTACGGCCTCCTGGTCCAGCTCTACTCCCTGCTCTCCCGCCGCTCCTGGGGCATGGGCGACCTGGGCGACCTGGCCGAACTCAGCGACTGGGCCGGGCGCGCGCTCGGCGCCGGCTTCGTCCAGGTCAACCCCCTGCACGCGGCCGTACCCGGCGCCCCCACGGACCCGTCCCCCTACCGCCCCTCCTCCCGCCGCTTCCCCGACCCGGTCCACCTGCGCGTGGAGGACGTGCCCGAGTACGCGTACGTCACCGAGCGCGAGAAGCTGCGGACGCTCCTGGAGCGGGCCGACCGGCTGCGCGCCTCCGTCCTGGAGAAGGACGCGCTGATCGACCGGGACGCGGTGTGGGAGCTCAAGCGGGAGGCGCTGGAACTGGTCCGCGAGGTACCGCTCGGCCCGGGCCGGCGCGCCGCCTACGCCGACTTCCTCGCCCGGGAGGGCGAGGCGCTGGAGGACCACGCCACCTGGTACGCCCTCGCCGAGGTGCACGGCCCGGACTGGCGGAGCTGGCCGGCCGGTCTGCGCGACCCCCGCTCGGCCGAAACCGCCCGCGCCCGCGGCGAGTTGATGGACCGGGTGGACTTCCACTGCCGTCTGGCCTGGCTCACCGACAGCCAGCTCACGGCCGCCCAGCGCACCACGCGGGAGGCCGGGATGGCGGTGGGCGTCGTGCACGACCTGGCGGTCGGCGTGCACCCCGAGGGCGCCGACGCCTGGGCGCAGCAGGAGTACTTCGCCGCCGGGATGTCGGTGGGGGCCCCGCCGGACGCCTTCAACGCGCGCGGCCAGGACTGGGGGCTGCCGCCGTGGCGCCCGGACCGTCTTGCCGAGTCGGGCTACGAGCCGTACCGCCGCCTGCTCAGGGCCCTGTTCCGGTACGCCGGCGCCCTGCGCATCGACCATGTCATGGGTCTGTTCCGGCTCTGGTGGGTGCCGCAGGGGCATCCGCCCACCGAGGGCACGTACGTCCGCTACGACGCCGAGGCCATGCTCGCCGTCCTGGTGCTGGAGGCCTCGCGTGCCGGGTCCGTCGTCATCGGCGAGGACCTGGGCACCGTGGAGCCCGGGGTGCGGGAGAAGCTGCGCGAGCGCGGGGTGCTCGGCACCTCGGTGCTGTGGTTCGAACGGGACTGGGAGGGCGACGGCCGCCCGCTGCCCCCCGAGGACTGGCGCGCCGACTGTCTCGCCACCGCCACCACCCACGACCTGCCCTCCACCGCGGCCCGCCTCACCGGCGAACACGTCGAACTCCGCGACCGGCTGGGCCTGCTGACCCGCCCCCTCGCGGAGGAACGGGCCGAGGCCGCGGCCGACACGGGGGAGTGGCTGGCGGTGCTCACCCGGCTCGGTCTGCTGCACGGCACGGGCGGCGGACACGGTGCCTCCGAGGAGGAGGCCGAGATCCAGGCCGTCCACCGCTTCCTGCTCCGTACCCCGTCCCGCCTCCTCGGCGTGTGGCTCCCGGACACGGTCGGCGACCGGCGTCCGCAGAACCTGCCGGGCACCTGGGACCAGTATCCGAACTGGCGGCTGCCGATCGCGGACGCGCAGGGCAGGCCGGTGACCCTGGAGGAGCTGGCCGGCTCGGCACGACTGCACGCCCTGATCGACGTCCTGCGGACCGGGTAGACCGGGGCGCGGGCCGGGTGGGGCCCGGCCGGGGGCCGCTGGGGGGACCCCGGACGAGCGACCCCGATCGTCATTCGATACTTTTGGGACCGTGGACAAGAAGAACGCCCTGCGCGCCGGCGCCCTGGCCGCCGGTACGACGCTGATGATGCTGCTCATGTCGTCCCCCGCGCTCGCGCTGACCCGCGACGACGGCGACGACCCCGGCAACGGCCTGAGTGTCATCCAGACGCTGGGCCTCTACGTCGCGATCCCGCTCGCCCTGTTCGGGATCATCGCGGGCCTGGTGCTGGTCCTGGACAAGTCCCACCCCAGCCACCGCGTGGCCAAGCCCGGCGCGGACAAGGCCAAGGCGAAGGCCTGACCCGACGCTTCACCGGGGGCGCCGGCCGCACCGCACCGCGGGTGCGGCCGGCGCCCCTGACGTGTTCTCACGCTTCTTGCGCTCCCGCCGGCAACTCCCTCAGCAAGTCGGCCAGTTGGTCGGCCTGCTCCTCGGTCGGGGTGGCCCGGGCCTCGGTCTGGACGGACAGGCCCGCGCCGACCGCCTGGTCGATGACCCCCGGTCCCTTCCCGGTGAGCGTCACCTGGAGGGCGCGGCGGTCGTACGGGTCGGGGGCGCGGCGCAGCAGGCCCGGGCGCTCCAGTTTGCCGAGGCGGCCCGTCATGCCGCCCGTGGTGAGCATCAGCGTCGCCGAGAGTTGGCGCGAGGGTGTACGGCTCCCCGGCGCGGCGCAGGGTCGCCAGGACGTCGAACTCGCCGCGTGAGATGCCGGAACCCGCAAAGGGACCGCATCCGCCGAGGAGACCCCAGCCTCCGTGAGGACCCCGGCCTCCGTGAGGACCGCAGCTCCCGAGGGGGCCGGAACCCGTAAAGGACCGCCGGCCCCGGGGAGGAGCGCCCCGCTCGGCTCCCTCGGTCACGCGGTGAAGTAGTGGCCCTCCTCCAGGTCCTCCAGCAGGCCCGGGCCCGTCGGGTCCCAGTTCAGCCACTTGCGGGTGAGGGTGTTGGACGCCGGTACGTCGCGGGGGACGATGTGGCCGAGCCAGCCGTAGTGGGCGTCCGCCTCCTCGGGGGCGATGGAGCGGACCGGCAGGTCCAGGTGGCGGCCGATGACGGCGGCGATGTCCCGGAACGGGACGCCCTCGTCGCCGACCGCGTGCAGCCGGGAACCGGCCGGCGCCGACTCCAGGGCGAGCCGGACCAGACGGGCCGCGTCCGAGCGGTGCACGGCGGACCAGCGGTTGGCGCCGTCGCCGACGTGGGCGACGAAGCCCTTCTCACGGGCGATCGCGATCAGCATCGAGACGAAGCCCTTGTCGCCGCGCCCGTGCACGGACGGCGAGAACCGGACGGCCGCCGACCGGACCCCGCGGTCGGCCAGTGCGACGGCCGCGTCCTCGTTCCGGGCCCGGATCGCCCCGAAGGACTCCGGCGGGGCCGTGTCCTCCTCGCTGGAGACCCTTCCGGGCTGCAGCAGGGCCGTACCGGAGGACATCACGAAGGGCTTGTCCGAGCCCTTCAGCACGGCGCCGATCGCCTCGACGGCCCGCAGATCGGCCGCACACGCGGCGGCGAAGTCGAAGGTGCCGGAGAAATCGTGGATGAAGGCGAGGTGGGCGACGCCGTCGGCCGCGGCGGCCCCCGCGGCGAGGGAGTCGGGGTCGTCGAGATCCCCGCGGTGCACCTCGGCCCCGGCCGCGGCCAGCGCGGCGGCGGACGAGTCCGAGCGGGCCAGCCCGGTGACCCGGTGCCCGGCGTCGAGGAGTTCACGGACCACGGCGGAACCGATGAAACCGGTGGCGCCCGTGACGAATACGCGCATGGTGCGGCCCTTCGTGAGGGGAGTGGGTGAGTGTGCCTCCATCCTCGGAAGGGGGCGGCGGCCGCGTCCAAAGCCTGTTCCGCATGGCGCAATACGGTTCGGGCATCACCACAGGTGAGTAGGGTGGAGGAATGGCTGACCTCGACCTCCGTCTGGTCCGGTACTTCACCGCCGTCGCCGAGCACCGCCACTTCGGGCGGGCCGCCGAGACCCTGCACATCACCCAGCCGTCCCTGAGCCGGCAGATCGCGAGCCTGGAGCAGCAGGTCGGCGCCCGGCTGCTGGACCGCACTCCGCGCGGGACCCGGCTGACCGAGGCCGGGGAGGTGTTCCTGCCCCGCGCGCGGGCGCTGCTGCGGTCCGCCGAGCAGGCCGCGGCCGAGGCCCGCGCCGCCGCCGAGCCCGGCCGGTTCACCGTCGGCTTCACCAGCGGAGTCATCGTCACCGCCGCCGTGCGCGAAATGCGGCGCCGGCATCCGGAGGCCGACGTACGCAGCCGACATCTGCGCTGGGACGAGGCGCGCGCGGCGCTGCTGGAGCGGCGGGTGGACGCCGCCGTCGCCCGACTGCCCTTCGTCACCGACCAGTTGGACGTGACCGTCCTCTACGACGAGCCCCGGGCCGTGGTCGTCCCCGTCGATCACCGGCTGGCCGGGAAGGAGTCCGTCACCGTCGACGACATCGCGGACGAGCCGATGCCCCGGATCACCGGCGCCGACCCCGTCTGGGCGGCCTTCTGGCGCCTGGAACCCCGCCCGGACGGCCGCCCGGTGCCCGAGGGCCCCGAGATCCAGGACCTGGAGGACAAGTTCGAGGTCGTCGCCGCCGGGGAGGCCCTGGTCGTCACGGCCTATCCCACCGGCATCCGGCTCCGTCCCGACCTCACCTCCATCCCGCTGCACGGCGTGGAGCCCAGCCAGGTCGCCCTCGCCACCCGCGCGGGCGACCGCAGCCGTATGGTGACGGCCTTCCGGAAAGTCGCGCGGACGCACCTCACGCGCCCCGAGCAGGTATAGCGTCACACCGTCCCCGCGTGACGCGATCCCCTCCCGGAGGTGCCCGTGGTCGCCGACGTCTGTGCGGTGTGTGGAAAGCCGCTGCCCGCCCGGGCCGGCCGCACCGGCCGCAGCTCCGTGTACTGCTCGGCGGCCTGCCGGCAGAAGGCCTACCGCAGGCGGCACGGGCCGGAGGAGCCCGGGGTGGAGGGGCTGATCGAGGACCTCGCGCGCCAGGTGAAGGAGCTGGCGCCCACACCCCCCTCGGTCCTGTACTCGGGGGTGAGCGAGCTGTCGTCGTCCGTCGCCCGGCTGCGGCGGGTGGCACGGGTGGCGCGGGACACGGCGAAGGAATCCGTCACGCCCGTCCCCGTGACGGAACCGGAGAAGCGGCCCCGGCCCAGCAGGTCCGAGCTCGGCGCCCTCACCGAGACCGACTTCGCCGCCCTCACCGAGACCCACCGCCGTGAGATCCAGGTCCACTGCTACCGCATGACCGGCTCCCACGACGACGCCGAGGACCTGGTGCAGGAGACGTTCCTGCGGGCCTGGCGGGCCCGGGACGGCTTCGAGGGGAGGGCCGGCGCCCGCACCTGGCTGTACCGCATCGCCACCAACGCCTGCCTGGACTTCCAGCGCCGCACCGCCCGCCGCCCGCAGCGCTACGAACCGATCCCCGGCATGAACCACGGCACCGGCGAGCCCCCCGCCCGTATCACCTGGCTGCAGCCCTACCCCGACGACGAACTGCCCTCCGCCGAGGAGCAGCCGGAGGCCGCCGCGCTCTCCCGGGAGACCCTGGAACTGGTCTTCCTCGCCGCTCTCCAGCACCTCCCGCCCCGCCAGCGCGCGGTGCTGATCCTGCGGGACGTGCTGGGGCTGACCGCCGCCGAGACCGCCGAGGCGCTCGGCCTGACCGTGGCCTCCGCCAACAGCGCCCTGCAGCGCGCCCGTCCCACCCTGCGCGACCGGCTGCCCGGCCACCGCGCCGACTGGACGACCACCGAGCCCACCCGGGCCCAACGGGCCGTGCTGCAGCGGTACATGACCGCCGCCGAACAGCTCGACTTCGGGGCGATGACCGGGCTGCTGAGCGAGGACGTCACGCTCACCATGCCGCCGAACCCGTTCTGGTTCACGGGCCGCGACGCCCTCGTCGACTTCCTGCGCCCCACCCTGGACCCGGCGTCCCCCATGTTCTTCGGCCACTGGCGCCATCTGCCCGCGCGCGCCAACGGCCAGCTCGCGGCGGGCGGTTACGTCCGCAGGCCCGGTACGAACGTGTACCGCGCGCAGGTCCTCGACGTGCTCCGCTTCGACGCCGACGACCGGATCGTCGAGATCACCTCCTTCGAACCGCACCTCTTCCCGGCCTTCGGCCTGCCCCTGCGTCTGTGACCGATGACCGCCACGGCCCCGGCGCGTCCATATGACCGACACGAACGTCACGACCCGCAGGGAGAATCACCATGCTGCTCACCGACAAGACCGCGATCGTCTACGGTGCCGCCGGCTCGATCGGCGGTGCGGTGGCCCGCGCCTTCGCCGCCGAGGGGGCCCGTGTCCACCTCGTCGGACGGACCCGTAAGACACTGGAGGCGGTGGCCGCCGACATCAAGGACGCCGAGGTCGCCGTCGTGGACGCGCTGGACGAGGCGGCCGTCGAGGACCACCTGAACGGCGTCGGCGCCGTCGACATCTCCTTCAACCTGGTCAGCCGAGGCGATGTGCAGGGCGCCCCGCTCACCGACATGCCGGTGGACGACTTCCTGCGGCCGGTGATCGACGGCACCCGCGCCAACTTCATCACCGCCCGCGCCGCCGGCCGCCGCATGGCCGAGCGCGGCTCCGGCGTCATCCTCACCCTCAACAGCGGCTCCGCGCACGGCAGTCCGATGATGGGCGGCACGGGACCCGCGGACGCCGCCACCGACACGCTCGTCCGCAATCTGGCGATCGAACTGGGCCCCCGCGGAGTACGCGCCGTGGGCCTGTGGGCGGCCGGCGTCCCCGAGACCTTCACCGTCGAGAAGCTCTCCGCGGTCAACCCCGCCATCGACGAGGCGGCGATCCAGGGCATCGTCACCAACCTCGCGACGATGCGGATGACCCGCCGCAACCCCACCCTCGCCGAGATCACCGCCACGGCCACCTTCCTGGCCTCCGATCACGCGGCGGGCATCACCGGCACGTTCGTCAACGTGACGGGCGGAATGGTCGTGCGCTGAAGGCGGTCGAAGGGCGGCTCTGGACGGCTGAGGGCATACGGAGGGGCGCCCGGCACGATGCCGGGCGCCCCCTGTCGTCGTACCCGGAACTAGGCGGCCGTGTCCGCCGCCTGCGCCTTCAGCGCGCGCTCCACTCCCGAGCGGGACTCCGAGACCAGACGGCGCAGGGCCGCGTTGGGGTCGGTCTCGGAGAGCCAGGTGTCCGTCTTGGCCAGGGTTTCCGGGGAGACCTGGATGGCGGGGTAGAGGCCGACGGCGATCTGCTGGGCCATCTCGTGCGAGCGGGAGGACCAGATGTCGTTGACCACCTCGAAGTACTTGTCCGTGTACGGGGCGAGCAGCTCGCGCTGGTCGGTCTGGACGAAGCCGGCGATGACCGCCTCCTGCACGGCGTTCGGCAGCTTGTCGGACTCGACGACCGACGCCCAGGCCTCCGCCTTGGCCTCCGCCGTCGGGCGGGCGGCACGGGCGGACGCCGCGTGGCGCTCGCCGGCCGCGGTCTTGTCCCGCTCGTACTCGCCGGCGATCTCCGCCTCGTCGAAACGGCCGACCGCGGCGAGGCGCTGCACCAGCGCCCAGCGCAGCTCCGTGTCGACGGCCAGGCCCTCGATCGTCTGCGAACCGTCCAGCAGGGACTCCAGCAGGTCCAGCTGCTCCGGCGTACGGGCCGTGGCCGCGAAGGCGCGGGCCCAGGCCAGCTGGTGGTCGCTGCCCGGCTCGGCGGAGCGGAGGTGGGCGAGCGTGGCGTCGGTCCAGCGGGTCAGCAGCGACTCGCGGGCGGTCGGGTCGGCGTACAGGTCGACGGCGAGCTTCACCTGGCGCTGCAGGGACTGCACGACACCGATGTCGGACTCCTTGCCGATGCCCGACAGGACCAGTGAGAGGTAGTCGCGGGTGGCGAGTTCGGCGTCCCGGGTCATGTCCCAGGCCGAGGCCCAGCACAGGGCGCGGGGGAGGGAGGACTCGAAGTCGCCGAGGTGCTCGGTGACGAAGGCGAGGGACTGCTCGTCGAGGCGGACCTTGGCGTACGACAGGTCGTCGTCGTTGAGCAGGACGACGGCCGGACGGCGCTTGCCGGCCAGCTGAGGTACGGCCGTCAGCTCGCCGTCGACGTCCAGCTCCACGCGCTCGTCGCGCACCAGCTTGCCGCTCGTGTCGTCGAGTTCGTACAGGCCGATCGCGATGCGGTGCGGGCGCAGGGTCGGCTCGCCCTTCGCGCCGGCCGGGAGCGCCGGGGCCTCCTGGCGGATCGCGAAGGAGGTGATGACGCCCTCGGCGTCCGTCTCGATCTCCGGGCGCAGGATGTTGATGCCGGCCGTCTGCAGCCACTTCTGCGACCAGGTCCCCAGGTCGCGCCCGGAGGTCTCCTCCAGCGCGCCCAGCAGGTCGGACAGCCGCGTGTTGCCGTACGCGTGGTTCTTGAAGTACGCCTGCACGCCCGCGAAGAACTCGTCCATGCCGACGTACGCCACGAGCTGCTTCAGGACGCTCGCGCCCTTGGCGTACGTGATGCCGTCGAAGTTGACGAGGACGTCGTCGAGGTCACGGATCTCGGCCATGATCGGGTGCGTGGAGGGCAGCTGGTCCTGCCGGTACGCCCACGTCTTCATGGAGTTGGCGAAGGTCGTCCAGGAGTGCGGCCAGCGGGAGGCGGGGTGGTACGCCTGGCACGCGATGGACGTGTACGTGGCGAACGACTCGTTCAGCCACAGGTCGTTCCACCACTCCATGGTGACCAGGTCGCCGAACCACATGTGGGCCAGCTCGTGCAGGATGGTCTCGGCGCGCAGCTCGTACGACGCGTCGGTGACCTTGGAACGGAAGACGTACTGGTCGCGGATGGTCACCGCGCCCGCGTTCTCCATCGCGCCCGCGTTGAACTCCGGCACGAAGAGCTGGTCGTACTTCTTGAACGGGTACGCGTAGTCGAACTTCTCCTGGAACCACTCGAAGCCCTGCCGGGTGACCTCGAAGATCGCGTCCGAGTCCAGGAACTCGGCGAGCGAGGGCCGGCAGTAGATGCCCAGCGGCACGGACTGGCCGTCCTTCTCGTACACACTGTGCACGGAGTGGTACGGGCCGACGATCAGCGCGGTGATGTAGCTGGAGATCCTCGGCGTCGGCTCGAAGACCCAGACGTCGTCCTTGGGCTCCGGGGTCGGGGAGTTGGAGATGACGGTCCAGCCGGTCGGCGCCTTCACCGTGAACTGGAAGGTGGCCTTCAGGTCGGGCTGCTCGAAGCTCGCGAAGACGCGGCGGGCGTCCGGCACCTCGAACTGGGTGTAGAGATAGGCCTGCTGGTCGACCGGGTCGACGAAGCGGTGCAGGCCCTCGCCGGTGTTGGTGTACGCGCAGTCCGCGACCACGCGGAGGACGTTGCGGCCCTCCAGCAGGCCAGGCAGCGCGATCCGGGAGTCCGCGAAGACCTCCGCCGGGTCGAGCGGGTCGCCGTTCAGCGTGACCTCGTGGACCGTGGGGGCGACCAGGTCGATGAAGGACTCGGAGCCGTTCTCGCTGACGTCGAAACGCACCGTCGTCACGGACCGGTACGTACCGCCCTCCTGCGCGCCGGAGAGGTCGAGATCGATCTCGTAGGACTCGACAGTGAGCAGCTGCGCCCGCTGCTGAGCCTCTTCGCGAGTCAGGTTTGTGCCAGGCACGCGTTCATCTCCTCGTATGTGTCGGTTCGGCGGTGCGGCCATCCTTCCACGGCGGCCGGGAAAAGCGCGATGTCCATTCACCGCCGCCGGTCTCCGACGGCCGGCCCGGTCGCACGCACGTCCGTCGTAGCCGCCGCCGGCCAGCCGACCTGCGGGAACGCCGTGTCCGATTCCCGCCGGTCATCGCGCCCGGCCCGCGGCAGCCTGGGACGTATGACCACCTACACCGCACGCCCCGTCGCCCCGTCCGCCCTCGAGGAGCTGCGCGTCGCCGACGACGCGGGTCGGCCGCCCGCCCCGTTCACCGACGACGAGGGCGGCGCCCCCCTGCGCTGCTGTCTGCGCCGCAGTGAGCCGGGGGAGCGGATCACGCTCGTCGCCTACGCGCCACTGCGCCGCTGGGCGGCCGAGACGGGCGCCGAGCCGGGAGCCTACGACGAGCAGGGACCCGTCTTCGTCCACGCGGAGCAGTGCCCGGGCCCGGCCACCGGCGCCGCCGCCTACCCCTTCGCGGACGCCCACCGCACCGTCCGCCGCTACTCCGCCGACGGCCGCATCCTCGGCGGCGAGCTGGTCGACGCCCCCGACGACGCGGCCTTCAAAAACGCGTTCGACGACCCGGCTGTGGCACTCGTCCACGTCCGGGCCGTCGAGTACGGCTGCTTCCTCTACGAGGTGCGCAGGCCCTAGGCCTGCTTCAGCTCCGCCGCCACCAGCTCCGCGATCTGGACCGCGTTCAGCGCGGCGCCCTTGCGGAGGTTGTCGTTGGAGATGAACAGGGCGAGGCCGTTGTCGACGGTCTCGTCGCGGCGGATGCGGCCGACGTAGGAGGGGTCCTGACCGGCGGCTTGCAGGGGCGTCGGGATGTCCGACAGCTCGACCCCGGGGGCCCCGGCGAGGAGCTCCGTCGCCCGCTCGGGGGAGAGGGGGCGGGCGAAGCGGGCGTTGACCTGCAGGGAGTGGCCGGAGAACACCGGGACGCGGACGCAGGTGCCGGAGACCTTGAGGTCGGGGATCTCCAGGATCTTGCGGGACTCGTTGCGGAGCTTGTGCTCCTCGTCGGTCTCGTTCAGGCCGTCGTCGACGAGGTTCCCGGCGAAGGGGAGCACGTTGAAGGCGATGGGGCGCTTGTAGACGCCGGGCTCGGGGAAGTCGACCGCCGCGCCGTCGTGCGTCAGCTTGTCCGCGTCGGCGATCACCTTCTGCGCCTGGCCGTGCAGCTCGGCCACGCCCGCGAGACCGGAACCGGACACGGCCTGGTAGGTGGCGACGACCAGCGCCTCCAGACCGGCCTCGGCGTGCAGCACCTTCAGGACCGGCATCGCGGCCATCGTGGTGCAGTTCGGGTTGGCGATGATGCCCTTGGGGCGGTTCGCGATCGCGTGCGGGTTCACCTCGGAGACGACCAGCGGAACCTCGGGGTCCCTGCGCCAGGCGGAGGAGTTGTCGATCACGACCGGACCCTGCGAGGCGACCTTCTCGGCCAGCGCCTTCGAGGTCGCGCCGCCCGCGGAGAACAGCACGATGTCCAGGCCGGAGTAGTCGGCGCTCGCCGCGTCCTCCACCGTCACGCCGTCCAGCTCGGTCCCGGCCGAGCGGGCCGAGGCGAACAGGCGCAGCTCGGAGACCGGGAAGTTTCGCTCCTTGAGGATCCTGCGCATGACCGTGCCGACCTGACCGGTGGCTCCGACGATTCCGACCCTCACGGCGACTCCCTTACCTGTGATGCTTGCGTGTCTGCGGCTTTTCCATCATGCGGCCGACCCGGGTCCGCCTGTCCAATTCTTTGCGCACCATGCCCGAGGAGTGGGACGCCCGGAGGTGTGAGGTACGCCTCCACACAGTCTTCCGGAGATCCGGTCGAACGTTTCCGTGCGCCGCCGCGTCATAGAGGAAACGCGGTGAGGGGGTGGCTTGTGCTGCGCAGAAAGGCCCGCCGTGCGCCGGAGGAGGAGGATCCTCTGGACGCGGCTCAGGAACGCCGGGTGCGGGCGGTGCTCGCGCTGGGCGGGGTGCCGCAGGCGGACCTGCCGGACGGGGTGCAGCAGGTCCGCCTGCGGTTGCTGGAGCGCGCGGCGAAGGGGTACGAGGCCCCGCGCGACGTCTCCGCCTGGGCGGCCGTCGTCGCCTCCAACCTGGCCATGGACTGGCATCGCGCCAAGCGCCGCCAGGACCGGATCGGTGAGCGGCTGGCCTCCCTGCGCCAGCTGGAGCACCCCTCGGGCGAGGACACCAGCGTGCTCTCGCTGGCGGTGGCCCAGGGCCTCGACGAGCTCCCTGACTCCCAGCGCCAGGTCCTCGTCCTGCGCTTCTACGCCGACCTGCCGGTCCGTTCGATCGCCCAGGAGCTAGGGGTTCCGGAGGGCACGGTCAAGAGCAGGCTGCACACGGCGGTCCGGGCCCTGCGTGCCCGTCTGCACGAGGACGAGGTGGTGTGAGATGACCGCCGACGACCGGCACTACGACGGCGGCGACGCGCTGATGGCCGCGCTCACCGGCGAGCGGCTCCCGAAGGACGCCGACGCCGTCCTCCTCGCCGAGCACCGCCGCGCCGAGGCGGATGTGGCGCTGCTGCGGGAACAGCTCGGGATCATCGGGGACGCGCTGGCCGGGGAGCAAGCACGGCCACGGCCGGCGGCCGCACCGCCACGGCCGTCACGCAACCGGCGTGCGGTGCGCAGGTTCGCCTTCGCGGGCCTCGCCGTGACGGCCGTCGCGGGCGTGCTGTCGGGGATGATCTGGCTGCTGGGACAGGCCGGGGGCGGGGCGAACTCGCTGTCGGGCGGCAGCGCCGACTCCGGCGCCAAGGCGGACTCCGCGGCCCGCTCCCCGTTCGCCAGCCCCGAGTACCTCGCCTGCTCGCGGCTCGTCGCCGAGGGCACGGTCACCGCGGCCGGACCGGCCCCCGCGGCCGCCGGCCGGGAGCGGATCACCCTGCGTGTGACCCGCGCGTACAAACCGGCGAAGGCCCAGCCGGAGAACGCCGGGGAGGAGATCACCTTCGTCGTCGCCGAGAGCGTGGCCGGCCGGGCCCTGCACCTGGGCGACCACATCCTGGTCGCCTTCCCGCGCCGCTCGGCCACCCCGGACCAGGTCCTGGTCGGGGAGGCGTCCATCGCCCCCGAACGCGCCGGGCTCGAACAGGCGCTGACCGGGTCGGCCGGTATGACCTGCGAATGAGCAAGGGCGGGCGCCCGTACGGACGCCCGCCATCATCGCCGTACCACCGGCTACGGAGTGACCTTCTCGATCTTCACGCTGCCGGTGCCCGCGACCGTGCCCCGGGCGTTCACCAGCTGCACCTGGCCGAAGAACTCCCGGCCCTCCGGAGCGGCCGCCGCCGCGGTGACGCTCGCGGAGACGGTCGCCGAGGCGCCCGTGCCGAGCTTCACCGGCGCCGTCTGATCCACGGTGACGGTGCCCAGGGACGCGGAGAAGAAGACGTCCCGGTAGTCGTACGCGGTCGAGCCGGACGGCACCGAGTAGCCCGCGACCTCGACGGTGTACGTTCCGGCGGCGGGCGAGGCGACGGAGACCGCTTCCTCCGAGTCGCCGTCGGCGGACTGGCCGACGACCGTGCCGGCCGCGTTCTTCACCGTCAGGTCGAGGTCGGCGGCCGCGTCGGAGACGTTGCCGATCGCCACGTCCAGGGACTTGGCGCCCTCGGGCACCACGACCGTGGTGGTCTGCGTCTCGCCCTGCTTGATCGTCGGGCGGGCCGTCTTCGAGGAGCCGAGCGGGCCGCCCACCAGGTGGCCGTCGATCGCTGCGAGCTTGTTGGTCACGCTCCAGGAGGCGGCCGCCGGGGTGCCCACCTTCGCCTCGGGCACGGTCACCGTCTCCGGGTCGAAGGCGGCGCCGTAGACGGCGGCGTCGAGCTTGTAGGGGTTGTCGAGCAGTGGCGAGGTGCGGCGCGCCTCGACCTCGATCTCCCAGACGCCGGGCTGCGGGTCGGCGTACGAGCGCACGTCGGGCTTGCAGCCGTTGCCGTCGAGGTAGTTGTTGTAGCAGTACGGCGTGGAGGTGTTGTCGACCGGTACGCCGTAGGGGTGGATCGCGATGAACCGCGTCTGGCTCGCGCCCTGCAGCCCGCCGATCGCCACCTCCAGCGACGTGGCGCCCTCGGGCACCGTCACGAAGTACGACCGCGTGCTGTTGCGCTGCACGGAGTCGGACGCGGAGTAGGTGTACTTCACCGGCGTCGAGACCACGACCGTGGTCAGGATCTGCTTGTCGACGCCGTCGGTCTGCGGGTCGTCCACGGAGAGGATCGCGCTCTTCAGACCCGCCGAGCGGGGGTTCGCCTGCACCTGCACCGTCACCGGCTGGTTCAGCGGCAGCCTCACCTCGTGCTTGCCGAGGATCCTGAAGGTGTCACCGGCGTTGTTCTCGAACCACAGCCGGTGCCACTGCGCCTTCTCCGAGCCGGAGGTGCGGGTGATGGTGACGTCGTACGTCTTCTTCTGCCCGGCCTTCAGACCGCCCTCGCGGTCGTAGAGTCCGGTGCCGTAGCCGGGGGTCTTCAGCAGCTGGTCGATCGCGGTGTCGACCGGCGCCTTGACGGTGTAGTCGTGGGCGGTGGCGCCGTCGCGGACGGCGTCCCAGGCGTCGACGACGTCGATCAGGCCCGCGCCCTCCTCGTACGCCTGAACGCCCTTGATGTGCTTGGCCGTCGAGGTCAGAGCCGTGCGCAGGTCGGCGGGGCTCAGCGCGATGTGCTTCTGCTTGGCGGCGCTCAGCAGCAGCGCGGTGGCGCCGGTGGCCTGCGGGGAGGCCATCGAGGTGCCCTGCAGCATGGAGTAGCCGGCCGGCAGCGCGTAGCCCGCCTCGGCGACCGGGGCGCCCGGCAGCCAGGTCTGGGTGGTGTTGATGGCGGCGCCCGGTGCGGACAGGGTCGGGGTGAAGCCGCCGTCCTCGCGCGGACCGCGGGAGGAGAAGGGCATCATCGCGTACTTCTTCTCGACGACCGAGCCGTAGTTGGCCGCCCAGGTCTCCTGGGAGATGGTCGCGCCGACGGAGATCACCTTGTCGGCGAGGCCCGGGTCGCCGATGGTGTTGGCACCGGGGCCGGAGTTGCCGGCGGAGATCACCAGCTGCACGCCGTAGGTGTCGATGAGCCGCGTGTACAGCTCCGCACGGGCGTTGTTGCCGTCGTTGAGGGCCGGAAGGCCGCCGATCGACATGTTGACGATGTCGACACCGCGGTTGACCACCAGGTCGATCATGCCCTCGGTGAGCGCGACGTTGGTGCAGCCGCCGGTCCAGGTGCAGGCCCGGGAGGAGACGATCTTCGCGCCGGGTGCCGCGCCGTTCATCCTGCCGCCGAACAGCCCGTTGGCGGCGGTGATGCCGGCGACGTGGGTGCCGTGCTCGGACTCGATGACGCCGATGTTGACGAAGTCCGCCTTGGCGCCGGAGGAGTTGTAGACGACGTCCTTGCGGATCTCGACCACGAACGGCTGCCGCTCCACCACGTCGGTCTTCGGGTCGTCGGTCCCGAAGTAGCCGACCTGGAAGCCGTCCTTGTACGGCTTCATGGGCGTGTCGTCGCTGAAGTCGAAGTTGTTGTTGAGGTCGACGCGGACCGTCCCGGCGGCAGCGTCGTACAGGACGCCCCACTTGTCGGTGGTGTCGCCGTCCCGGTTGGCGTCGCCCTTGGCGTCGCCGCCCGCGGTCGCGGCCTCGCTGAAGGTGCTGATCCGGTACGACCCGGCGGGCGCCGTCCAGGTGCGGCCGCCGTAGGTGAAGACCGGCCCGGACACCGAGGTGAGCATCGGCCGCCAGGTGGCGTCGCCGTCGACGATCGGGTCGGTGGCCGTCACCCAGTCGACGATCTTCCGCTCGCCGGTGGTGGTCTTCTGCAGCGCCGGGTGACCGAGGTCGACACCGGAGTCCAGGATGCCGATGGTGACACCTCGGCCGTCCGCCTTCGGGTGCTGCTTCACGAAGTCGACGGCGCCCGTCTCGAAGGACGGGTTGTACGGGTTGCGCGCCGGCGTGTTCTTGTCCGGCGCCGGATAATTCGCCTTGCCACTGGCCGACTTGGCGCCGCTCGTGACGCTCGGGTCGTCCAGGGGTATCTCCGCGCGCAGGTCGATGCCGTGCACGGAGGACAGCTTCGCGGCGGCCGCGATGGCGGAGTCCGCCCTCGAGGTGGGGACGGTGGCCCGGACGTAGCCGAGCTTGTCGTAGGTGCGGCCCACGATGCCGCCCTTGACCGCGTCCAGCTTCTGGGTGACCTGCTCGGTCTGCCCCGGCGCGGTGGCGATCATCATCGTGACGTTCTTGTCGCCGTCGGCCTTGGCCTCGGCGAGCCGGTCCGCGTCGTCGGAACCCAGCTTGTCGTGGGCGGACTTGACGGCGGTGTCCGTGGGCGCGGTGCCGGAGGGGCCGTCGGCGGAGAAGGCCAGGGGTATCGGCCCGGCCGCGGAGAGCGCGGCGACGAGACCGACGGCCACGGCTATTCGGGCCGCGGGTCTGACGGGAAGCAAGGTCATCGGCATCCCTTACAGGTGAGGAAGTCCAGTGCCGGACGAGCGCACAGCTTTACCCAAGGGGACGTTGTTTGGGAAGTGTTGACCCGAGCGATAGAGATGTATGGGGAAAACCCCCGATGCGGGAGGCACCGCCGACGGCCCCGTCCCGGCTAATTTCTCCCTGTGCGACGGAAACTGAGGGTGGCGGCCTACGCCATATGCGTCCGTGACGGCCAACTCCTGCTGGCCCGCTGGACCGACGGCCGGGGCCGGCCCGAATGGACCCTGCCCGGCGGCGGCATGGAGCACGGGGAGGACCCCTACGACACCGTGCTGCGGGAGGTGGAGGAGGAGACGGGGTACCACGTCGAGGTGACCGGTCTGCTCGGCGTCGACTCCTTCCGTCTGACGACCCGGAGCCGCTTCCGCCGCCCGGTCGACCGCCAGGGCCTCCGGCTCGTCTACGAGGCCCGGGTGACCGGCGGCGAACTCCGCCCCGAGATCGGCGGTTCGACCGACATGGCGGCCTGGCACCCGCTGGAGACGGTCCCGGCCCTCAACCGGGTCGGGCTCGTCGACACGGGCCTGGCGCTGTGGCGGGAGCGGCCCGTGACGGGTCGGTTACCCCAGAAGATGAACACTGCGTGACCGCCTTCCGGCCGGTCGAAGAGCGGGTGAGAACACGCAGGGTTTGCCAAGATCCACGTACGGTGATCGGCGCTGCGCGTTGCCGTCTCGTTCACGCGCAGGTCATTCCCGGTGCCAAGCATCCAAGGCGAGCGGGTTGTTCGCGGCAGCGAAACCCGCGACCACTGCCGACGCGTTCGCACTCGGGGAGACCGCGCCATGCCGCGCATACGCTCAGTCGCCGGCGACAAGCCCGCGATCAACCGCCGTACCGTCCTCGCCGCCACTGGCGCGGCAGCCGTCTCCGCAGGCGTCGGCTACGCCCTGCGGCCCACCGACAGCCAGGCCGCGGCCGTCGCCGCGGAACCGCACGAGGCCATCGTGGCCCACTCCCGTCAGGCCGCCGCCGCGCCTCTCGCGCCCTACACCAAGGGCACCACCCTCGCCTCCGTCGCCACCCCGCGCGCCGGCTCCGGCTACCGCCGGCTCGCCGACGGCCCCGGCTGGGCCCGCGTCGTGCGCAGCGAGCTCGCCGCCCCCAGGTCGGGCCGCGCGGGCCGCCGTACCGCGCTCGCGGCGTTCGTGCAGCTGACCGACCTGCACCTGATCGACGCCCAGCACCCGCTGCGCCTGGAGTACGTGCGCTCCGCCGACCCGCACGCCTGGCGCCCCCACGAGGCGCTGACCGTGCAGGGCGCGGTGTCCCTGATCGAGCGGGTCAACGCGCTGCGCGGCGCCCCCGTCACCGGTTCCCCGCTGCACTTCGCCATGACCACCGGCGACAACACGGACAACAACGCGAAGACCGAGCTGGAATGGTTCCTGACCGTCATGAGCGGCGGCCGGGTCACCCCCAACTCCGGTGACCCGCGCCACTACGAGGGCGTCCAGAACAGCGGCCTGCAGCTGTTCTGGCAGCCCGACTCCACCACCCGGGACAACGACAAGCGGCTGGGCTTCCCGCACCTCGGCGGCTTCCTGCCCGCCGCGATCCGGGAGATCCGCAGCCCCGGCCTCAATCTGCCCTGGTACTCCACGGTCGGCAACCATGACGCCCTGCTGCTCGGCTGCTACGGCCACGCCGACTCCTGGCTCGGCGAATTCACCGTCGGCGGCAAGAAGTTGATGAGCCTGCCCGCCACCGAGGCCAAGAAGCTGCAGAACCTCATCAGGAGCGGCGGCGACCCGAGCGGCACCGCCCTGCGCGACCTGCTCAAGGCGCACAGCCGCGACCTGCGCTCCATCACGCCGGACGAGCGTCGCGCCCCCTTCACCCCGACCGACTACCTCAAGGCCCACCTAGACCCGGCGCACCGCGGTCTCGGCCCGGTCGGCCACGGCTACTCCACCGCCAACCTCGACGCGGGCACCCAGTACTACACGTTCCGCATCTCCGACGACGTCATCGGCATCAGCATCGACACCACCGACCCGAGCGGTCACTACGACGGCTCCATCGGCACCACCCAACTGCGCTGGCTGGAACGGCAGTTGAAGGACAACAAGGACTCCTGGGCCATCGTCTTCAGCCACCACACCAGCAAGTCGATGACCAACACCGAGCACCCCGACCCGGCGCACCCGGGCGAGCAGCGGCACGACGGCGCCGAGGTCGTCTCCCTGCTGAGCCGCCACGCGAACGTCCTGGCCTGGGTGAACGGACACATCCACCGCAACGAGATCACCCCGCACAAGGCGTCGGGCGGCCGCTCCTTCTGGGAGATCTCCACCGCGTCCCACGTGGACTACCCGCAGCTGGCCCGCGTCATCGAGATCGCCGACAACAAGGACGGCACGATCTCCCTGTTCACCACCCTCATCGAGTCGGCGGCCCCGCACCGCACCGACTTCACCGACCTCACCCAGACGGGCCTGGCCGCCCTCTACCGCGAGATCTCCTACAACGCCCCCGGCGCCAGCAAGAAAATGGGCGGCACATCGAGCGACCGCAACACCGAGCTGGTCCTGAAGAAGGGGTGAGTGCATGCGCCCCGTCAGGGGCGCGGGGAACGGCGCGAACAGCCACAACGCACCCGCACCCGCCCGACAACACATCGCGGCACCCCACTGGGCGCTCACCGCGATCGCCGCGGCTTGGCGCTTTCCTGACCTGCTGGGCCGTCCGGTAATCCAGGCGACTCGGACACGAGACGCCCAGTTCATCCGTACGAAACGTCCGTGCCGCCTCATATCGGCTAACCCGCTGTTCACGGGGATGGCTCAATCTGTACGAGGCGGGGTGGTCGTGTGCGCGCAACGCACGGACTGCAGGTGTTGTCTGTTTACGAGGGTTTCTTCTCCGGCGGGGCCCGGATCGTCCACAGTGACGTCGTGCTCGGGCTGGTGGAGGGCGGTCAGCAGGATCACCGGGTGCTGAGCATCCACGGTGAGGTGCACCGCGAGGCCACCCGGCAGCGGATGGAGGACGACGCCTGCTACCGGTCGCTGACCGCGGCGGGGGTGGGCGTCACGTCCCTGGGCCGCAGCTTCCCCGCAAGCCGGGATCAGGTCGGTTTCACCGGGCCGGAACTGGCCGACACCGCACGGGCGACCGCCGAGGCGGACGTCATCCTCTCCCTGAAGGAACAGCCCCTGCGGCTGCTCAACCAGGCGGGCCTGCCGCGCCGCCCGGTCGTGGTCTGTCTCCACCGCTCCGACCCGGAGAACCAGGGCGCCGCCCTGGACGAGCTGAAGGTGGCCATCGCCGATGGCACGGTGGTGGCCTGTGTGTGCTGCGCGGAGTCCACCCGGGCCGCCTACCAGGCCGCCGGGGTGCCGGGCGAGCTGCTGCACGTCATCCCCAATGGCGTGGACCTGCTCCGCTTCCGCCCCGACCCGGCCGCCCGGCTCGCCGTCCGCGCCGCCCTGGACATTCCGGCCGACGCCCCGGTGGTGGTCTTCGCCGCCCGCTACGACGCGATGAAGAACGTCCCCCTGTTCCTGGCCTCCGCCCGCGCCTGGCTCGCCCGGGAGCCGCGCGGCCACGTCCTGATGTGCGGCGCGGGCATGACGCGCGCCAACCCGGGCCTGGTCGCGGACCTCGCGGCCGGCTTCGGCTCCGACCCCCTCCTCACGGACCGGCTGCACCCCCTCGGCGTCCGGCACGACATGGAGCACCTCTACGCGGCCGCCGACGTGGTCGCCCTCACCTCCTCCTGGGGCGAGGCGGCCCCGCTGTGCCTGGTCGAGGGCATGATGTGCGGGGCCGTACCGGTGGCCACCGACGTCGGTGACAGCGCGGCGATCGTCTCGGGCCACGGCTTCGTCACCCCGCCCGACCCGGACGCCATCGCCCGGGCCTGGACGGAGGCGGTGACCGCCCGCCCCGACCTCGCGCCGGCCCTCGCCGCCAGCCGCGAACGGTTCAGCCGTACGCGGATGATCGCGGCCTACGCGGCCCTGATCGACGGCGTCCACACCCGGGCGACGCTGCCCCCCGCCCTGCCCGAACCGCTCTGACCCACCAGACATGAGGAGGGGCCACCGGACCCACCCGGCAGCCCCTCCTCTCCCTCCTGGCACCGTCCCGGTCCGTCACTACCGGGGCAGTACCACGACATAGGCGGCCGGGTCGCGGTCGCCGGAGGCCATCAGGGCCGTGCGGACCACGGCCGCCTGCTGCTCGGCGGAGTCCCGGAGCTTCTTCGGGGTGATGTGGACGACCGTGATGCCCAGGCGCTCCAGGGTCTCCCGCTTGCGGACGTACTCGGACCACATCGCGTCGTCGTCCTGGCGGGGCGCGCGGGTGTCGAGTTCGACGGCTACCGCCTGCTCCGGCCAGTAGGCGTCCAGGCCGCCGAGGTACGGGCCGCCGGGCAGGCGCAGGTCCACGTTCCAGACCGGGTCGGGCAGACCGTGCTCCTCGACCATGCGGTACAGCCGGTCCTCCGCCACCGTCCGGCCCTGGGCCAGCAGCAAGTCCACCGCGTCCACGACGTGCGGCCGGCTCAGCAGCTTCGCGTTCTTCAACTCCCGTACCACCGAGGCCGGTTCACAGTGGCCGCCGCGCACCGCCTCGGTCAGCAGCCGCCGTACGGCACCGGCGTCCGAAAGCTCCGACACCGCGTCGGCCAGGGCGCGGGGGACCGGCGCGATCGGAACGCCCGTCACCTGCTGGGCGGCCGGCAGGGACGGTGTGCGGACGACGTGGGCGCAGCCGGTCGAGCGGACCCGGCGCAGCCGGGGGACCAGGACGTCGATCCTCTCGATCGACAGCAGCGGGGGAGCGGATGTGAAGCCGTGCAGCGTGAGGGCCGCGAGGCCGGTGATCATCGCCTCCGTGTACACCGGGCGGTGCGGGGGCTCGGCGCCCGGCTGGGCCGGCACCCCGGGGGCGGCCTCGCGTGCCGCGTACATCAGCACCGCGTGCAGCCGCTCCTCGCTGGTGGGCGGGCCCGGGTGGAGCAGGAAGACACCCGGGAGGATCTGCTGCCAGGGGCCGCCGGGGCGGCACCGCTCGGTCAGCTCCGCGGACGGGACACCGTGCGCCCTCAGCTGCGCGGCCGTCAGGAGACGGCGGTGGACCTCGGAGAGGTGACGGAGCGGGCGGGGGGACAGCGGGGTGTTGTGGGTCATGTCCCGTGGTTTTCCGCGCCCGGACCGCCCCCTAACCGCTGTTACACGCTCGTCGACAAATGCGGACAAGGTGGCGCTAAAGGACAGGTGTTCGGATGCCGATAGGGCACCGAAAACCCCTGGTCCAAGTGAGTTGGGCCAGGGGTTACGGGTGTTATTGACCGGATTCCGTAACGGTCACCGGCGGCTTAATCGTTGGCCAAAGCCTGGGCCCGCAGCGCCCGTGCCAGATCGTCCCGGGCCTCCAGCACCAGCCGGCGCAGCGCGGGCGCCGCCCCCTCGTGCGCCGCCAGCCACGCGTCGGTCGCCTCCAGCGTCCCCGGCGAGTCCTGCAGCGAGGGGAACAGACCCCGCACCACGTCCATGCCGATCTGGATGGACCGCTCCGCCCAGACCCGCTCGATCGCCGCGAAGTAGCGCTCCGCGTACGGCGCGAGCAGCTCCCGCTGCGAGGCCTGGGTGAAGCCCGCGATCGTCGCCTCCACCAGCGCGTTGGACAGCGCGTCCGACTCCACCACCTGCGCCCACGCCTGCGCCTTGACCGCCTCGGACGGCCGCGCGGCCAGGCACCTGACCTGGTGGCGCCTGCCGGAGGCGGTGTCGTCGCGGACCAGTTCGGCGGCCAGCACGGCCTCGTCGGCGACCCCGTGCGCGGCGAGCGGCTCCAGGAACGCCCAGCGCAGCTCCTGGTCGACCTCCAGCCCGTCGACCTTCTCGGTGCCCTCCAGCAGCCCCCGCAGCAACCGCAGATCCTCCGGAGAGGAGGCGACCGTCGCGAAGAACCGCGCCCAGGCCAGCTGGTGCTCACTGCCCGCCTCCGCCGCCCGCAGCTCCCGCAGGGCGCCCTCCGCCACCAGCCGTCCGCCGGCCTCCCGCCACCCCGGCGCCACATAGTGCACCAGCGCGGAGTTCGCCCACGCGTGCAGCATCTGCAGGACGCCGATGTCGGACTCGCGGCCCGAGAAGCGCAGCACGATCTCCACGAACTCCCGGGCCGGCAGCAGCGCGTCCCGGGTCATATTCCACAGCGCCGACCAGCACAGGGCCCGGGCCAGCGGGTCGGTCATGGTGCCCAGGTGCTCGCGCAGGGCGGCCAGCGAGGTCTCGTCGAAGCGGATCTTGCAGTACGTCAGGTCGTCGTCGTTGACCAGTACCAGCTCGGGCGCCTCGGCACCGGCCAGCTCGCCCACGACCGTCCGCGCGCCGTCGACGTCCACCTCGGCCCGCGCGTACCGCTCGAGAGAACCCTCGGGGGTCCGCCGGTACAGGCCCACCGCCACCCGGTGCGGGCGCAGCTCCGGGGTGCCCGCCGGCGGAGCCGGCTGATGGGCAGGGCCGGCCGCCTCCTGCACCACCGCCAGCTCGTCGACCCGGCCCTCGGCGTCCAGCAGCACCTGCGGGGTGAGGGAGTTGACGCCCGCCGTCTGCAGCCAGGACCGCGCCCAGCCGCCCATGTCCCGGCCGCTGGTCTCCTCCAGCACCGACAGCAGGTCACCGAGGCGGGTGTTGCCGTACGCGTGCCGCTTGAAGTAGCGGCGGGCACCCTCCAGGAACGCGTCCTGGCCGACGTAGGCGACCAGCTGCTTGAGGACGGAGGCGCCCTTGGCGTAGGTGATGCCGTCGAAGTTGAGCTTGGCGTCCTGCAGATCGCGGATGTCGGCGGTGATGGGGTGGGTGGAGGGCAGCTGGTCCGCGCGGTACGCCCAGGCCTTGCGGCGGTTGGCGAAGGTGATCCAGCCGTCCTGGAAGCGGGTCGCGCCGACCAGCGCGAAGGCGCCCATGAAGTCCGCGAAGGACTCCTTCAGCCACAGGTCGTCCCACCACTCCATGGTGACCAGGTCGCCGAACCACATGTGGGCCATCTCGTGCAGGATCACGTTGGCCCGGCCCTCGTACGAGGCCTTGGTGACCTTGCCCCGGAAGATGTACTCCTCGCGGAAGGTCACCAGGCCCGGGTTCTCCATCGCGCCCAGGTTGTACTCCGGCACGAACGCCTGGTCGTACTTCCCGAAGGGGTACGGGTAGTCGACGTGGTCGTGGAAGAAGTCCAGGCCCTGCTTGGTGACCAGGAAGACGTCGTCGGAGTCGAAGTAGGGCGCGAGACCCTTGCGGCACAGGGCGCCCAGGGGGATCTCCAGCGTCGTACCGTCCGGGAAGGTGCGGGAGTAGGAGTCCGTGACGTAGTGGTAGGGGCCTGCCACGACGCACGTGATGTACGTCGAGATCGCCTTCGTCTCCGCGAACCGCCACACCCCGTCGGTCCGTTCGCCGACGCCGTTGCTCCACACCGTCCAGCCCTCCGGGGCCCGCACCTCGAAACGGAACGGGGCCTTGAGGTCGGGCTGCTCGAAGTTGGCGAAGACGCGGCGGGAGTCGGCCGGCTCGTACTGCGTGTACAGGTAGACCTCGCCGTCCTCGGGGTCGACGAAGCGGTGCATGCCCTCGCCGGTGCGGGAGTAGGCGCACCGGGCGTCCACCACCAGCTCGTTCTCGGCGGCGAGGTCCTCCAGCAGGACCCGGGAACCGTCGAAGACCTGACCCGGGTCGAGATCCCTGCCGTTGAGTGAGACGGAGGTCACACCAGGCGCGATCAGATCGGCGAAGCTGGACGCGCCGGGCTCGTTGCAGCGGAAGCGGATCGTGGTGACCGAGCGGAAGGTGCGCGGACCGTCCCCGGTCTCCTCGCCCACCGCCGAACGCAGGTCGAGCGACACCTCGTACCCGTCGACGGACAGCAGGGCGGCCCGCTCCCGGGCCTCGTCACGGGTCAGATTCTCACCGGGCACGGGCGGCACTCCCTCGGCAGCTGTTCGGTATGTGGACAGGGCTGATCCTGCCATGCGCCCCTGACGGGAGGCAGCTCGGAATGAGGGCGGCGGACGGGAATGGGGACGGCGACGCCCGGTGTTGCCGGTTGAAAAGAGTCCCTTTTCTAGGAGAGCCATGTCCGAGACCGCGAGCAGCTCCGCCAAGACCCCCGTCGACTTCTGGTTCGACCCGCTGTGCCCCTGGGCGTGGATGACCTCCCGCTGGGTGCTGGAGGTGCAGAAGGTCCGGGACATCGACATTCGCTGGCACATCATGAGCCTCGCGGTGCTCAACGAGGACCGGATCGACGAGCTGCCCGAGGAGTACCGGGAGATGCTGGCGACCAAGGCGTGGAAGCCGGTGAAGGTGGTCACCGCGGCCTGGCAGAAGCACGGCGCGGACGTCGTCGGCCCGCTCTACACCGCGCTCGGCACCCGCTTCCACAACAACGGCGAAGGCCCGACCGTCGAGGCCATAGCCGCCGCGCTGGAGGAGGTCGGGCTGCCCGCCGACCTGATCGACTACGCCGACCAGGAGGACTTCGAGTTCGAGGCCGAGCTGCGCGCCTCGCACAAGGAGGGCATCGAGAAGGTCGGCCAGGAGGTCGGCACCCCCGTCATCGCCGTGCCCGGCGCGGACGGCGAGCAGATCGCCTTCTTCGGCCCCGTCGTCACCCCGGCCCCCAAGGGCGAGGAGGCCGCGAGGCTCTGGGACGGCACCCTCGCCGTCGCCTCGGTCCCGGGCTTCTACGAGATCAAGCGCACCCGCACCAAGGGCCCGGACTTCAGCAACCTGTAGGTCTCACTCGGGGGCGGCGGCCTCCTCGTCCTTCTTCTCCCGGAACTTCTCGGGAAGGATGCCGCCGTCGCCCTGGCGGAAGTAGGGCTGGTACCACAGGCAGCCCTTCGCGGTGCAGCGCCAGAGGTCGTGGACGAAGTGGCGGGGCCCCTTCTCCTCGCGGACGGCGGCCTTCTCCGCGTCGTTGAGTTTGCGGAAGTCCTGTCTGCTCCTGCAGGTGGGGCACATCCGGCTCGTCGTCATGAACCCCTCCTCGCGGTCAGCGACCGGCGTCCACCGCCGCGCGTGCCCGCGCGAGACGGTCCAGATGGTCCTCGTAGGCCTTCGCGTAGTACGCCGCCCGTGTCGCGTCAGGTTCCACCATGGATGTCGGTTTCGTCCATACCCCCGCGTCCAGGGGAACCCCGTACCGCTCCGCCGCCGCCAACACCGCGCCCCGCGCGCCCACTTCGCCCTCGACCACCCGCAGCGGACGGCCCAGCACGTCCGCCAGCAGCCGCATCCACGCGGGGCTGCGGGTGCCGCCGCCGCACACCGCGAGGGTGCCGGTCAGGCCCGCGGCCTGAAGACAGTGGCGGGCCGCGAACCCGATGCCCTCACAGGTGGCGCGGACCAGATCGGCCTTGGTCGACTCCAGACAGACGCCGCTGAGCTCCGCGCGCAGCCGGGGCTCGACGAAGGGGGCGCGCTCGCCCGAGGGGGCGAAGTACGGCAGGACCCGCACGCCGTTCGCGCCCGGCGGCGTGTCGGCGAGCAGGGCGTCGACCTCCTCCCGCGGGACCCCGGTCGTCGACAGCACCCAGTCCAGCGCCGCCGTGCCGACCATCGCCGGCATGGCCCGCAGCCAGTGGCCGGGACGGTCGGTGGAGATGTACAGCCCGGCCGGCTCGCCCGTCAGGTCCAGGTCGGTGGTCGCGACGAGGCTCGCCAGGCAGGTGCCGACGATCAGCAGACCGTCACCCGGCGCGGTGACGCCCGCGCCGAGCGCGCAGGAGGGCAGGTCGTACGGCCCGTTCGCCAGCCGGGTGCCGGCCGGCAGCCCCTCGCCGAACGCCTCGGCCGTGGCGATCGGGTCGCCGACCGGGGGGAGCAGGCCACGGCGGTGGGTGAGGCCGAGCAGCTCGACGACCCGGTTGTCGTACGTCCGTGTCCTCGGGTCGAGGAACGGCATCGACGCGTCGGAGACGTCCGTGGTCACCGGGGCGCCCGTCAGCCGCCGGAACACCATGTCCTTGCAGTACACGGCGGTGGCGGCGGCGTCCAGGGACCTCGGCTCGTACCGGTCGAACCACGCCAGCAACGGGCCGGGACAGCCCGGGAACATGGCGCTCCCGGTGCGGCGGAAGACGGTCTCGAACGTGCCGTCCGCCAGCCACTGGTCGAGGAGTTCATGCGCCCGTCCGTCCATCCAGGAGGCCGCGGCCCGCACCGGCCGCCCCTCCTTGTCGACCAGCCACACCCCGTCGCCCTGCCCGGTGAGCCCCGCGAGCGCGACGGGCTCCGCGAGCCGCGAGGTCAGCGCCTCCAGCACCGCGACGACCGCCCCGTACACCTCCTCCATGTCCTGCTCGACCACGCCCCCGTGCAGCGCGAGCCCCACCGCCCGCGCCTCGACGCCCAGTTCCCGCCCCTCCTCGTCGAACGCGGCGGCCTTCACCATCGACGTCCCGACATCGATCCCGACATACATGGCGGCTCCTCCTCCTCCTTTGGCTTCGTTCGCCTCCGGGGGCGCTGTGTGCCGGTGTCGAGGGGCCGATCGTGCTCAGCGCTTCGCGCCTCCGCGCGTTCGGTCCCTCAACACCGGCGCGCCCCCTACGGCTCTCTTCGCGGCCGGTGTCCTGGAGACAGTGGGGGTTGGTGGGCTCTTGCTCGGGGTTGTGATTCCGTCCCGGCGTTCATGTCAGGGCGTGCGTGAGGGGCTCCCCGCGTGCCCAGCGGCCCACTTCCTCCGCGGCGATTCTCGCCGCCTTCTCCGCCACCGCGCGGGACGCCCCGCCGAGGTGCGGGGTCAGGACGACCCGGTCGGCCAGCGCGTGCAGCCGGGAGTCCGGCGGGAGCGGTTCCCGTGCGTAGGTGTCGAGCGCCGCCGCCGAGAGCCGGCCGCTCTCCAGGGCGTCGCACAGCGCCTCCTCGTCCAGCAGGGGACCGCGTGCCGCGTTCACGAGCACCGATCCCTCGGGCAGGAGGGCCAGTTCGCGCGCCCCGATCAGGCCCCTGGTCTGCGGGGTCAGCCGGGCGTGCAGGGTGATCACCCGGGAGCGAAGCAGGAGTTCGTCGAGCGAGTCGACGCGCAGGCCGTGGATCTCGCCGCGGACGTAGGGGTCGTACACCATCACCCGCGCGCCGAAGGCGCACAGCGCCCGGGCGACCCGGCTGCCCACGGCGCCGTAGCCGACGAGCCCGACCGGCAGGTCCTCCAGCTCCAGACCGCTGTGCTCGTACGTGTAGTACGCCGCCCCCTCCCAACTCCCCTGCCCGGCGAGGAGGCCGTGGGCCTGGGGGATGCGGCGCAGGGCGGCCAGGAGCAGGCCGACGGTGAACTCGGCGGTGGCGGCGGCGTTGCGGCCGGGCGCGTAGCAGACGCGCACGTCATGGCGTTTGGCCGCGTCGAGGTTGACGTTGACCGGGCCGCCCCGGCAGACGACGACCAGGCGGAGCGCGGGGGAGGCCTCCAGGACCCGTTCGGTGACCGGACCCATCTGGGTGACCAGGACCTCGCGGCCGTCGGCCAGCGCCTCGATCATCTCGTCCTCGGCGTCACTGGCCTCCCGCACCTCGGCCACCGGGCCGAAGGGTTCCAGGGGCCAGCCGAGCAGTAACTCCCGCACCGAACAGTCCGCTCGAGCGGCGACCGCGTCCCTGATCAGCGAGGGCAGGACGAAGTGGTCGCCGGCCGCCAGCACCCGCACCGACCCGCTCGTCACAGCAAGCCCTTCGTCACAGCAAGCCCTTCGTCACGGTGAGTCCTTCGTCGCGCATACCTGGTAGGTGACCTTGTGCTCGTCCAGGTCCCGCAGCGCCTCCGCCGACGCCCCGTCGTCCACGAGGAGCAGGTCGAAGCGGGACAGCGGGGCGACCCGGTGCAGGGCGGTCCGGCCCAGCTTGGTGTGGTCGACCAGCAGGACGCCCCGGGCGGCGGAGTCGAGCATCGCCCGCTTCACCGACACGATGTGCTGCTCCTGGTGATAGGCGTACCCGGCGTGCACGGCCGACGTCGAGGCGAAGCAGACGTCCACGCGCAGCGACTGGACCGCCTCGACGCAGGACACGCCGAGGAACGAGGCGTGCAGCGGGTCGTAGTCGCCGCCCAGGGCCATGAGATGGATGCCCCGCTGGTCGGCGAGGACGTTGACGGCCTCCAGGAAGTTGGTGACCACCGTCAGCGGGGTGATCTCGCCGAGGCGGAGCCTGCGCGCTATCTCCAGCGCGGAGGTGGAGTCATCCAGCATGATCGCCATGCCGGGCTCTATCAGCCCCAGCGCCCGCTCGGCCAGTGCCTCCTTCTCGGCGCGCATGGTCTTCAGCCGGTACTGCACGTTCGACTCGAAGACACCGGAGGGCTGGGCCGTCACCCCGCCCCGGAACTTCCGGACCACTCCCTGCCGTTCGAGCTCGTCCAGGTCGCGGTGGACGGTCATCAGGCTCACCCCGAACCGCTCGGCGAGCTCCGCCGCCGTGGCCGAGCCGGCGGCCAGGACCCGCTCGGCCATGGCGGCCCGGCGGGGGGTCGGTCCCTGGGGGTGGGCGCCGCCCCCGCTGCTGTCGCTGCTGCTCATCGTGTCCCGGTCACCGTCGAGTGGTCTCGTCAATCGAGGGTGTAACGGTGGAAGTTGCGCGTCAATCCCTCGCGCAGGCGAAAAACCCGGGTCAATATCGAAGATGGATGTGAAGTTCACACACGAAATCGCGATACCCGGGAGGTTCGGATGGCGGACGGGCGTGAGGCCTGGCTGGGGATCGACCTGGGCACGCAGAGCGTCCGGGTGCTGCTGGTCACGGCGGACGGCACGGTCCTCGGCCGTGGCTCGGCACCGCTCGGCGGGCACCGGGAGGGGGAGCGGCACGAGCAGGACCCGCAGGAGTGGTGGGCGGGTGTGTGTGCCGCGTCCCGGCGGGCGCTCGGCGGGGTGACGGGTGTGCGGATCGGGGGACTCGCGGTGTGCGGCACGTCCGGCACGGTCCTGCTGACGGACCCCGCGGGACGGCCGGTGAGCCCCGGGCTCATGTACGACGACGGGCGCGCGGCGGGTGAGGCGGCGCGGGTGCGGGCGGCCGGGGTGGCGGTGCAGGACACCTGGGCGCTGCCGAAGGCGGTGTGGCTGGTGGGGGAGTACGGCGGGGAGGTGGCCGGCTCCGCCGCCGGCCGGCCCGCCTCACCCGGCGCGCACCGGCCCCACCCCCACCTCCGTCTGGCCCGTCCGTCCCGCTTCCGGCTGGCCCACCAGCCGGACGTGATCGTCGGCCGTCTCGTCGGGGTGCCCCCGCCCGCCGACTCCAGTCACGCCCTCAAGACCGGTTACGACCTGGAGCGCAACGCCTGGCCGTACCCGGCCTTCGCCGAACTGGGCCTGCCCGACGGGCTGTTCCCCGATGTCGTGCGCCCCGGCACCCCGCTCGGCGAGGTCGGCGCCGAGGCCGCCGAGGCCACCGGTATCCCCGCCGGCACCCGGGTCGTCGCGGGGATGACCGACGGCTGCGCGGCGCAGATCGCCTCCGGGGCGCTCAGGCCCGGCTCCTGGAACTCGGTGCTCGGCACCACGCTCGTCCTCAAGGGCGTCTCCAGCACCCCCGTCCACGACCCCGCCGGCGTGGTCTACAACCACCGCGCCCCGGACGGGAGCTGGCTGCCCGGCGGGGCGTCGGGCGTCGGCGCCGGCGTCCTCACGGCGTCCTTCGCGGGAGCGGACCCGGCGGCCATGGACGAGCGGGCGGCCGCCTATGAGCCGTCGGGTGCGGTGACGTATCCGCTGGTGTCGTCCGGTGAGCGGTTCCCGTTCCGGGCGCCGGACGCCTCCGCGCTGGTCCTCGGCCAACCGCGCGACGACGCCGACCTGTGGGCCGCCCTCCTCCAGGGCGTCGCCCTCACGGAACGGCTCTGCCTGGACTACCTGCACCATCTCGGCGCCCCGCTGGACGGCCCGCTCACCTTTACCGGGGGCGGCGCGCGCAGCCGGTACTGGAACCAGCTGCGCGCCGACATCCTGGGCCGCCCGGCCCGCGTACCGGCCCAGACCGAGCCGGCTCTGGGCATGGCCGCGCTGGCCGCCCACGGCACGGGCGCGGGCGGCTCCTTGGCGGACGTGGCCGAGCGCATGGTCCGGGTCCGGACGGTTCTCGAACCCCGACCCGAGCGCACGGCCCTGTTCGCGGAGCCCTACGCCCGGCTGATCGACGAGCTGACGGCCCGCGGCTGGCTGCCGCCCCCGGTCGCCGCCCACGCCCGCACCCGCCTCCACCAAAACACGGCGGACTCATGACCCCACCCCCACCCGGATGGACCCGCACATGAACACCACCCTTCTCCTCGCCCGGCACGGGCAGACCGTCTGGCACGGTGAGAACCGTTACGCCGGGGTCAGCGACGTGCCGCTCACCGACACCGGGTACGCGCAGGCCGAGGCGCTCGGGCGGTGGGTCGCCGCGCACCCCGTCACCGCCGTCTGGACCTCCCCCGTCTCCCGCGCCGTCGTCACCGCCGAGCCCGCCTGCCGGGCCCTGGGGCTCACCCCGGCCCGCGAACCGGACCTGCGGGAATGCGACTTCGGCGTGGTGGAGGGCCGTACCCTCGCCGAGTTCGCGGCCGAGAACCCGGACGCGGCGCAGGCGTTCCGCGCCGATCCCGTCGCCCACCCCTTCCCCGGTGCCGAGGACCCGAGGGCCGCCGCCGAGCGCGGTGCCGCCGCCCTGCGCCGTATCGCCGCCGCGCACGAGGGCGAGCGCGTGCTGGTCGTCGCCCACAACACCCTGCTGCGGCTGGTGCTGTGCCGTCTGCTGTCCATCCCGCTCGGCGAATACCGCCGTGTCCTCCCGCGACTGCGGAACGCCGCCGTGACCGAACTCCGTATAAATCTCAACCAAGTTGGTCTGATCTCGCTGAACGTGCCCTGCGATCAGGATCGAACGTAGGAGGATGTCGGTATGACGGAGATCGACACCTCGGTGCCGCATTCGGCCCGGATCTGGAACTACTGGCTGGGCGGCAAGGACAACTACCCGGTGGACGAGGAGGCCGGCGACGCCTACACCGCCGTCTTCCCCGGCATCGTCACCATCGCCCGCAGCAGCCGCGCCTTCCTCGGGCGCACCATCCGCCATCTCGTGACGGAGGCGGGTGTACGGCAGTTCCTGGACGTCGGCACGGGACTGCCGACCGTCGACAACACCCACGAGGTCGCCCAGCGCCACGCCCCCGACGCGAGGATCGTCTACGTCGACAACGACCCCCTGGTCCTCGCCCACGCCCGCGCCCTGCTCACCTCGACGCCGGAGGGTGTCACGGCGTACGAGGACCTGAGCCTGTACGACCCGGAGCGCATCCTGGAGGCGGCGGGGAGGACGCTGGACCTCACGCGGCCGACGGCCCTGATCCTCAGCGGCATCCTCGGGCACGTGAGCAGCTACGACCAGGCCCGTGACCTGGTACGGAGCCTGATGGCGGGCCTGCCCTCCGGCAGCTACCTGTCCCTGAACGAGGGCTCGCGCGGCACCGACCCGGTCTACGAGCAGGCGCAGGACGCCTACAACGAGACCGGCGCGGTGCCGTACTTCCTGCGGCCGGTCGAGCAGATCGAGGGCTACTTCGAGGGCCTGGAGCTGGTGGAACCGGGCGTCGTGTCCGTCCCCCTGTGGCGCCCGGACCCGGACGCCGACACCGCCCCCATCGGCCAGCACGGGGGCGTGGGCCGCAAGCCGTAGCGCACGACGGGGGCGGTGTCCTCGGTGCCTACGCCGCCACGGACGTGTAGTGCGAGGCGTCGCCCTCGATCGAGTAGCTCTCCTTGCCCTCGATGCCGACCGGGATGTCACCGGCGACGGTCACCCGGTGCAGCCGGCGCGGCAGGCCGTCGTAGTTGTCGACGGCGTAGTGCTGGGTGATGCGGTTGTCGAACAGCACGAGCTGGTTCTCCGACCAGCGGTGGCGCAGGATGTTCTCCGGCCGGGTCACGTACGCCTGGAGCAGGTCCAGGATCTTGCGGGACTCGCCCGGGGAGAGACCGACGATCCGCTGGGCGAACCCGCCGATGAACAGGCCGCGTTCACCGGTCAGCGGGTGGACGCGGACCACCGGGTGGACCGTGCGGTACTTGATGGACGTGAACTGGGCGCGCTGCGCGGCCTGCCGCTCGTCCAGCTCCTCCTCCGGCACGGCGTAGTCGTAGTCGTTGGTGTGCTCGGCCCACAGCGTGTCCGCCAGGTTCCGCAGGGACTCGGGCAGTTGACGGTAGGCGGCGGCCGAGCTGGCGATCAGGGTCTCGCCGCCGTACGGCGGGATCGTGAGCGAGCGCAGGGTGCTGGCCTGCGGTGGGTTCAGGACGAACGTGACGTCGGTGTGCCAGTGGTTGGCGGCCCGGCCGCGCTCGCTGTCGACCGGCAGGACGTTCGGGACGCCGTCGACGGAGGAGACCGTCGGGTGGGCGGTGGTCACGTCGCCGAAGTGGCGGACGAAGGCCTGCTGTCCCTCGTCGTCGAGGTTCACGTCGTCGAAGACGAGCGCCTTGTGGGCGTTCAGGGCCTCGCGGATCGCGGTCGCCGTCTCCGCGTCGAGCGGCTTGGAGATGTCGACTCCGGAGACGCGGGCGCCGATGTGGGCGGTGACCTTCTGGATCTCGATCTCGGACATGTGCGGGGGTCCTTTCAGATGAGGGCGGGTTCGGCGGGCTGGAGGTACTGGTTGGCGGGGCGGGGCAGGCCGTAGCGCTCCCGCAGGGTCCGGCGGGGCCCGTACTCCGTGCGCAGCAGGCCGCGGGTGCGCAGGAGCGGGACGACGTGGTCGACGAAGGCGTCGAGGCCGGAGGGCAGGACGGCCGGCATGATGTTGAAGCCGTCGGCGGCGCCCCGCGTGAACCAGCTCTCGATCTGGTCGGCGACCTGCTCGGGCGTGCCGGCGAAGGTGAGGTGGCCGCGTCCCCCGCCCAGCCGCCCGATCAGCTGCCGGACGGTGAGCCGCTCGCGCCGGGCGAGCCCGACGACGAGCGTGTAGCGGCTCTTGGCGCCCTCGACGGCGTCCTCGGACGGCAGGTCGGCGGGCAGTTGGGCGTCCAACTCCAGTGTCCCGGAGGACAGTTGCAGCAGTCGCTCCAGGTTGGCCACGCCGTGCCGGTGCACGATGTGGTCCTCCAGCAGCTGCTCGTTTGCCCGCGCCTCCGCCTCCGTGGACCCGATGACCGGCACGATCCCGGGCAGCACCTTGATGTGCTCGGGGTCCCGGCCGGCCGCCCTCGTACGGGACTTGAGGTCGGCGTAGAAGGCCTGCGCGTCCTCGAGGGTCTGCTGGGCGGTGAACACCGCCTCCGCGTACCGGGCCGCGAACGACTTGCCGTCCTCGCTGGAACCGGCCTGCACGAGGAGTGGATAACCCTGGGGTGAACGGGGGACGTTGAGCGCTCCCTCGACACTGAAGTACGTCCCCTTGTGCCGGGGCGGATGGATCTTGCTGTCGTCGCCCCAGACGCCGGCCGCCTTGTCGGCGATGACCGCGTCGTCCTCCCAGCTGTCCCAGAGCTTCAGGGCCACGTCGAGGAACTCGGCGGCACGGGCGTACCGCTCGGCGTGTGCGGGCTCGTGCTCGAGACCGAAGTTCCGGGCGGCCTCCGCGCCCGCGGTGGTGACGATGTTCCAGCCCGCCCGGCCACCGCTGATGATGTCCAGCGAGGCGAACTTGCGGGCCAGGTTGTAGGGCGAGTTGTACGAGGTCGACGCGGTGGCGATGAGCCCGATGTGCTCGGTCGCCGTCGCCAGCGCGGTGAGCAGCGTGAGCGGTTCCAGGGCGCCTGCGGGACGCTGGGCGAGGTTGCTCCACAGCTGTGGACCGTCGGCGAGGAAGAGCGAGTCGAAGGTGCCGCGCTCGGCGGTTCGGGCGAGCCGTACGTAGTGGCCGAGTTCGACATGCGCGAGCGGATCGCTCTCGGGCAGCCGCCACGAGGCCTCGTGATGACCGGTGTTCATGAGGAAGGCGTTGAGGTGGAGCCGGCGGGTCATGCGTGGTCCTCCGGGAAACCCTGGGTGGTGGTCATGCGTGGTCCTCCGTGACGCCGAGCGCCGCGAGCAGCCGTTCCCGGTACTCGCCGAGCAGGGGGTCGCGGTAGGAGCGCGGGTGGGGGCGGTCAATGGTGAGGTCGAGTCCGATACGGCCCTTTTCCAGGACCAGGACCCGGTCGGCGAGGACGATCGCCTCGTCGACGTCATGGGTGACGAGCAGGACGGACGGCCGGTGGCGTTTCCACAGCTCCCGCAGCAGGCCGTGCATCCGGATGCGGGTCAGCGCGTCCAGCGCTCCGAACGGCTCGTCGGCCAGCAGCAGTTCGGGCTCGCGGACGAGGGACCGGGCGAGCGCGGCCCGTTGGGCCTCGCCGCCGGACAGCTCGTTGGGCCAGGCCCGTTCGCGCCCCTCGAGCCCCACCTCGGCGAGCGCCTCCCGCCCCCTGCGCTCGGCGTCCTTGCCGTCGAGCCCGAGGAGTACGTTGTCCAGCACCCGCCGCCAGGGCAGCAGCCGTGCGTCCTGGAAGACCACCGACACCCGTTCGGGGGCGTCGAGCCGGCCGCTCCCGGCGACCTCGTGGTCCAGTCCCGCGACCGCCCGCAGCAGGGTGCTCTTGCCGGAGCCGCTGTGGCCGAGCAGGGCGGTGAACTGTCCGGCCGGCAGGTCGAGGTCGATGCCGTCGAGGACGGTACGCCCGTCGAACGACCGGGTGAGGCCGCGGAGTCGGACGGCGGGCCGGGTCAGCTGCTCAGTGTGCGGCGCCATGACAGCACCCTCCGTTCGATGAGACGGACCGCGCTGTCGGAGACCAGGCCGAAGACGCCGTACACGAGCAGGCCGACGAGGATCACGTCGGACTGGCCGTAGTTCTGGGCCTGGAACATCATGTAGCCGAGTCCGCTGGTGGCGTTGATCTGCTCCAGCACCACCAGGCCCAGCCAGGAGCCGGTCACCCCGAGCCGGAGTCCCACGAAGAATCCGGGCAGGGCGCCGGGGATGACGATCTGCCGGACGAACCGCAGCCTCGACAGCCCCTGCACCTCGGCCAGTTCGACGAACCGGCTGTCGATGCCGGAGAGCGCGGCGTGCGTGTTCAGGTAGATCGGGATGTAGACGACGATGGCGATGATCGCGATCTTGAACGCCTCGCCGATGCCGAGCCAGAGGATGAACAGGGGGATCAGACCGAGGGTGGGGATCGCCCGGTTGAGGTTCACCGTCCCGTCGATCAGCGCCTCCCCGACCCGGCTCAGCCCCGACGCCAGGGCGAGGACGACACCGGCGACGAGACCGATGGCGAAGCCGTACGCGGCCCGCTCGACGGAGGTCGCGATGTCCGCGGGCAGGGTCCCGGCGGTCCACAGATGCCCGGCGGTCTTCAGCACCGTCCAGGGAGCCGGGATCGCGCCGGGGTCCAGCTGCCCGGCGGCCGAGGCGGCGGCCCACAGGACCAGGAGCAGGGCCGGCCCGATCAGGCGGGTGGCCGGCAGGCGCCTGCCCGGGGCGAGGCCGCGCCGGCGACGCCGTACCGGAGGGGTCTCCTCGCGGGTCGTCACCGGGACGGCGGTGGTCGTGGTGGTCACAGCGGTCACCTCCGGTATTCCGCCGGTACGGCCTTGGCGGCGATGGACTCGAAGCGGTGGTCGAAGAGCGAGGACACATCGAACTTCTTCACGAAGCCGCCCTCCGCCAGCAGATCCGCGGTCTCCTGCTCCCATTTGATGGCCTCGTCCCAACTCGGCGGGAACAAGGGCTTGTTGGCGAGATCGGAGATGGACTTGGCCTGCGCGGGGGTCAGGTTCTGCGTCTTGACGTAGAACTCCTCGTTCCAGGTGCCGGGGTTCTCGTATATCCACACCTGGCCCTTGGCCCAGTACGGGATGTACGCGGCGACGGCGGCGGCCTTGGCGGGGTCGCTCAGCACGGAGGCCGGCGCCCAGAGGAGGTTGAGCAGGTCGACGACGCCGGTGGTGATGACGCGGGCGCCCTTGGACTTGTACTGCGCCAGATAGGCGGGCGCCTGGCTGTTGGCGAGCGGGGCGATGTCGACCTGGCCGGACTGCAGGGCGGTGAGGAACTGGTTGCTGGTCAGCGGGACGAGCTTGACGTCGTCGTACTTCAGCCCCGCCTGCTTCAACGCCCGCAGCAGGACCACTCCTTGGGCCTGGCCCTGGGAGAAGGCGAGCTTCTTGCCCTTGAAGTCCGCGACCGAGTGGATGTCGCTGCCGGGCTTGGTGGCGAAGAGGTAGTTGGGCTTGCGGGTGATGTCGATCGCGACGATCTTCGCGTCGAAGCCCTGGTAGTGCGCCTGGATCGGCGGGATGCCCGCGTTGTTGGCGAGGTCGAGGGACTTGGCGCGGAAGGCGTTGATGACATCCGGTCCGGCACCGATGTTCACCCAGCTCGACACCTTGAACGGCGTCTCGCCCAACTTGGCCAGCTTGAACTGCAGTTGCTCGGTGTTCTGGTACGAGGCGATCTTCAGACTGGTGCCGGCCGGGACCTTGTCGGCGAGCGGGGCGGACAGGGCGCCCTTGCCGGTGTCGGCGGACGCGCTGCCGTTCGCGCAGCCGCTGAGCCCGGCGACACCGGCGGCGGCACCGAGCAGGGAGGTGAGGAAGAGCCGTCGGTCGACACCCGAAGCAGACGAGGAAGGCATGGTGGGACTCCGTGAGTTCGGAAACACAAGCGGGAAAGAAAACGCGCGGAATTCCAGGCGGAACCAGGCCCGGCAAAGGGGGGCCCGGCAAAGGGGGTCACACAGAATTCACGCAGGGGGAAATGAGCGCTTCACACGCGGCAACGTGTCAGCAACAAAGGGTGCGACAGCTCACGAACAGGCTCATGACCAGGATGTTCCCGGCCATGAACGCCCCCTGTCAACATTCGGAGTTTCTGAATTAAATAGCCCGAGGTGAGGCCGCCAGCGGATCCCGGTAGAGCACGTCGAGTGCCACCGAGCCACCGGCCACCGCGAGCACGGAATCCGGGAAACTGGTCGGAACGACGGACGCCGCCCGTTCCGCGCCGACCCCTTCGCGCAGCGCGTCGAGGCAGTCCTGCCGGTGGATGATCCCCACCTCGGTCACCACGACCGTCTCCGGGTTCAGCACGTCCAGCAGCAGCCGCGCCGCCCGCCCGACGGCCCCGGCCCGCTCCACCAGCAGCCGTACGGCCTCCCGGTCGCCCGCGGCGGCCGCCGTGACCACGTGCATCGGGTTGACGCCCTCGACGACACCCGCCGTCCGTGCCCGCCGCACCAGCGTCCGCTCGCTCAACTCGGCCTGCAGGCAGCCGATCCGCCCGCACGCGCAGGGTTCCTTACCGCCCGGCACCGGCAGATGGGCGATCGCGCCCGCCTGCGACCGCGGCCCGTGGTGCACCTCGTCATGGGTGGCGAACGCCGCGTCGACCACGTTGCCCACGAACAGATGCAGCACGCTCCCGCCGTCCCGGGCCGCCCCGAACAGCCGCTCCCCGTTGACCAACGCCCGCGCGTGCCCGTCCACATGGACCGGCAGCCCGGTGCGCTCGCCCAGCACCTCCCGCACGGCCACCTCACGCCAGCCGAGCATCGGATGCTCCACGACGGTCCCGGACTCCCGGTCCACCCAGCCGCCGACGGCCACACCGACCCCCAGCGGCCGGCAGCGCGGCGTCTCGGCCAGCAGGGCGCCGAGCCCCTCGGCGGCCCGCGCCAGCACCCAGCCCGGATCGGTCCGCTCGTGCCGTAGCTCCCGCCGGGCCACCACCCGCCCGCGCAGATCGAGCAGCGCGACCGTGGTGTACGGCACGGCCACATGCACCCCGCCGACCACGAACCGTGAGTCGTCCAGGTCGACGGGGACGTGCGGGCGCCCCACGCCGTTCGAGCGCCGGGGCGCGGACGCCTCACGGATCAGGCCGAGCTCGGCGAAACGGGCGCAGTAGTCCGTCACCGACGCCGGTGACAGCCCGGTCAGCCGGGCGATGGTGGAGCGTGCCACCGGCCCGTGCTCCAGCACGGACCGCAGGACGACACTGGCGCTCGTTCGGCGCCGGGAGGTGGAGGAGGGGGAGGCGACGGGGGGAGCGGCGGTACGGGGCATGGGAAAACGTCCTCGGGAACGGGGGCCGACACGTCTCGGAGCGTGAGGCGCGCCGGAACCCGCCTCAGACGCTCGTGCTGAGTCGTGTGCGGCTACAGGTGGCGGTCCCCTGGCGTCGCAGGTCGACATAGCGACGCGACGTGAAGTACCGGGACTGGGCGACCATGTCCCGAAGGGTAGGCGAGAAACGGTGAATCCGACCAGACCGCTAGGATTCATTTGGTGGGATTCGACAGTCCTGACTCCGGCCCGTCACGTGAGGCGGACGTCCCGGCCTCAGTGACCGGTGTCACGTCGAACCGGGTGTAACCAGCACTCTTTGTTCGGAGCCCACCAAGCTGTCGCTCCACCCTTTGTCGGGCGCTGACGGTGATCACCTCCATGCGCGCGGGTTAACGTCACCCTGTCCCTGCATGCCCCCGTCACCCGCGGAGTCCCCATGAGCACCGCTGCCGCCACCGTCCGCCCCCGCGAGGTCCTCGCCGACCTGCTCCCCGCGTCCCGTGTCCGGGACGTGGCGCTCGTGCTCGGCGGCGCGGCGCTCACCGGTCTCGCGGCCCAGATCTCGGTGCCCGTCCCGCACTCCCCGGTCCCGGTGACCGGCCAGACCTTCGCCGCGCTGCTGGTCGGCACGACGCTCGGCGCGAGCCGCGGCCTGGCCTCGCTCGTCCTGTACGCGCTGGCCGGGCTCGCCGGTGTGCCGTGGTTCGCCGGCGGCGGCTCCGGCGCGTCCGTCTCCTTCGGCTACATCCTCGGCATGCTGCTCGCCTCCACCGTCGTCGGCGCCCTGGCCCGCCGCGGCGCCGACCGCTCCGTGGTGCGCATGGCGGGCACGATGCTGTTGGGCGAGGCGCTCATCTACGCCGTCGGCGTCCCGTACCTGGCCTACGCGGCCGACCTGTCCCTCTCCGCCGCGATCGCGGCCGGCCTCACCCCGTTCCTGATCGGCGACGCCCTGAAGGCGGCCCTGGCGATGGGCGTCATGCCCGCCGCCTGGAAGCTGGTCAGGCGCTGACGTCGTAGGTCCTGCGGAAGAGGTTCGCCGGGTCGTACCGGGCCTTCAGCCCGGCGAGCCTCTTGCGCGTCCCGTCGTCGTACAGCCCCTCGGTCCGGTCCCCGGCCCCGAAGGCGAAGTTGAGCGCCCGGCCGAGGGTGACCGGCGCGAGCAGGGCGAACGCCGGGTCCAGCACCGCCCGCGCCTGCTGACGGTCCCCGACCGTCAACAGCCGCACCAGGAACCGGCCTTCGCGGTAGGGCACCGAGTTCGGCGCGGGCCGCGCGAGCGCCCCGCCCAGATGATTGACCTGCACGACACACATCGGCCCACCCGCGTCCGGCCCGGTGCGCGCGAGCACTTCGGCGGCCCGGTCGACGTCCAGTTCGCTCAGCATCGCGCTGTCCCCGTAGTAGGCGTGCGGGAAGTCCGGGTCGCTGTGGATGGTGTGGCTCTCGGCGTACGGCATCTCCCGCAGCGAGTCGGCGATCACCGGCCCGAACTCCCGCAGCGGCGCGGTGATCCGCTCGCCGTCGGTCCCCGTATGGGCGACCCGCACGGAGACGACGTACCGCCCCCGCAGATGCGGCGGAAGCGCCGGCAGGTCCGGGTACGGTACGGCGGCGAAGGACGAGGTCAGCCCATCCGGCACAGTACGGGTCCACTCCTCGTACACCCGTAGCAGGACTGCCGGATCGGTCTGCCGCCCGTCGAAGGCGACGGAGCCGCCGTACAGCGTCCGCACCGGTACGAGACCGATCTCCAGCTCGGTGACGACGCCGAAGTTGTGGCCGCCGCCGAGGAGGGCCCAGTACAGGTCGGGGTCCGACTCCCGGGTGACCTGCCGCAGCCGCCCGTCCGCCGTGACGACGTCCAGGGACCGCACATGGTCGGCCGCGTAGCCGAACTCCCGTGCCAGGATGCCCAGTCCGCCGCCCAGGGTGTAGGAGACGGCGCCGACGCCCGGCGCGGAGCCGTTGAGCGGCGCGAGCCCGTACGGTTCGGCGGCCGCGACGACCTGGCCCCAGCGGACGCCGGCCTGGACGCGAACGGTGCGCGCCTCCGCGTCGACGGTGACCCGGTCCATGCGCTTCGTCGTGACGAGGACGCCGCCCTCGAAGTCGCCCGGCAGCCCGTGCCCGGTGGCCTGGACGCCGATCGGCAGATCCCGGTCCGCCGCGTACCGCACGACGGCGATCACGTCCTCGGCGGTCCCGGCGGCGCAGACCACGGCGGGGCGCCGGGCGAACCCGGTCTGGAAACCGGCGAGTTCGTCGTCGTAGCCGAGGTCGCCGGGGCGGAGGAAACGGGGGATCGCGGTGCTGTCGACGGAGGTCATGACCGGCATCCTGCCCGCATAACCTGACACCCGCCGTCAGCTTTTCGAGTGAAGTGGGACGAAGTGAAGTGCGGTGAAGGGACGGGCCGGGACGCTCACACGCCCCGGCCCGCGGTGGCCGTACTCAGCCGCGCGGCTGCTGGGTGGGCCGCCGGGTCGACCACCACAGTCCGGCCGCGCCGGCCGTCAGCAGCGCCGCGCCCGCCGCGCCGAGCGGCAGCAGGTCCTGCCCGACACCGGTCTTGGGCAGTTCGCCGCCGCTCGGTGCCACCGGCTTGTTGTCGGTGCCGAGGAGCAGTGGGGTGGCCGGGGCGTTCGGCGACGGGTTCGTCGTACCGAACGGCACCGGGCCCTGCTGCCAGTACGTCTTCTTCCCGTCACCGGCTTGGACGGGCAGGCAGATCTTGCCCTGCTTTTTCAGGTCGTACGTGGCGTCCACGGCGTACGACTTCGATTTTCCGACCGCCAGATTGTCGATCGGGCAGGCGAATCCGCTGTTCGACCCCGCGGGAAGGTCATTCTTCCCGATCGCCGAGCAGCCCTGGACGTTCTTTACGGTGAGGCCGTCGAAACCGACGACCAGAAGCTGGATCTTTCCGCTGTCCTTGGTCCCCTGATTCTTCACCGTGGCGGTGATCGCCGCCTTCTGCGTGCTGTTGTCCACCGAGATCCTCGAGGGCAGGAGAGTCGTCAGCTTGACGCCTGCCGGGGCCGCGTCCATGGCCTTTCCCCCCTGGCTGCTCCCGGGCCCCTGATCGTCGGCGCTGGCCGTGCAGGAAAGGATCAGTACGGCCGAAAAGGCCGCCGTGACCAGTGATCCCGCTATGGCCGTCGTACGACGAGAACTCATGTTCGTCCCCCTTGCGTCCCCCTGAGCTGCGCCTGAATTCGCAGTACTTGAAGAGGTACCACAAGATTTCTCCGCACTATGCTGGTACGGCACTAAGTGTGACTATTGTGTTTCCGTGGGGGCGGTCGTTGAGGGGGTGCAGCGGTTTGCCGGGGAATGTGAGCGGTGGCGGTGTTCCAGGGCTGCTGGTGAACGGGCGTTATCGATTGGGCGCGATTATCGGCCAGGGGGGAATGGGGCGGGTGTGGCGGGCTGCCGACGAAATGCTGGACCGCCCGGTCGCGATCAAGGAAATGCGGATAGACGGCCTGGACGCCGAGGACACCCGCACCCGCCGCGAACGCACTCTGCGCGAGGCCAGGGCGACGGCACGGATCGACCACCCCAACGTCGTGCGGGTGTACGACGTCGTGGACGAGGGCGAACGCCTGTGGATCGTCATGGAGTTGGTGGAGGGCCGCTCCCTGGAGCGGATCATGGTGGAGTCGGGATCCCTGAGTCCCCGTGAGGCGGCCCGGACAGGCCTGGGCCTGGTCGCGGCCCTGCGTCAGGTGCACGCACGGGGGGTGCTGCACCGGGACATCAAACCGGGGAACGTCCTGGTGGAGGCCGCGGGGGAGCGGGTGGTCCTCACGGACTTCGGAATCGCGGCGCTCCAGGACGCCAAGGCGCTGACGATGGTCGGCATGCTGGTCGGCTCCCCCGACTACATGGCCCCCGAGCGGATCTCCGGCCGGCCCCAGGGGCCGCCCTCGGACATCTGGTCCCTCGGCGCGACGCTCTGCGCGGCGCTGGGCGGCCGCTCCCCGTTCTCCCGCGACACCACGCTGGCGACGCTCCACGCGGTCCTCTATGAGGAACCCGAACTCCCCGCCGCCGCGGGCCCCCTGCGCTCCATCCTCGCGGCGCTCCTGGAGAAGGAACCAGAGGTCCGCCCCGGCCTGGATGAACTGACGTCCGCCCTGCACCTGGTGGCCTTTCCCGCCCCTACTCCGACGCTGCCGGTGGGTGGGGGAGAGGGGGATGGCGGGGGTGCGGCTGGGGCTGAGGCTGGGGCTGAGGGGGGAGGGACGGCGCAACTGCCCGGGGACGGGGAGCTGTTGGGGGCTCCGGGTGCCTCGGGAAGGCCCGTGGCTTCGACGGCCTCCGGGGCTACGGGGGCTTCGACGGCTCCGACTGCTTTCGTGGCTCCGGGTACGGAAGCAGCCGCGGGGGCCGAGGGGGCGGTCACTGGCGCGGGAGGCTCCGAGGCGGGGGGTGCCGGCGGTTCGGAGGCGGGGGGTGTCGGCGGTTCGGAGGGGGAGCCGGTCGATCTGCCGGGGCGGGGATTCGAGGGCGGCCCGTCCGGGGGCGCCCCAGTGAGCGCCGGGGCCGGTGCGTCAGGCGGGGACGCCACTGATACGGCAGGTGGGTCATCCCGGGATGCCGGGGCAGGAGCGACGGACGTCCCCGCCGCGGAACCCGCGAAGCGTCCCGAGCCCGCTCACCCGGTGACCCCGCGGCCCGCTCCCGATCCCCGCCCCGGAGCATGGTCAGCCCGCCACCCCGCGTCTCGGACCGAGGCGCCCCAGGCATCCGAACCGGTCGACGCAGCGGACCCGGCGGTGTCCTCCCCCTGGCACTCGTCCGAGGCTCCCACGCCCTCCTATCTGGGCACCCGTCTCGTCCACGCCGCCCGCGAACCCCGGCAGAGCGAACCCGTGGAGGACGCGGCCCCGAGGGAACAGACGGTCACCCATGACCTCCGTCGCGACACGACGCCCGCCCCACGCCCCACCCGCATCTCGCCCCCGGACCAGGAGACCCCCGCAGAACCGTCCGAGTCGCCGTACCCCACCCCTCCCGAGCCCGGTCGACTCCGCGCCTCCACCCCCGCCGCCTCCAACGCCTCCACCGAAGTCCCCTCGGAACTGCGCTCCGAGGCCCGGTCCGAGATTCCGTCGGGCCTCTCCACGCAGCCGACCGCCCCCAACTCCGCCGGCCCACAGCAGGGAGCGCAGGCCCCACGCCCCGCCCTCGGCCCGCATCCCCTCCGCACACCCGAGCCGCCCCCTCCCGCGGCCCCCGTCACCCCGCGCCGCCACGGCCGTCGTACCGCCCTCCTCGCCGGGGTCGGTGTGGTCGCCGCCGGGGTCGTCGTGGCGGCCGTCCTGCTGTCCAACTCCGGGTCTCCGGACGACCGGCGCGCCGGTTCCTCGACGACGCCGACCGCCGGCGACAGCCCGTCGCCCACCGTCGAGGGCACCGCCAGGCCCCCCAGCCTGCCGCCCGGCACGCACGAGGAGGCCGGCGGCTACGCGTGGGCGACCCCCAGGGGCTGGCGTCGCAACGTGATGACGGGCGCGGAGGTCCACTACACCTCCCCCGACGGCGCCCAGGAACTCGTCGCCAAGTCCTCCCTCGCCCGCGACAACCTGATGCGGACCTGGCAGCAGTCGGAGCAGAACGCCCACCAGGGCCAGGACTACCGCAAGATCCGCCTGGAGCAGACCACCTTCCGCGGCGACCCCGCCGTGGTCTGGGAGTACACCTTCACCCTCGACGGCGTGAACTGGCACGCCCGCCTCCTGGGCTTCAACCAGGAAGGACGGTCGTACCAGATCAACACCTGGTACCACACGGCCATCGAGCCCCAGGCCCTGAAGACCTACGACAAGGTGAAGGACAGCTTCAAGATCCTCTGAGCGGGCGAGCCCTCGGCCGCCGGGGGATCAGCCCGCCCCGACCTCGTCCCGCGCCTCGACGGAAGCCGCACCCGCGGCCGTACGGCCCCCGCGCACCTTCTCCCGCACCAGCGCGACCATCAGCACGACCGCCGCCACCAGCAGGGACAGCAGCACGGTCTCCCGGCCGTCGTGCTCGGTGTCGGTCAGCATGTAACCGAGCACGAAGACGATCAACGCGGCCGTGGCCCAGGTCAGATACGGATACAGCCACATCCTCACGACCAGCTTCTCCGGCGCCTCGGCCTGGATGATCCGCCGCATCCGCAGCTGCGAGAAGCAGATCACCAGCCACACGAACAGGGCCACCGCGCCACTGGAGTTGACCAGGAAGAGGAACACCGAGTCCGGGAACCGGTAGTTGAAGAACACGGCCACGAAGCCGAAGACGACCGACGCGACGATCGCCGCAAGCGGCACGCCCCGCGTGGTCGTCCGCGCGAACGCCTTCGGCGCGTCGCCCCGCTCGCCCAGCGAGAACGCCATCCGGGAGGCCGTGTAGAGGCCGGAGTTGAGACAGGACAGCACCGAGGTCAGCACGATGACGTTCATGATCTGACCGGCGTGCGCGATGCCGAGGGAGTCGAGGGCGGCGACGTACGAGCCCTGCTCCTTGATGGACGGGTCGTTCCACGGGAGCAGCGAGACCACGACGAGGATCGAGCCCAGGTAGAAGACCGCGATACGCCAGATGATGCTGTTCGTCGACTTGGTGACCGCCCGCTGCGGGTCCTCCGACTCGCCCGCGGCCAGCGTGGCGATCTCGCTGCCCATGAAGGAGAAGACGACCAGCAGCACGCCGGTGAGGATCGCGCCGGGGCCGTGGGGCAGGAAGCCGCCGTGCTCGGTGAGGTTGCCCAGGCCCGCCTTGTCGCTGTCCACGCCCGGCAGCACACCGGCCACCGCGAGCGCGCCGACCACGATGAACGCGCCGATGGCGACGACCTTGATGCCGGCGAACCAGAACTCGAACTCGCCGTAGGAACCGACCGAGACGAGGTTGGTGGCGGTCAGCACCACCATCACGATGAGCGCCCAGCCCCACTGCGGGACGGCCGGGATCCAGCCCTCGAGGATCTTGGCGCCGGCGGTGGCCTCCACCGCGAGCACCACCACCCAGAAGAACCAGTAGAGCCAGCCGATGGAGAACCCGGCCCAGCGGCCGAGCGCCCGGTCGGCGTGGGCCGAGAAGGAGCCGGAGGTCGGGTTGGCGGCGGACATCTCGCCGAGCATCCGCATCACGAGCACGACGAGCGTGCCGACGAGGGCGTACGACAGCAGGATGCCGGGTCCTGCCGTCGCGATACCGGAGCTGGAGCCGACGAAGAGGCCCGCTCCGATGACACCGCCGATGGCGATCATCGACAGATGTCGGTTCTTGAGTCCGGCCTGGAGACCAGTCATGGGGGGAATTCCTTTGCGCCGGGTGTGGGGACTTCCGTACTGCGCCACCGTGGTGACGTACAAGTCGGTCCAGTGAATCGGAGGCAAAGGACTTGGTGAACCTCTGAATCCAGATTGTTACTTGAGTTTTCTTTGAGGTTCCATGGTCAGGTCTGGATTTCTCCTGGTCGCCACCCGGAGCTGCTGCCCGGAAACGGCCGTGTCACACTCGGAGCCATGCGCGTGTATATCGGCTCCGACCATGCCGGCTTCGAACTCAAGAACCACCTCGTCGAGTGGCTCACGTCGGCCGGCCACGACCCCGTCGACTGCGGCCCGCACATCTACGACGCCCAGGACGACTACCCGCCCTTCTGCCTCCGCGCCGCGGAGCGGACGGCCGCGGACCCCGACTCCCTCGGCATCGTGATCGGCGGTTCGGGCAACGGCGAGCAGATCGCGGCGAACAAGGTGAAGGGCGTGCGCGCGGCGCTGGCCTGGAGCGAGGAGACCGCCTCCCTCGGCCGCCAGCACAACAACGCCAACGTGGTCGCGGTGGGCGGGCGCATGCACACCCAGGAGGAGGCGACGAAGTTCGTCGAGATCTTCCTGAACACGCCGTTCTCCGGCGACGAGCGCCACCAGCGCCGGATCGACATGCTCTCGGCGTACGAGACGACGGGCGAGCTGCCCCCGATCCCCGCGCACCACCCGCAGCAGGGCTGAACCGAGGGCCGGAAAGGAACACGCACCGTGCCAGAGGGGCACACGATCCACCGGCTGGCGTTGGACTACGCCGACCGCTTCTCCGGCACGGCACCCCGCGTGACCAGCCCCCAGGGCAAGTTCTCCGACGCCGCCGCACTGCTCGACGGGGTCGGCCTCACCCGTACCGAGGCCCACGGAAAGCACCTCTTCCTGGGCTTCCGCGACGCCGAATGGGTCCACATCCATCTGGGCCTGTTCGGCAAGGTCGCCTTCGGTGACGCCCCCGCGCCGCCGCCCACCGACACGGTCCGGCTGCGCCTCGCGAACGCCACCTCCTACGTGGACCTGCGCGGCCCGACCACCTGCGCGCTCATCACCGAAGCCGAGAAGCAGGCGATACACGCGCGCCTCGGCCCCGACCCGCTCCGGGACGACGCCGACCCCGAGGCGGCGTACCGGCGGATCTCCCGCAGCCGTACGACGATCGCCGCGCTGCTCATGGACCAGAAGGTGATCGCCGGGGTCGGCAACGTCTACCGCGCCGAGGTCCTCTTCCGGCACCGGATCGACCCCTACCGCGCGGGCAGGGACATCACGCCCGCCGAGTGGCGGCTGATCTGGACGGACCTGGTCGAGCTGATGCACGAGGGCGTGCGCAACAACCGGATCGACACCGTCCGCCCCGAGCACACCCCCGAGGCGATGGGCCGTCCGCCCCGCGTCGACGACCACGGCGGCGAGGTGTACGTCTACCGGCGGGCCACCCTGCCCTGCCACATCTGCGACGGCGAGATCCGCACCGCCGACCTCGCCGCCCGCAACCTCTTCTGGTGCCCGACCTGCCAGACGCCGTGAGCTAGAACCCGTGCGGCAGCCACGGGGCGACCGTGGAGGCGAAGGCGAGGGACGCCTCCGCGAGGGCGCCCTGGCGCAGCTCCCGTACCCGGCCGGCCGCGGCGAGTGCGTCCAGGCTCACGCCGCCGAGGTAGGCCGAGCCCAACTCCCGTACCGACAGGGCGAGATCGGCGGCGTCCTCGGTGCGTGCGCAGGACGCGCCCTTCGGGTCGCCAGCCAGTCGCCAACGGCCGCTGTTCCAGGGGCAGAAGGTGTCCTCGACCGCCAACACCACGTCCACCGGCGTCTGGTAGGTCCGAGCCTCCAGTGCGGCCCCGACGTCCACCAGCCGTACGTGCAGCGAGTCCCGCACGAGCAGCGAGCAGCGACGGATGTCGGAGACCAGGTACTGCCACGGCTCGTCCACCGGCCGGCGCCGCGCGTCGATCCTCGACGTCAGGTCGATGCCGAAGAGGAATTGCCACAGCGCCGCGTGCGCCGCCGGGTCCAGCGCGTCCACGTCCTGCGCGACGACCGTCCCGTGAGGTCCCGCGGGCTCCCAGTCCCGCTTGACCCGGAACCGCGCGTAGCCGACGACCTCCCCGTCCCGCTCCGCGAGCACGCACTGCAGCGGCGAGGCGCCCTCCCGCTCGCTCTCCGGATCGAGCACCCACAGCCGCTCCCAGCCCGGGACCCGCGCCACCATCCCCGGCCGCCCGGCGACCAGCCGGGCGTACACGGCCTCGCAGACGTCGAGCGCGTCGGCCGGCTCGGCGTACCGCAGCCGTACGTCATCGGTGCCCTCCGGCACGGACAGCCGTACCCGGGTGGTGTCGATCTCGGCGTTGGTGTGGAACGTCGCGGCGCCGTACCCGAACCGCCCGTAGATCGCCGGTTCGGAGGCCGTCAGCACGGCCAGCGGCTCGCCCCAGGACCGTACGTCCGCCAACTGCCGCCGCATCATGGACGTCAGCACCCCGCGCCGCCGGTGCGTGGCGGCCACGCTCACCATGGTCACGCCGGCCGCGGGCACGGCGCTGCCGCCCGGCACGGTGAGCCGGAAGCGGAACGCCCCCGCCGTCCCCACGCAGAGGTCACCGTCCCAGGCCCCGATCGCCCGGTCCGGCTCGGTGAGCTCCCGCCACAGCGCCCGCTCCTCGGCGGGCTCCGGAACCCCACCGAAGGCGCGGATCAAGTTGTCGTACCACTCATCCCAGTTCTCAGCTGCCAGCACTCGCACGTCAGTCCGCATGAACCATGCCTACCAGGGCATTGCGGGACGAGCGAGGGAATTTCGGCTTGACGCCCGCGCGACGGCTTTCGGTGAAGTTCACTGTGAAGTTGAGCCTCGGACGGGGGACAAGTGGGACCTCCCGTGCCAAGCAGCAGGTCCGATGGATAGGGTCCCGAACTAATGGCAGCAGCACGAGAGCGGCGCGCGGAGGCCGAGACGTTCACGGCCCGGTTGAGGATGCAGTGGCACCGGGTCCGCACCGGCCTGCGCAAAAGCGCCGTGGACTACTTCCGCGGGGACGGCTCGGACTGGTTCGCCCTGGCCGGACTGTTCCTCACCGTCCCGGTGATCGCGGGTGTCACCCTCGCCAACTCCGTCTGGTGCTCCCCGGCCGCCCTGGTCGTGCCGATCGTCGCCGGCGGTCTGCTGCTGCGCCCCGCCAGCCTGCTCGCCCTGTACGCGGCGGCGGCCACGGCACTGATCGTGGAGTCGGTGAAGCTGGGCCCGTACACCGAGGGACCCTCGCGGGTCACCCCGGGCGTGGTGCTCGTCGTCGCCGCCTGTGGTTTCTTCGGGCTGCTGGTCGCGCAGTTCCGCAGCCGGGTCGGCGTGCCCTGGCGGCGCGGCGGCACGATGCTGTTCGACCTGCGCGAGCGGATCCGGGTGCAGAGCAAGCTGCCGAAGCTGCCGGACGGCTGGCACCGCGAGATGGCCCTGCGGCCGGCCGGCGGCCAGTCCTTCTCCGGCGACTTCGTGGTGGCCGCCCGGACCAACGGCGGCCGCACCCTGGAGGTCGTCCTCACGGACGTCTCCGGCAAGGGCATGGACGCCGGCTCTCGCGCGCTGCTGCTCTCGGGCGCCTTCGGCGGCCTGCTGGGCTCGCTCCCGCCGCACGCCTTCCTCCCGGCCGCGAACGGCTACCTGCTCCGCCAGGACTGGGACGAGGGCTTCGCCACCTCCATCCACCTGGTCCTCGACCTCGACTCCGGCGACTACGAGCTCTACTCGGCCGGTCATCCGCCGGGCCTCCAGCTGAGCGCGGGCAGCGGCCGCTGGGAGGAGAAGGCCGCCGAGGGCCCGCTGCTCGGTGTGTACGACGGCGCCCAGTTCGACCCCGTGAAGGGCTCGCTGCGCGCCGGAGACGTGTTGATGCTGTTCACGGACGGCCTGGTGGAGACCTCCGACCGGGACATCGTCGAGGGCATCGACCGCCTGACCGGAGAGGCCGACCGCTATGTCGCGGGCGGTTTCCACGGCGCCGCCTGGCACCTGATCGAGGCGGTGGCGAAGGACGTGAACGACGACCGGGCGCTGCTGCTGATCTGCCGGGAAGGCCCCACGGCGGCAGCGGCCCGCTGACCTGACGCTCCGCGCCGCGCCACGGTGGGTTTTCCCCCGCCCGCATCCGCCGGCCGCCCTCATCGCCCGCCCGTGCTCCGCGTCCGTACGTCGGACGCCGTACGGCAGGCCGAGCACACCCCCGAAGTCACCGCCGCCGTCGGCCTGTTGAAGTCCTCGGTCCTCGCCCCGGCCGCCGGCTGCCGGGAGTCGGCCACCGCACAGGGCGTCGCGGGCACGGTCCGCGACCTGGCCGCCGTACAGGATCTGGACGTCAAGCACGGCCGACTCGCCCTGGGCCGTGGGGAGATCGCCGTCGACGCCCTCGCCGGCATCGTCCTCGGCACGGGCATCGCGCCGGCCACCCTGGTGCCGATGACGAAGCGGCTGACCGGGCAGGGGCCGTAGATCCCGCCGCTGGTGTACGGGGCGTTCGCCGGGACGATCGTCGTCCTCGGCCTCCTCGCCGCGACCCTCCCGGCCGGGCGGCGCCGCGCTGGGAGACACTTCAGGGGTGACCGAGACATCCGATGAGCTCACCCTGGCCGAGGTGGAGGCCGTCGCCCGGGCCGCCCACGAGGGACAGACCGACAAGGCGGGCCGGCCCTACGCCGAGCATCTGCGGGCCGTCGCCGAGGGGGTACGCGCACGGGGCGGCGACGCCGAGCAGATCGCCGCCGCCTGGCTGCACGACGCCGTGGAGGACGACGCGCTGAGCGAACGGTGGCTGGAGCGGGCCGCGTTGAGCCGCCGTACGAAGGACATCGTGCTCGCGGTCACCAAGCGGGCCGGGGAGACGCCCGAGGAGTACGCCGCGCGGATCCTCGCCACGCCGGGCGCGCTGCTGGTGAAGGAGGCGGACCTGGCGCACAACGCCGAGCCGGACCGTCTCGCCCGCCTCGCCGACCCGGCCACCCGCACCCGGCTGACCGAGAAGTACGCCCGGATGCGCGCACTCCTCGGCCTGGAGCGGCCCCAGCCCTAGGCGTTGGCCATCTGCCGCTGCTCGGCCTTGTCGCGGTCGCGGGCCAGTTCGGCCGCGTCCCGCTTGAACGCCCACTTCATGTCGGGTTCCATCACGAACCGGAACACCCGCCGCACCGGCGCGGTGCACAGCAGGGTGACGACGGTGCCCGCGACGAGGGTCACGAAGATCTCACCGAGCGGACCGTGCAGCCACCTGTGGTCGAACCAGCCGTAGAAGTCGGCGGCCTTCACCACGAAGCCGTGCAGCAGATAGCCGTACAGCGTGCCCGCGCCGAGCGCCGTGAACCACATGGTGCGGCGCGGCACCCAGGCGAAGAAGCAGGCGGTCAGCAGCAGTGAACAGCCCATCAGGGCCAGCACCATGACGGGCCCGGACCACCAGGGCGCGCCCAGTTCCTCGGCGGAGTCGCGGTGGTAGAACCAGGCGGCGTTCATCCGCGGCACCGCCCACCAGCCGACCATCAGCGCGCCGGCGAAGACCGGCACCGACAGGAGCCGAACGGCACGCGTGCGCACCATCTGGAAGTGCTCCGGCTTCATGCACAGACCCAGCACGAAGTACGGCAGGAACTGCAGGACGCGCTGCAGGTCCAGGTCGTCACCGATGTCCGGCGACAGCGTCGCGAGCATGGCGACGGCGATGGCCAGGGGAAGCGGCCACCGGACGGTCTTCCACAGCGGGGTGGTCAGCCGCCACACGAACAGGGCGACCAGGAACCAGGTCAGGTACCAGGGATCCAGCAGGCTGACCGACATGCCCGGGTCGTGGTCGCCGTAGCGTTTGAAGAGCGAGTACGCCGTCTCGAAGACGATGTACGGCACCGCTACACCGGTGATCAGGCGGCGCAGCCGGTCGGGGCGCATGTCGAAGCTGCGGGAGAAGTAGCCGGAGATGATGATGAACGCCGGCATGTGGAAGGCGTACACGACGGTGTAGGCGGCCTCCAGGACGCGGCTGTCGCCCTTGAGCGGCTCCCAGGAGTGGCCCATGGCCACCAGCACGATCGCCAGGTACTTGGCGTTGTCGAAGAACGCGTCGCGCTGTGGGGGCGTCGGCGGCCGGGCCGGGGGGAGCGGTGTTCTGAGATGACCGGGGGACGAAGCGGCGTCGAACATCTGGGAACCCTAGCGGCGTCTGTGGGAATTCGTAAAACCGTCCATGTCATTCCTGCATAAGGCTGCGCAGGAACCCCTCGGCTACCCGGTAATTGCGGAAGTAGACATCTCCGTCCGCTGACCTTATGCACCGGTTAGTCCGGATTATTCAAGACAAAGTCATGGAAAACGCGCCCTCTTGATGTGTCTGTGGCGACAATTCGAATTGCCTGCGAACGAGTTGTGTGGGCAGGGAAACGATCCCGCGCGATTTCCTGTGCGAGTGCGCCGTCGAATTCCTGTGCGGGAGACCGGAGTTGGGGGTGCCTCGGGGGTGCGGGGGGTGGGCGCCTCCGCATGGTCCGGGCAAAGGTCGGGCACAGTGTGGCCGACGATGCCTCACCTGTCGCATACGCGGGCCTGGTTGGTGGCACGATGGTTCTGGCGGGGGTGTGCGGGCCGGGCACCCCCGGGCCGGGAGAGCGGACCGACCGAGGGTGTGATCAGTTGTGGCCATTTCACTGTCTGTGGTGCTGCTGTTGGCGATCATCCTGGTGGTGTTGATCCGGGGCGGCTCCATCAAGGCCGGACCCGCCATCGTCGCGATCCTGTTCGGCTTCTTCCTCGCTTCGACCGGCATGGCCCCCTCGATCAACCGCTTCCTCAACTCGATAGCGGAGACGATCAACTCGATCAGCTTCTGACCGTCGCGACCGGTCGGGGCGCCGGCGCGGCGCTTTCCCGCCATGCCGCCGTCCCGCGGCGACGTGCGCCCCGGCCGCCGGTTCGCCGTCGATCTCCTCCGTGACCCGGGAGGAAACGGGCACCCGGTCATCGCGCGGGACCGTACGGAAAATCCCCCTTAACCCGCACCACCCCTCGCATTCACCTGCCAAGGGGCTGAAAGCCCTGTGTTCGGGCCTGAGTCCGTCGAGCCAAGATCACCCTGTCAAGAAGGCGGGGCGAAGGGCGTCCCGCACGACGGAAGGATTCCCTCACGTGCTGAAGAGATCCTGGGCGGCGCTGGCGGCGGGCGCGCTGACGGTCACGGCCCTGGCGGCGGCCGCGCCCTCGGCCGGCGCGGTCGACGTCTACTCGCGGGTGCAGAACTACAAGAGCGGCCGCTGTCTGTCGCTGGCCGGCGGCGGCTCCACCGCCGACGGCACCAACGCCGTCATCTACACCTGCGGCACCGGCCACGAGCAGTACTGGTTCGAGGCCACGCCCTCCGGCGAGCTGCGCAACCTCAAGAGCGGCAAGTGCCTGTCCCTGGCGGGCGGAGGCGCCACGGCCAACGGCACGGAGGTGATCCTCTGGAGCTGCAACGGCCGCTCCGAGCAGGAGTGGGACTACTCGAGCACCGGCCAGCTCTACAACATCAAGGCCGGCAAGTGCATGTCCACGGCCGGCGGCGGAGGCACCGCCAACAACACCAAGGTGATCATCTACAACTGCCTCGGCAGCACCGAACAGGAATGGGACTGGATCGGCTGACGCCGCGTACGCGATATCGCCGCTGCCGTTCGACGACCTGATCGTCAGGCGTTCAGACGCGGCTCCGGTCGGAACGGGCACGCGGAGGGCACGGACGGCTGATCCGACGTCCAACGACTCAGGCCCGGGCGGCGGGTAAATTTACCCGCCGCCCGGGCCTGAGCCAGGTCAGAGCGGGCGACGGGAATCGAACCCGCGTAGCCAGTTTGGAAGACTGGGGCTCTACCATTGAGCTACGCCCGCACACAGCGCGCCGCAGGTCGGAAAGACCGCGGCACTGAAGGCATCGTAGCGGGTCGGCGCGCCCGGCCGCACACCGCATTGCCCGGCCGCCCCGCCCGCGCGCCCCGGCGAGGCAAATGCGGCGGCTCCTGCTGGGAAAATGCGGCAGCCTCACTGCCTGCGGCCATGTACCCTACGTGTCGCACCAGACGGGGTGTGGCGCAGCTTGGTAGCGCGTCCGCTTTGGGAGCGGAAGGCCGTGGGTTCAAATCCCGCCACCCCGACCAGCGACCGGTCAACACCGGTCACCCGCGATCACCTCGGTGATCGCGTCCCTTGATCGCCTTTGGGGCGTGTCGCCGCTGCCGTTACTATGCAAGCTGCACGCCCGTGTGTCTCTCCTCTACGAAGCAGTCCTCCGGGCGGCGAATCCGCCGGAGCCGTTCTGGCCCCGGCAGAATCCGAGAAGTCAGCCATCAAGGAGACCGAACCGTGAAGAGCGCCGTGGAGACCCTGAACCCGACTCGGGTTCGGCTCACTGTCGAGGTGCCCTTCGAGGAGCTCAAGGACAGCCTCGACGCGGCGTACAAGAAGATCAACCAGCAGGTCACGGTGAAGGGCTTCCGCAAGGGCAAGATCCCTGCCCGCGTCATCGACCAGCGGTTCGGCCGCGGTGCGGTCCTGGAGGAGGCGGTCAACGACGCGCTTCCGAAGTTCTACACCGAGGCGGTCAACGAGGCCGAGATCGACGTCCTCGGCCAGCCCGAGGTCGACATCACGGAGCTGAAGGACGGCGAGACGCTGAACTTCACCGCCGAGGTCGACGTCCGCCCGGCCCTGGAGATCCCGGACTACTCCGGCATCGAGGTCGAGGTCGACGCCGTCGAGGTCACCGACGAGGACATCGAGAAGTCGGTCGAGCAGCTCCGCGAGCGCTTCGCCTCCACCTCCCCGGTCGAGCGCGCCGCCGAGGACGGCGACGTGGTCACCATCGACCTGGAGGCCAAGGTCGACGGCGAGGTCCTCGAGGACGGCATCGCCAGCGGCGTCTCCTACACCATCGGCTCCGGCGAGCTGCTGGACGGCATCGACGACGCCGTGAAGGGTCTGGAGGCGGGTGGCGAGGCCACCTTCACCTCCGAGCTCAAGGGCGGCTCCGCGGCCGGCAAGGAGGCCGAGGTCAGCGTCAAGGTCACCCAGGTCGCCGCGCGCGAACTGCCCGAGCTGGACGACGACTTCGCGCAGCTCGCCTCTGAGTTCGACACCCTCGAGGAGCTCAAGGCCGACAGCCGCAAGCGCCTGGAGAACATGAAGCAGTACGACCAGGCCACGCAGGCCCAGGAGCGCGTCCTGGAGAAGCTGCTGGAGCTCGTCGAGGTGCCCGTCCCCGAGAAGCTGCTCGAGGACGAGATCAACACGCGTAAGCACAACCTGGAGCACCACCAGCTCGGCCAGATGGGTCTCACCCTCGACAAGTACCTGGAGATCCAGGGCAAGACCGCCGAGGAGTTCGAGACCGAGACCCGTGAGGCGGCGGTCAAGGGCATCAAGACCCAGTTCGTCCTCGACGAGCTGGTCAAGCAGGAGAAGCTGAACGTCAACCAGGAGGAGCTCACCGAGCACCTCATGCGCCGCGCGGCCTCCTCCGGCATGTCCCCCGACCAGTTCGCCCAGGCCGTCGTCGAGGGCGGCCAGGTGCCGCTGCTGGTCGGCGAGGTCGCCCGCGGCAAGGCCCTCGCGGTCGTCGTCGAGGCCGCCACCGTCAAGGACACCAACGGCGAGATCGTCGACCTGGAGGACGAGGAGGACGAGGCCGCCGAGGCGACCGAGGAGGCCACCGCGGAGGCGGCCACCGAGGACGCTCCGGCCGAGGACGCCGCGGCCGGGGAGAAGACCGAGGGCTGACGCCCGAGGCGCCTGGAGATGTCGCGGGGAAGGGCCCGGGGACGTGTTCCCCGGGCCCTTCCCCGCATACGGCGAGGGGGCGCCCGCCGCTACGCCCCCGGCGAACACCCCCGTTACCGGGATTCCCCGGAGGGACCAGCGCGTTAGGGTCCATGAGTACGAGGGCAGGGGAGTCCCGTTGCCCCCGGCAGTACACGTGAAGACGGCCCGGCGCCGTCGTAAGACGAGCAGGTGGATACGTGACGAATCTGATGCCCTCCGCCGCCGGCGAGCCTTCCATCGGTGGTGGCCTCGGCGACCAGGTCTACAACCGGCTGCTCAACGAGCGGATCATCTTCCTCGGCCAGCCGGTCGACGACGACATCGCGAACAAGATCACCGCACAGTTGCTGCTCCTTGCCGCGGCCGACCCCGACAAGGACATCAACCTCTACATCAACAGCCCGGGCGGCTCGATCACGGCCGGCATGGCGATCTACGACACCATGCAGTTCATCAAGAACGACGTGATGACGATCGCCATGGGCCTCGCCGCCTCCATGGGCCAGTTCCTGCTCAGCGCGGGCACCCCGGGCAAGCGGTTCGCCCTCCCGAACGCCGAGATCCTGATCCACCAGCCCTCCGCCGGTCTGGCCGGTTCTGCCTCGGACATCAAGATCCACGCCGAGCGGCTGCTGCACACCAAGAAGCGCATGGCCGAGCTCACGGCCCAGCACACCGGCCAGACCGTGGAGCAGGTCACCCGTGACTCGGACCGCGACCGCTGGTTCGACCCGCAGGAGGCCAAGGAGTACGGCCTCATCGACGACGTCATCACCACGGCTGCCGGTATCCCGGGCGGCGGCGGCACCACCGGGGCCTGAGGCCCCAGGACAGCCCCCAGCCGACCGCCACAGCCCCTAGGAGACAGACAGTGAACGACTTCCCCGGCAGCGGCCTGTACGACCGCACACGCGCCGAGTACACGGGTCCCGCCGCCGAGTCCCGCTATGTGATCCCCCGCTTCGTCGAGCGCACCTCGCAGGGCATCCGCGAGTACGACCCGTACGCGAAGCTCTTCGAGGAGCGCGTGATCTTCCTCGGCGTGCAGATCGACGACGCCTCCGCCAACGACGTCATGGCGCAGCTGCTGTGCCTGGAGTCGATGGACCCCGACCGGGACATCTCGGTCTACATCAACAGCCCCGGCGGCTCCTTCACGGCGCTCACCGCGATCTACGACACGATGCAGTTCGTGAAGCCCGACATCCAGACGGTCTGCATGGGCCAGGCGGCCTCCGCCGCCGCCGTCCTGCTGGCCGCCGGTTCGCCGGGCAAGCGCATGGCGCTGCCCAACGCCCGCGTGCTGATCCACCAGCCCTACAGCGAGACGGGCCGCGGTCAGGTTTCCGACCTGGAGATCGCCGCCAACGAAATCCTCCGGATGCGTTCGCAGCTGGAGGAGATGCTGGCCAAGCACTCGACCACGCCGATCGAGAAGATCCGCGAGGACATCGAGCGCGACAAGATCCTCACGGCCGAGGACGCGCTGTCGTACGGCCTGATCGACCAGATCATCTCCACCCGGAAGATGAACAACGCGGCCGTCCGCTGACAAAGAAGCGGGCGGAAGCTGTATCGTCTGCCGCCCCTTGGCACGGTTGGTGTGCTTTGACACGCTGCACGTCACAGTGAACCGCGCCAAGGGGGGCCCGAACGGGGGGCCCGGCAAGGTACCGTCGGAATAGGCAGCACCAGGAGCCGCTGGATCCAGGCGTCTCCCAGGCGAAGGGGAAGCACACCGTGGCACGCATCGGTGACGGCGGCGATCTGCTGAAGTGCTCGTTCTGCGGCAAGAGCCAGAAGCAGGTCAAGAAGCTCATCGCAGGGCCTGGTGTGTACATCTGCGACGAGTGCATCGATCTCTGCAACGAGATCATCGAGGAAGAACTCGCGGAGACCAGCGAGGTGCGCTGGGAGGAGCTTCCCAAGCCCCGCGAGATCTACGAGTTCCTCGAGGGCTACGTGGTGGGCCAGGAGGCGGCCAAGAAGGCCCTGTCCGTCGCGGTCTACAACCACTACAAGCGCGTCCAGGCCGGCGAGAACGGCGGCGGCAGCGGCCGTGACGACGCGATCGAGTTGGCGAAGTCCAACATCCTCCTGCTGGGCCCCACGGGCTCCGGCAAGACGCTCCTAGCGCAGACCCTGGCCCGCATGCTGAACGTCCCGTTCGCGATCGCGGACGCGACGGCGCTGACGGAGGCCGGCTACGTCGGCGAGGACGTCGAGAACATCCTGCTGAAGCTGATCCAGGCGGCCGACTACGACGTCAAGAAGGCCGAGACCGGGATCATCTACATCGACGAGATCGACAAGGTCGCGAGGAAGAGTGAAAACCCCTCCATCACGCGCGACGTGTCCGGCGAGGGCGTCCAGCAGGCCCTGCTGAAGATCCTCGAGGGCACCACCGCCTCGGTCCCGCCCCAGGGCGGCCGCAAGCACCCCCACCAGGAGTTCATCCAGATCGACACGACGAACGTCCTGTTCATCGTGGGCGGTGCCTTCGCCGGCCTGGAGAAGATCATCGAGTCCCGGGCGGGCGCCAAGGGCATCGGCTTCGGCGCGACGATCCGCTCCAAGCGGGAGCTGGAGGCCAAGGACCAGTTCGAGGACGTCATGCCCGAGGACCTGGTCAAGTTCGGCATGATCCCCGAGTTCATCGGCCGCCTGCCCGTCATCACCTCGGTCCACAACCTGGACCGCGAGGCCCTGCTCCAGATCCTGGTCGAGCCGCGCAACGCGCTGGTCAAGCAGTACCAGCGCCTGTTCGAACTCGACGGCGTGGAGCTGGACTTCGAGCGCGAGGCCCTGGAGGCCATCGCCGACCAGGCCATCCTCCGCCAGACCGGCGCCCGCGGCCTGCGCGCCATCATGGAGGAAGTCCTGATGTCCGTGATGTACGAGGTCCCGTCCCGCAAGGACGTGGCCCGCGTCGTCATCACGGCGGACGTCGTCCACTCCAACGTCAACCCGACCCTCATCCCGCGCGACGCGCGCAACGGCCGGGGGCCGGGCGAGCAGAAGACGGCGTAGCTGGATCTACGTTGCAGTACAAGGCGCCCGACGGTCATCATCGGGCGCCTTCTCTTTGACGGCTGACATTAGTCATTGCCAACTGTGGGAGCTGTCGCGGGAAGCCGGTTCCGCAACATGCGAGGGCTACCGCCGCGGAGCGGAGGCGCGGTCAGCACCCGGATGAAGTTGTCTCCGCCGCGGTCAGGCGCGCGCTGTTCCTGGTGGGGGGACAGTCGAGTGGGTGTCAGTAGGCAGCCTGACGCAGGTTCAGCTCGCCAAGACGATGGGCGTCACCCAGGATCAGCCGGACTGAACGCGGGGGCGTCCGCCCGGATACCTCGACGATGGTCCGCTTATCTCCAGGCCATCGGAGGGGAGTTGACGAACGGTAAGACCGACAGGCTGGGGTAAGCCACAGCAGCCACTGCCGTAGGTTGCCCGACGCCTGCCGACGTGACAAGACGTGGTACCGGGTGGGCCTCTCGCAGCCGTTGGCCGGGCGTCCGCACTCCAGGAGCGCGTTGCATGAGGCGGCTGCAGTGCTGCTCCGCCACGGAACCAGGCAGGGTCGTCATCTGGCTGGGTTTTCCAGGAGCATGCCTAAACGCTGCTTATGGGTGGGTTGTGCGCAGCCCCTGTGGAAGAGGCGCAGGGTGCCGGGTAAAGCGCCTGGAGACCCCGAGTTGTCTCGGCCGTCAGGCGACGAATTCAAGTCAGGTTCACGTCACACCTTGATCCGAGTCTGGCGTGATGACCAGATGAACCCGACCGCATCGGTCACACGTTCGAGTGGCTGGTGGCTGAAAAGGGAGGGTTCCAAGCAGTGAAGACAAAGCGCATCTTGGCAACGATTGGTGTGGTGGCGGCGGCGGGAGTCGCGCCGCTCATTGCCGCGTCGTCGGCCTCGGCCACCGTCGCCCAGTGCACCGGTATTGTCCAGTCCTACGGGTACGTCGTCGGTGCGAAGGTGACGACCGCTTGTGGCTACGGGAAGCTGTCCACCGGCTTGGGGACGACGGCCAATCCCATATGCGTGACCAAGCTCGTGCAATTGGGAGTTTCGAACAAGGTTGCTAACACGGCCTGCTCGTGGGCCTGATGTCTTGACCGACCTGTGACGTGAGGGGCGCTCGCTGACGAGATGCCCCTCACGCTTTGTTGTCAGGCCTTGACGCGGACGTCGTTGCGGAGCTTGGCCGCCAGCGCCGCTGTGTCGTCGACCGACGCGGCCGAGCCGGTGGTGAGGGAGGCGAGACTGAAGGACGTGACGTCGGCGACCGTGCTGTGGTCGCCCCAGATGCAGATCGGCATCTCGAAGGTCTTCGCGGCGCCCGCGCTCGTCGACGAGGTGTCGTCGTTCTCGAACTGCGCCACCTGGCATTTCATGATGCCGTTGGAGAAGCCGGCCGGGTGCACCACCTGCGGGCTGCCGAGCAGCTTGCCCTTGGTGTCCTTGTCCTTGGTCGCCTCGGACTTGACCTTCGCGAACATGGAGTCGAGACCGCCTCCGGGTCGTCGATCGTGCCGTAGACGCCGCCGAAGCTCAGGTTCGACTGGGACAGCCCGCTGCCCTTCGCGTACCCCGCGCTGACGTCCTGCGGGTTCTTCACGCCCCACTTCTCGAAGTCGGCCTTGTCCTCGTCGCTGAACGAGTCCGAGCTGTCGGCGCTTTTCGACTTCTTGTAGGTGCCGCTGATGACAGTCGCCGGCGTCGTCAGCTTGTGCGGGCCGTCGTTCGCGATGTCGCCGCCCCCGCTGCCGCTGCCCCCGCCGATCAGGAAGTACGCGGCGACGCCGATCGCGGCCACGACCGCCACCGCGCCGATGATCAGTCCCGTCTTCTTCTTGCCGCCGCCGGGCGCGGGCGGCTGCGGGACGGTGTTGTAGGGCTGCCCGTAAGGAGGCTGGCCGTAGGGCTGCTGCTGCCCGTACGGGTTCTGCTGCGGCGGCACACCCTGCGGGGGCTGCTGCGGATAGCCGTACCCCGGCTGCGGGGGCGCCGGGGGCTGCTGGGGATATCCGTAGCCGGGCTGGGGCGCCTGCGGCGGCTGCTGGCCGTAGGGCCCCGGCTGACCGTACGGCCCGGGCTGCTGAGGCTGCCCGCCGTACGGGCCCGGCTGGTTGTGGCTCATCTCTGGGTTCCCCTCCAGATGCTTATGTGTTCCTGACATCCTGGACCAGGCACGGCTCGCACAGGGCGGCGGGGGCCCCACCGTTACAGAGCAAACACGTTTCGGGACACACCCGCGACACCCCTAAACTGACCCCGTGACCGAGAACGCTCAGCAGCAGCCTTCAGCGCCCAACACCGAACTGCCGACCCAGTACGCGCCGGCCGATGTGGAGGGGCCGCTGTACGAGCGCTGGGTAGAGCGTGGTTACTTCGAGGCCGACGAGAAGAGCGACAAGCCGCCGTACACCATCGTCATCCCGCCGCCGAACGTCACCGGCAGCCTCCACCTCGGGCATGCCTTCGAGCACACCCTCATCGACGCCCTGACCCGCCGCAAGCGGATGCAAGGGTACGAAACGTTGTGGCAGCCCGGCATGGACCACGCCGGCATCGCCACGCAGAACGTCGTCGAGCGCGAGCTCGGCAAGGAGGGCAAGTCCCGGCACGACCTGGGCCGTGAGGCCTTCGTCGAGCGGGTCTGGCAGTGGAAGGCCGAGTCCGGCGGGCAGATCAGCGGCCAGATGCGGCGGCTGGGAGACGGCGTCGCCTGGTCGCGCGAGCGGTTCACGATGGACGAGGGCCTCTCCCAGGCCGTCCAGACCATCTTCAAGCGGCTCTACGACGACGAGCTGATCTACCGCGCCGAGCGCATCATCAACTGGTGTCCCCGGTGTCTGACCGCGATCTCCGACATCGAGGTCGAGTACCAGGACGACGACGGCGAGCTGGTCTCGCTGAAGTACGGCGAGGGTGAGGAGACGGTCGTCGTCGCCACCACGCGTGCGGAGACGATGCTCGGCGACACCGCTGTCGCCGTCCACCCCGACGACGAGCGCTACAAGCACCTGGTCGGCAAGCGGATCAAGCTGCCGCTCACCGACCGCACCATCCCCGTCGTCGCCGACGAGCACGTCGACCCGGAGTTCGGCACGGGTGCCGTCAAGGTCACCCCGGCCCACGACCCGAACGACTTCGAGATCGGCCAGCGGCACGACCTTCCGGCCATCACGGTCATGGACGAGCACGCGGTCATCACCGTCCACGGCCCCTTCCAGGGCCTGGACCGCTTCGAGGCCCGCTCGGCGATCGTCGCCGCGCTGCGCGCCGAGGGCCGGATCGTCGCGGAGAAGCGGCCGTACGTCCACTCCGTCGGCCACTGCTCGCGCTGCAAGACCACCATCGAGCCGCGGCTGTCCATGCAGTGGTGGGTCAAGGTCGGCCCGCTCGCCAAGGCCGCAGGTGACGCGGTGCGCGAGGGCAAGGTCAAGATCCATCCGCAGGAGATGGAGAAGCGGTACTTCGACTGGGTCGACAACCTCCACGACTGGTGCATCTCGCGGCAGTTGTGGTGGGGCCACCGCATCCCGGTCTGGTACGGCCCGAACGGTGAGGTCGTCTGCGTCGGTCCCGACGAGGAGCCGCCCGGCACCGAGGCCGAGGGCTGGAAGCAGGACACCGACGTCCTCGACACCTGGTTCTCCTCCGGCCTGTGGCCGTTCTCCACGCTCGGCTGGCCCGAACAGACCGAGTCGCTCGCGAAGTTCTATCCGAACTCCGTCCTGGTCACCGGCTACGACATCCTCTTCTTCTGGGTCGCCCGGATGATGATGTTCGGCCTGTACGCGATGGACGGCACCCCGCCGTTCCACACCATCGCCCTGCACGGAATGGTCCGCGACCAGTTCGGCAAGAAGATGTCGAAGTCCTTCGGCAACGCGGTCAACCCGCTGGACTGGATGGACAAGTACGGCAGCGACGCGCTGCGCTTCACCCTCGCGCGCGGCGCCAACCCGGGCGTCGACGTCCCCATCGGCGAGGACTGGGTCCAAGGCTCCCGCAACTTCGCCAACAAGATCTGGAACGCCACCCGCTTCGCACTGATGAACGGCGCGACGGTGGACGGCCCGCTGCCGGAGCCGTCACGGCTGTCCTCGACCGATCGCTGGATCCTCTCCCGCCTCAACTCCGTCGTCGCCGAAGTCGACGCGTTGTACGAGGACTTCCAGTTCGCGAAGCTCTCGGACACGCTCTTCCACTTCGCCTGGGACGAGGTCTTCGACTGGTACGTCGAGCTGTCCAAGACGACGTTCCAGGCCGGCGGTGAGGCGGCCGAGGTCTCCAAGCGCGTCCTGGGTGAGGTCCTCGACGTGACGCTGAAGCTGCTGCACCCGGTCGTCCCGTTCGTCACGGAGACCCTCTGGACCACCCTCACGGGCGGCGAGTCGATCGTGATCGCGGACTGGCCGAACGACAGTGGGTTCCGGGACGCGGACGCCGAACGGGAGCTCGAGGCTCTCCAGTCGGTGATCACCGAGGTCCGCCGCTTCCGTCACGACCAGGGCCTGCAGCCGGGTCAGCGCGTCCCGGCCCGGCTGAGCCTGGACGGCACGGCCCTCGCCCGGCACGAGGCGGCCATCCGGCAGCTGCTGCGTCTGCAGCCGGAGGGCGACGCCTTCACCGCGACGGCGACCCTGCCGGTCGCCGGCGCCGAGGTCGCCCTCGACCTCTCCGGCACGATCGACGTGGCCGCCGAGCGCAAGCGCCTGGCGAAGGACCTCGCGGCGGCGGAGAAGGAGAAGGCGCAGGCGAACGCCAAGCTCGGCAACGAGGCGTTCCTGTCGAAGGCCCCGGACAACGTGGTGGAGAAGATCCGCACCCGCCTGGCCAAGGCGGAGGAGGACATCACGAGGATCCAGGCCCAGCTGGACAGGCTGCCGTCCGCCTGAGGACCCCGCCCGCGTCGAAGGCCCCCGGAAACGTCCAGTTCCGGGGGCCTTCGCCTACGTCTGTCAGTCCCGCTCCGTAGACTGGGCCCCGTGAGTGACAGCGACCCCTTCGACGAGATCGTCGCGGCCGAGACCGACCGGGACCCCGATCTCGCGGTCATCGAGGCCGGCAGCCGCACCCTGCGCACCCAGGGCGGCCAGCCGCACGCCGACGTGCCCGCCCGCCCCGAGGACCCCGAGCTCGACAGGGCTCTGCGCGAGGTCGAGGCGGAGCTGGCGACCCGATGGGGCGAGACCAAACTGGAGCCCTCGGTCAGCCGCATCTCCGCGCTGATGGACGTCCTGGGCGAGCCGCAGCGCTCGTACCCCTCGATCCACATCACCGGTACCAACGGCAAGACGTCGACCGCCCGCATGATCGAGGCCCTCCTCGGCGCCTTCGAGCTGCGCACGGGCCGCTACACCTCCCCGCACGTCCAGTCGATCACCGAGCGGATCAGCCTGGACGGCGCCCCGATCTCCGCCGAGCGCTTCGTCGAGACGTACCAGGACATCAAGCCGTACGTCGAGATGGTCGACGGACAGCAGGAGTACCGGCTGTCCTTCTTCGAGGTGCTGACCGGCATGGCGTACGCGGCCTTCGCGGACGCCCCGGTGGACGTCGCCGTCGTCGAGGTCGGCATGGGCGGCTCCTGGGACGCCACGAACGTCATCGACGGTGACGTCGCCGTCATCACGCCGATCGACCTCGACCACACCGACCGGCTCGGTGAGACGCCCGCCGCGATCGCCGGTGAGAAGTCCGGCATCATCAAGCAGGACGCGACGGTCATCCTCGCCCAGCAGCCGGTCGACGCGGCGCAGGTGCTGCTGAAGAAGGCCGTCGAGGTGGACGCCACCGTGGCCCGCGAGGGCCTGGAGTTCGGCGTGGTCGCCCGTCAGGTGGCCGTCGGCGGCCAGCTGCTCACCCTGCGCGGCCTCGGCGGCGAGTACGGCGAGGTCTACCTGCCCCTGCACGGCCCCTACCAGGCGCACAACGCCGCGGTGGCCCTCGCCGCCGTGGAGGCGTTCTTCGGCGTCGGCTCCCAGCGCCCCGAGCCCCTGGACATCGACACGGTCCGCAAGGCCTTCGCGTCCGTGACCTCGCCGGGCCGGCTGGAGGTCGTACGGCGGTCCCCGACCGTCGTCCTGGACGCAGCGCACAACCCGGCCGGCGCCCGTGCCACCGCGGAGGCGGTCGGTGACGCCTTCGACTTCAGCCGGCTGATCGGGGTGGTCGGGGCGAGCGGCGACAAGAACGTGCGGGGCCTGTTGGAGGCCTTCGAGCCGCTCTTCGCCGAGGTCGTCGTCACCCAGAACTCCAGCCATCGCGCGATGGACGCCGACGAGCTGGCCGCGATCGCCGTCGAGGTGTTCGGCGAGGACCGCGTCCAGGTCGAGCCGCGGCTGCCGGACGCGCTGGAGGCGGCGATCACGCTGGCCGAGGAGGAGGGCGAGTTCGCGGGCGGCGGTGTGCTCGTCACGGGCTCCGTCATCACCGTGGGCGAGGCCCGACTGCTGCTGGGGAGGGGCTGACCCAGTGCGTACGCTCTGTGCTTCCACGCTGATCGGCGAGTTCTTCGTGATCGGTTTCGCGGGACTCGTCGCCATGAAGGACCCCGACCTGTCCATGGGGACGGTGTGGACGGTCAGCGGGATCGCGATGTTCCTGTGCCTGGTGCTGTGCGGCGTGGTGACCCGGCCGGGCGGCATCGCCTTCGGCTGGGCGCTGCAGGCCGCGCTGATCGCCTCCGGCTTCGTCGTGCCGACGATGTTCTTCCTCGGCGCGGTCTTCGCGGCCCTGTGGTGGGCCTCGGTGCACTACGGCCGCAAGATCGACGAGGCGAAGGCGAGATTCGCGGCGCAGGAGACCGCCGCCCCGGCCTCCGGCGCCTCCGCCCCCAGCTCCTCCGCCTCCGGCTCCTCCACACCTGACGCTGTGTGACAAGGGCCCGGACACGCCCTGTAATCTCAGGGGCCTGTCGTCAAAATAAAGGAATACCCGCGGGGCGCCGGGCGGCGGTTGTAGTAA